>JANPJJ010000214.1:0-3675 GCA_031425455.1 Sandaracinobacter sp. | reverse complement strand
GCGGGGTTGCGGCAGGCCCGCCGGTTGAAAGCGGCTCAAGAGGTCCAAGGTGGCGAACAGATTGAACGTATCGTTCAGCCCAAGCGCCCGGGGCCGGAACTCCGCAGCCGGCGCATCAGCAGGCTCTGCCTGTTCAGCTCGGAGAGGTCGGCGGCCCCAGCGCAGACCGCTGCACCCATCGCAACAGCCTTTCGCAGGATAGCATCATTCGCCTCCCGATAGGCGGGCCGCCCGGCAACATGCCGGTACCATACATCGCCGCAAGCGCTGTCCAGTAAAACGCGCTGAAAGCAATGATCGTCCCGGATGGGCCAACCCCTTGCCGCGGCAAGCCCCGGCAGAATATGCCGTGTCAGCTTCAGCCACTCAGCTTCCAGGGCAGCGCGCGATTGCGGTTGCGCGCTGCCCTGTTCGCCAGCCTGTTCAACGGGCCTATTGTGCAGACACAGGCTCCACCGGCATCAACGCCGCCTGCTGCGCCCGCAGGGCCGCGTCGCGACTGGTGGCGGTCACCCGCATCCGGCCCAGCGCCGCGCCCGTCCCCGCCGGGATCAGCCGGCCGACGATCACGTTCTCCTTCAAGCCCTGCAGCGTGTCGACCTTGCCCTGCACGGCAGCTTCGGTCAGCACCCGGGTCGTTTCCTGGAACGACGCGGCCGAGATGAAGCTGCGCGTCTGGAGCGAGGCCTTGGTGATTCCAAGCAGCACCGGCTTGCCGTCGGCCGGGCGCTTGCCCTCGACGATCAGCCTGGCGTTGATCTCGTCCATCTCCTCGCGGTCGACCTGCTCGCCCTTCAGCAATGTAGAGTCGCCTTCGTCGAAGATCTCGACCTTCTGCAGCATCTGGCGAACGATCACTTCGATATGCTTGTCGTTGATCTTCACGCCTTGCAGACGATAGACTTCCTGGATTTCGGCGCAGAGATATTCGGCCAGCTTCTCGATGCCGAGCACGTCCAGAATATCGTGCGGGTTGGCAGGCCCGTCGACGATATAGTCGCCGCGGCGGACCATATCGCCTTCCTGCACCGACATGTGCTTGCCTTTGGCGAGCAGGTACACGATCGGCTCCGACCCGTCTTCGGGGTGCAGTTCCACGCGGCGCTTGGCCTTATAGTCCTTCCCGAAAGCGACCCGCCCGTCGACCTTGGCGATGATGCCATTGTCCTTCGGGATTCGCGCCTCGAACAGCTCGGCCACGCGCGGCAGACCGCCGGTGATGTCGCGGGTCTTGGCGGCTTCGCGCGGCATCCGCGCCAGCACGTCGCCCGCTTCCACCTGCTGGCCATCGGCCACCGACAGGATGGCGCCGACCGGCAGCAGATAGCGGCCGGCTTCGCCCGAGGCCTCGTCCAGCAACGTCATGCGCGGCCGGAGATCGTCCTTGGCCTTGGTCGCCTTCCATTCGGACACGACCTTCTGCGCGATCCCGGTCGCATCGTCGGTTTCTTCCTTCAGGGTCTGGCCTTCGACCAGGTCCTGATACTTCACGATGCCCGATTTGTCGGTGATGATCGGCCGGGTATAGGGATCCCAGTCGGCAAGCCGCTGGCTCTTCTTCACGCTCTCGCCGTTCTTCACGGTCAAGACCGCGCCGAACGGGATCTTGTGAACCGAGCGGTCGCGTCCGTCGGCATCGATGATGGCGACTTCGCCCCCGGTCGGTGCCATCGCGATCAGCCGCTTGCGGCTGTCCTTGATGGTCGGCAGGTTGCGATACTCCACCTTGCCGTCGATCGGCGCATCGTGGCTGGACTGTTCGGAAACCTGCGCCGCGCCCCCGATGTGGAAGGTCCGCATCGTCAGCTGGGTGCCGGGTTCGCCGATCGATTGCGCCGCGATCACGCCGACCGCCTCGCCGATGTTGACGGGCGTGCCGCGTGCCAGATCCCGGCCATAGCAACGGCCGCAGACGCCCTGCTTCGCTTCGCAGACCAGCGGCGAGCGGATCTTGACCTCGACGATGCCGGCATCCTCGACCGCCTTCACGTCCTTCTCGTCAAGCAGCGCATCGCGGGCGAACAGCACTTCGCCGGTCTTCGGATCGACGATATCCTCGCCGACCGTCCGGCCCAGGATACGCTCGCCCAGCGTCACGATCACCGAGCCGCCTTCAACGATGGACTTCATCATCAGGCCGCGCGTTGTCTCGCAATCATCCTCCAGCACGACACAATCCTGGCTCACATCGACCAGGCGGCGCGTCAGATAGCCCGAGTTGGCCGTCTTCAGCGCGGTATCGGCGAGCCCCTTGCGGGCGCCGTGCGTCGAGTTGAAATATTCGAGGACGGTCAGCCCCTCCTTGAAGTTGGAGATGATCGGAGTCTCGATGATCTCGCCCGAGGGTTTGGCCATCAGGCCGCGCATGCCTGCAAGCTGCTTCATCTGCGCCTGCGAACCGCGAGCGCCGGAGTGCGCCATCATATAGACCGAGTTGATCGAACGTTGCTGTCCGGTCGCCTTGTCGATCGGGGTCGCCGAGATTTCCTTCATCATCTCGTTGGCGACATCGTCACCGCAGCGCGACCAGGCGTCGACCACCTTGTTGTACTTCTCGCCCTGGGTGATCAGGCCATCCTGATACTGCTGTTCGAAATCCTTGGCGAGCGCGCGGGTGCGCTCCACCAGCACTTCCTTCTGCGCCGGAATGATCATGTCGTCCTTGCCGAACGAAATGCCGGCCTTGCACGCATGCTGGAACCCCAGCGCCATGATGGCATCGGCGAACAGCACGGTCTCCTTCTGGCCGGTGTGGCGATAGACGGTGTCGATGACATCGCCGATCTCCTTCTTGGTCAGCAGCCGGTTGACCGTCTCGAACGGCACCTTGTGCGACTTCGGCAGGCACTCCGCGATCAGCATCCGGCCCGGCGTGGTGATGAAGCGCTTCAGCTCCACGTCGCCCGCCTCGTTGGTCTGCGGCACCCGCGCCTCGATGCGGGTGTGCAGCGTCACCGCCTTCGCCGTCAGCGCGGCGTGCACTTCGGACATGCCCGAGAACAGCGGCAGCTTCTCGCGCTTCGTGACTGTCCCGTCTTCGGCGGCCACCTCGATATACTCGGGTGTCTTTTCCTGCCGTTCCATGGCCAGGTAATAGAGCCCCAGCACCATGTCCTGCGAGGGCACGATGATCGGCTTGCCGTTCGAAGGGCTCAGGATGTTGTTCGTGCTCATCATCAGCACGCGGCATTCCAGCTGCGCTTCAAGGCTGAGCGGAACATGGACGGCCATCTGGTCGCCATCGAAATCGGCGTTGAAGGCGGAGCAGACCAGCGGGTGCAGCTGGATCGCCTTGCCCTCGATCAGCACCGGCTCGAACGCCTGGATGCCCAGCCGGTGCAGCGTCGGCGCCCGGTTCAGCATCACGGGATGCTCGCGGATCACTTCGTCCAGGATATCCCAGACCTCCTTGCGCTCCTTCTCGACATATTTCTTGGCCTGCTTCAGCGTCATGCTGAGCCCCTTGGCGTCGAGCCGGGCGTAGATGAACGGCTTGAACAGCTCGAGCGCCATCTTCTTCGGCAGGCCGCACTGGTGCAGCTTCAGCTCGGGCCCGGTCACGATCACCGACCGGCCGGAATAATCGACCCGCTTGCCCAGCAGATTCTGCCGGAACCGGCCCTGCTTGCCCTTCAGCATGTCGGACAGTGATTTCAGCGGCCGCTTGTTGGCGCC
>JANPJJ010000213.1:0-40515 GCA_031425455.1 Sandaracinobacter sp. | reverse complement strand
GCATCCCTGAGGCGATTAACATTCCGAGGGGGCTGTCCCTGCCGGGGCCGTGGCCCCGATCATATGGTCCCCACCTGACGTTCTGGCGTCAGCGGATCTTCGTGCAAACGGTCGGTGCGGACCCGCCACTTCGCCCGTATCAGACAGGCCCGTGTAGGACGGGCCGTTATCTGGCAGGAAGGCCCCGATGACGCCGGACCGAAAGGCTGTGCGGCGCTCGATGCGGGCTGCAAGGGCTGCCTTCACCGGCGCGCTTGCCGTTGCCGTCCGCAAGGCGCTGGAACGGGCGCTTGCCGAAAGCATCGTGCCGCATCTGGGCCCGCCCGCCGTGCTCGGAAGCTATGCAGCGCTCGGAGACGAGATCGACCCCGCCGCCATCGAGGCCATGGCCGTTGTAAGGGGCTGGTCGCTGGCGTTCCCGCGCGTGGTGGGGCCGGCGCCGCTGGGGTTTCACGCGGCCGCCTGCGCCGATCTGCGGCCCGGGTTCAAGGGCATTCCCGAACCGGGCGCCGAGGCCCCGCGTCTCCGCCCCGACGTGCTCCTCGTGCCGCTGTTGGCAGCCGACCGGCGCGGCAACCGGCTGGGCCAGGGCGCCGGCCACTACGATCGCACACTTGCTGCCCTTCGTGCCACCGGCCCGGTGCTGGCCATCGGCCTCGCCTGGGATGTGCAGCTGGTCAATGCGGTGGCACCGGAGGCCTGGGACCAGCCGCTCGATGCGATTGCGACACCGACGGCCTTTCACCTCGCCGGCCCCGGCGCTAGAGGCCGTTCATGACCCCCAACCTCCGGCGCCCGTTCGGCATCCTCGGCCTTCTTATCGCTATTCTCGCCTACGCCTTGTTCGTGGTCTGGCTGTTCGAACCGGTGGCGCGGCTGCACCCGTTGCTGCAGGCGCCTGTCTGGCTGGTGCTCGGCATCGCCTGGGTGGTTCCGGTGCGGCCGTTGCTGGTCTGGATCGAGACGGGCCTCTGGAAAACTGAGCGGGCCAAAACTGAACGGGCCAAGATTGAGCGGGGCAAGACTGGGCAGGGCAAGACTGAGCGGGGGAAGGCGTGAGCCGCCTGCCAGCTCCACAATGCGAAACCATGGCCGAGGTCCGTACCGGCGTGGATTCGGTGGACCGGGCGCTGGTGGCGCTTCTGGCCGAGCGCATGGCCTACATGGACGCGGCGGCGCGCATCAAGCCGAGCCGAGCCGCCGTTCGGGACGAAGCGCGAAAGGCGCAGGTGCTGGCGAATGTGCGCGGCACGGCCGGACTGCACGGCCTCGATCCCGATCTTGTCGAGCGGCTTTGGGAATTGCTCGTCGAGGCGTCAATTGCGCATGAACTGGAGCAGTGGGACCATCTGCGCCAGCCGGTCTCCTGAGGGAGAATTCCGGCTGGGGAGAATGGCGCGAGCGACGGGGCTCGAACCCGCGACCTCCGGCGTGACAGGCCGGCACTCTAACCAACTGAGCTACGCCCGCGCGTTGGAGGCGCGGCTTTATGCGGGGGCCCGGATGGTGTCAAGGAGGATGGAGGCGGTACGCGGGCGCACCGCTTGGTCATCCCCGCCTTCGCGGGGAAGACCAGCCTGAACTTTACAATCCCATCCAGGCCAGCACATCGCCCGCCAGTTCCTCGCCCGCATCCTCCTGGATGAAATGCCCGCCCCGCTCGGCGATCCGGTGCGGCTGGCCGGCGCAGCCCGGGATGCGCGCGATCAGGGCCTTTTCGGCCCCCTTCGTCACGAAATCGCTGTCGCCGAACAGGGTCAGGAAGGGCTTGTCGAACGCCTCCAGCACCTTCCACGCCGCCCGGTTGTCGGTCGCGCCCGGCATGTCGGGGTCGGTCGGCACCAGCATCGGAAAGCGCCGCGCGCCCGCCTTGTACCTGTCATCGGGATAGGGCGCATTATAGGCGGCGCGCGCGCCGTCCGAGAGGCCCCGCGCGGTGCCGCCGTTCACGATCCAGCCCGAATCGAACTCCGGCACCGACTGGCTGAAGGTGCGCCAGCGCTCGAACGCCTCGCTCACCTTGCCTTCGCCGGTGGGCAGGAACGTATTGGACGCGCAGACCCGGGCAAATCGCTCGGGCATCGCGGCCACCAGCCGCAGCCCGATCAGTCCGCCCCAATCCTGGCAGAACAGGGTTGCATCGTTCAGTCTGTTTGCCTGGAACCATTGCGTCATCCAGCCGACATGGCCGGCATAGCTGTAGTCCGACGGCTCGCTCGGCTTGTCCGAGCGGCCGAACCCCACAAGGTCGGGTGCCAGCACGCGGCAGCCCTTGGCTGCGAACAGGGGGATCATCTTGCGGTAAAGATAGGACCAGCTCGGCTCGCCGTGCATCAGCAGCACGACAGGGCCATCGGCGGGCCCGGCCTCGGCGTGCGCAATCCTGAGCGCGCCGTGCAGCCCGCCGTCTACTTCGGTGTAGTGGGGCGCGTAATCCCAGCCCTCCAGCCCTTCGAACTGCGAATCGGGGGTCCTCAAGACTGTCATGCCGCTCTCCTTTGCGGAGCGGTTGTCCGCAAAACGGCGCGACTGCGCAAGCCGGATTGCCGCTTTCGCTTCGGCATGGCATCGCGCCCGGCATGACCGACTTCGATCCGCAGCAGCTCGCCGCCCAGGCCTGGTTCCAGCAGCTGCGAGACCGCATCTGCGCTGCGTTCGAGGCGCTTGAGGACGCCGGCGCCGGTCTCCCGGCGCTGCCGAACGCGCCGGCCGCACCCGGGCGGTTCCAGTACACGCCCTGGGACCGGACCGATCATGCCGGCGGCCCCGGCGGCGGCGGGCGCATGGGGGTGATGAAGGGCCGGGTGTTCGAGAAGGTCGGCGTGAACACCTCTACTGTCTTCGGGGAATTCAACCCCGAGTTCGCGAAGAATATTCCCGGCGCTTCCGAAGACCCGCGCTTCTTCGCAACCGGCATCTCGCTGGTCGCGCACATGGCCAATCCCCATGTTCCGGCCGTCCACATGAACACGCGATTCCTGGTCACCACCAAGCGCTGGTTCGGTGGCGGCGCGGACCTGAACCCGGCCCTCCCCCGCGCCGACGACACCGTGGCCTTCAAAGCTGCGTTCGAAGCCGCCTGCAACCGGCACGATCCCGCGCACTGGGAGAAACACAGCGCCTGGTGCGACGAGTATTTCTACGTGCCCCACCGCAAGCGCACCCGCGGCGTGGGCGGCATCTTCTACGACTGGCTGAACGTGGACAGCGAGGCCGCCTTCGACGCCAATTTCGCCTACACCCGCGACGTGGGAGAGACTTTCCTTGCTACTTTCCCGAAGATCGTGGCGGCGCGGATGGCGACACCCTGGACCGAGGAGGAGCGGCTCACGCTGCTTCGCTACCGCGGGCTCTATGCCGAGTATAATCTGGTGTACGACCGGGGCACGACCTTCGGACTGAAGACGGGGGGGAATACGGACGCGATCCTGATGAGTCTTCCGCCTGAGGCTCGCTGGGACTGACGACCAATGCCGTCATCCCAACAGGCTGGGATCTCCCGCCGCCCCGCATAGGCCTAGGTTGAGCAGGAAGATGCCTGCGTTCAACTTCGCTGACCTGCGGTTGCGCTGGCATGACGGAGGTGAGGGAAGCCCGCGCAAACCCACTTGACCCCATAATCCACCGCGCCTACCGCCAAGCCACGCGCCCCGTCCGGCGGCGCAGCTTTCCGCCTTCCGACACAGCTCTGAACGGCGTCGAATACCCCAGAAAGCCTATATGCATCTCATCGAACTGAAGAAGAAGACGCCCGCAGACCTGGTCGCCATGGCCGAGGAACTGGGTGTCGAGCAGGCCTCCACGCTGAGAAAGCAGGACCTGCTGTTCGGCATCCTGAAGGCGATGGCCGAGAATGGCGAGGAAATCACCGGCTCGGGAACGATCGAGGTCCTGTCCGACGGGTTCGGCTTCCTCCGCTCGGCCGAGGCGAACTATCTTGCGGGGCCTGACGACATCTATCTCCAGCCCGGCATGGTGCGCCGCTATGGCATCCGCACCGGCGACACGATCGAGGGCGAGATCCGCGCCCCCAAAGACGGCGAGCGCTATTTCAGCCTGACCAAGCTGACCAAGATCAACTTCGACGATCCCGAGACGCTGCGCCACCGGGTCAATTTCGACAATTTGACGCCGCTCTATCCCGACGAGAAGCTGAACCTCGACAATGCGGACGCGACCAACAAGGACAAGTCGAGCCGGGTCATCGACATCATCAGCCCGCAGGGCAAGGGCCAGCGCGCCCTGATCGTCGCCCCGCCCCGGGTCGGGAAGACCGTGCTGTTGCAGAACATCGCCAAGGCGATTTCGGCGAACCACCCCGAAGTCTATCTGATCGTGCTGCTGATCGACGAGCGGCCCGAGGAAGTGACCGACATGCAGCGATCGGTGCAGGGCGAAGTCATTTCGTCCACCTTCGACGAGCCCGCGGCACGCCACGTCCAGGTTGCCGAGATGGTAATCGAAAAGGCCAAGCGGCTGGTGGAGCACAAGCGCGACGTGGTGATCCTGCTGGATTCGATCACGCGGCTTGCGCGCGCCTACAACAGCGTCGTGCCGAGTTCGGGCAAGGTGCTGTCGGGCGGCGTCGACGCCAACGCGCTGCAACGGCCAAAGCGCTTCTTCGGCGCGGCGCGCAACATCGAGGAAGGCGGCAGCCTGTCGATCATCGCCACCGCCCTCATCGACACCGGCAGCCGCATGGACGAGCTGATCTTCGAAGAATTCAAGGGCACGGGCAACAGCGAAATCGTCCTCGACCGCAAGGTTGCGGACAAGCGCATCTTCCCCGCGATGGACGTGGGAAAGAGCGGGACGCGCAAGGAAGAGCTGCTGGTCGACAAGGCGATCCTGTCCAAGATGTGGGTGCTGCGCCGCATTCTGATGCAGATGGGCACCGTCGATGCGATGGAGTTCCTGCTGGACAAGATGAAGGATTCGAAGACGAACGAGGACTTCTTCGGCTCGATGAACCAATAGCCGCAAAGCGGCTGTTGGTTCACAAGCCGACCGCAGCCTGGAGCAGGATTGCGCAGCAATCGTGCGAAGGCCTGCGGACTCGGCGCCGAGCCCGGCCGGCCCCGGATCAAGTGCGGGGCGACGCCCCAAGCTTGTCCGGGGACCGACGACTCGCGGCTTTGCCGCGACCTTCCTTTTTCGTTCTCTTCTCCCCCGCCGGACTTGCAGGCTCTGCCTGCGGCCGACCCCTCCGACTCGCCCCCGGCCCCCTTATAGGCTACCCTCAATACGCCCGAGGCTGGGTTCAGGGTTGAAACCATGAACAAGTTCGAGTTCGATTTCCGTCCGACCGGCGCCGAATACGCCCCGTTTCGGCTGCACGGCTGGGGTGATTTCGCGATCCTGGCGCCCACCGGCGAACCGCTCAACCCGCGCGGCCGCAAGGCGCGCGCCTTGCTCGCCTGGCTTGCCTTCCACCCGGACCGCCCGATCAGCCGCGAGCGCATCGCCGGCCTGCTGTGGGGCGATCGCGGCGAGGAACAGGCCCGCGCCAGCCTGCGCCAGGCCCTGTTCGAGCTGAAGGCGTTCACCACCGGCCCGGCGCCGCTGCTGATCGTCGAACGGTCGCACGTCCGGCTGGATCCGGCGCAGCTCGAAACCGATGCCGACCGCCTTCAAGCCGCCGCCCGATCGGGCGATGCGGCGCAGCTGGAACGCGCCCTGCCCGATCATGACGAGCAGCTTTTCGCCGATCTGGACAACATCGACAGCGGCTTCGACGACTGGCTCGCGATCGAGCGCACGCGGCAGCGCGACCTGATCGCCGAGACTATCCGGCACACCGCAGCCCTGGGCAAGGCAGACGCGGGGGCGGCGCTTCCCGCCACTTCCGTGCCTGCAGTTGCCGCCCCGGCACCGGCGGACAGGCGGCAGCACTGGCCGCTTGTCGTTCTGTTCATCGCCTTGCTGGCAACCGTGGGTTTCCTGGTGGGGCGCTGGCCGCCCTATGCCCCGCCGAGCGCATCCGCCCCCGTGACGATTGCCGTCCTTCCGTTCGCCAGTCTGTCGGGCGCTTCCGAGGCCTATCTCGCCGACGGGGTCTCGGAGGAAATCCTGAACCGCCTGGCGCGCAACCCGCGCTTGAAAGTGCTGGGGCGCACCTCGGCCTGGTCCCTCCAGGGCCAGGGACTGGACGCCAAGGAAACCGGCCGGAAGCTGGGGGTCGACTATCTGGTCGAAGGCAGCATCCGGTCGTCCGACGAGCAGGTCCGGGTCAATGTCGCGTTGGTCGATGCCACCGACGGCACCCGGCTGTGGTCGGAGCAATATGCCGGTCCGCTCGACGGTATCTTCTCCATCCAGGACCGGATCGGCAGTGGCGTGTCGGCGCGGCTGAACCTCGCGGAGGGCGCACGCCCCGAGACGATGCTGGCGGCCCGCGGCGAAGCCTATCGGCTGTTCCTCCAGGCGCGCGGAATGATGCGGACGTGGGAGCCTTCGCAGTTCGAGCCGGCCGAACGCCTTCTGCGCCGCGCCGTCGCGCTGGACCCCGGTTATGCGCCGGCTTGGGCGGCGCTCGGCACGGTCGTAGCCGTTCACGCCGACATGGCCCCGACTGCGGCCGAACGGACCGCCGAATGGCGCGAGGCGGTAGGCCACGCCCGACGCGCCCTGGCGCTGCAACCGGACCTCGCCGCTGCCCACCGGGCGCTGGGGCTCGCAGCGGAGACTCCGGGTGAGAGCAAGCCGCATTTCGAACGCGCTGCTCGGCTGAACCCCAACGACGCCGAAAGCTGGGCCGATCTCGCCCGTATCCACGAGGGCGAAGGAAACTACCCCGCCACCCTGGCCGCGTGGCGCCGTGCCGTCGCGATCGATCCCTTGTGGTGGCCGGCCTTCTACTATGCCGCCGAATGGGCCTGGCAGATGGGCTACCGCGACGAGGCCGAGGCCTATGTCCGCCGCATCGAGCTGGGCGGGCCGGTCCCGTTCCAGGCGCATATGGTGCGGGGCGACATGGCGTGGCGCCAGGCCGACTTTTCGCGGCAGTTCGCCGAGGCCCAGAAGGCGTGGCTTGTGGCCGACAAAAGCCAGCGGTTCTTCGCCGTGCTGGCGATGGAGCGGAGCCTGCGGGCGGTCGGACGCTATGACGAGGCGTCGCGGATCTGGCAGCGATCGCCGATGAGTGCGGACGTTCTCGGCATGTGGAACGGCAAGCCCCCAGGCCCGGCCCTGGTCGACCGGCTGAGGGCGGACCCGGTCGAGGCCTGGCTCAGCCGGCCCCGCATGCACTTCCTCTTGTCCACATTGCTGGGTGCGGGCCGGACTGCGGAAATCGTGCGCCTCTACGATGCGCGATACCCCGATTCCGATGCGATGCTGGCGGACTATGGCACCAACGCCACGTTTATCTGGCATGCGGCGCTGGTCGCCCGCGCCCTTCGCGCCGAGCAGCGGGCCGCAGACGCCGATCGGTTGCTGGCACAGGCAAGGGCTGTTTCGCGACGGATCACGGCGGGGGGTCGAACCCCCGCCTGGTACCCCGCGACCGAGGCAGTGCTGCTGGCGGCAGAGGGCAAGACCAACCGGGCTGTCGAGGCGCTTCAAGCCGGTGTGGCGCGCGGCTGGGTCTACCCCGGGGTGCTTTCCTTCCGCGGAATCGGTGACGATCCAGCTTTTGCGCCGATTCGGGACGACCCGCGATTCCAGCAGATACGTGAGCGGTTCGATGCCGATGTGGCCCGGGAAGCCCGCGAGATGGCGCGGCTTCCGAGCGATCCCGGCGTTTCGCACCTGCTTTCCGCCGGAAAACAACCGATTTGACGTTCGGCTGACGGGATTTTCCCGGTGCCGTAGACGTTCGAGCGCCACCTCCCGTGCCGGGCAGGATGCGGCCCCGCCGCTTCGACAGGGAGAGTTTCATGCAGATCGGAACCACATTGCTGGCCACCGCGGCCGCCACTATCTCCAGCACCCCGGCATTTGCCGTGGCACCGGCTGGAGACCCGGTGCTCTACTGGAACGAACTGATGCTGGGAGCCGGCTACAACCCCGGCCAGACCCGGCCGGCCGCGATCCTGAACGTCGCGCTGCACGATGCGGTAAACGCGACGCTCGGCACGCCGGATTACCCCTATCTGGGCAAGCTCGCGACGCCGGGCGGCGACACCCGGGCCGCCGCCGCCGTTGCTGCTCGAAACGTGCTCGTCACGCTGTATCCGCCCCGCACCGCCGAGTTCGATGCGGCCCTTGCCTCGCAGCTGGCCCTGATACCCGACAGTGCCGCCAAGACGGCCGGGATCGCGACGGGCGGCATCATCGCCACCGCTGCGATCGCCCGCCGGATCAACGATGGCAGCTTTGCCGTCGTTCCCTACACCCCGTCCGGCCTGCCCGGTCGCTGGGCTCCGACGCCTCCGGGGATGGGCGCCCCCGTCACGCCGCAGCAGCGCTATGTCGACACCTGGCTGATCGATACCCAGAGCCAGTTCCGCGCCGGCCCGCCGCCGGCGATCGACAGCGCCGACTATGCCGCAGCCTTCAACGAAGTGAAGGATCTCGGCAGCATCGGCAGCCTTTCGCGCACCCCGGATCAGGCGGAAAGCGCGCGCTTCTGGGCCGCGGGGGCCGGGCCGGGCCCGTGGATTCGTGCGGTCATCGACGTATCGGAAGCACGCGGCCTGTCGACGCTCGAGAATGCCCAGATCCTGGGGAAACTCACCGCCACCCTCGGTGATGTCACCACGACCGTCTGGGATACCAAGTATGAATTCGATTATTGGCGGCCGGTCACCGGCATCCGCAATGCCCATCTCGACGGCAACGATGCGACCGTCCAGGACGCCGGTTGGACCCCCTACATCATCACCCCGCCCCATCCGTCCTACCTTTCGGCCCATGCTGCCTTCGGCGGCGCCGCATCGACCATCCTGTCGAACTATCTGGGTGGCGACACCGGCTTCTGCGTGACCAATGTGGTTGCCACCCGTTGCTGGGACAATTTCGACGCGGCGGCCGAAGAGGGCGCGATGAGCCGGCTGTGGGGTGGCATTCACTGGCGGTTCGACAATGAGCAGGGGCTGGCGATGGGGCGCGATGTTGCCGCCTACACGCTTGGCAGCGTCCAGTTCGGTGCCATCCCGGAACCGGCCAGCTGGGCGATGCTGATCATCGGCTTCGGCATCGTCGGCGCCGCCGCGCGCCGGCGGCGCATCGCTCTCACCTGACCGGACCTGACCCGCGCGGCTTGATCCCAGTTCCGCCGCGCCAACTCGGGGGCGGGAGCGCTTCCCGACCCGCCGCTTCCGCCGTTACAGCGCTTGCGCAGCGCTTGCGTTGCACGGCGGAAGCGGCCAGACTTTCGGCACTATTGGGGAGAAGCCGAATGTCGAAAAATGCGTCCGTGGTCTTGTCGTTGGCTGTGGCGGCCGGTTTGTGCGCCGGGCCGGCCCTCTCCCAGACGCGCCCGTCGCCGGTGCCGTCGGTCCGGCCGACGCCGCTTCCGGCCCCCATCCCCACCAACCCGATTGCCCGGCCTCAGCCCAAGCCGATGCCGATGCCGATGCCGCAACCGCAGCCGATCCGCCCGCTGCCGGTCTATCCGACCTATCCCGGGGGCCCCGGCCACAGCTGGGACCAGTCGCACAACCAGGGCCGCTACTTTGCGGGCACCACACGCTGCGAATCGCAGAATTTCCGCCCGCGCACCTGCCGCGCCCGCACCCAGATGCGGGTCGAGATCGTCCAGGTGCACGGCGGGTCGTGCCAGCGCGGGCGCAGTTTCCGTTACGATCCGAACGGCATCACGGTAACGGACGGCTGCCGCGCCACCTTCGCCTATGGCACCGGCAATGTGCGGCCCCAGGCCGATAACGGCAACAGCGCGCTGCCCTGGCTGCTGGCAGGCGCCGGGGCCACGGCCGGGATCGTCGCCATCGCCAACAGCGGCAACGACAAGCCCCCGCAGCCCGAGGCCCGGCCGGCGCCGGTCGCCCCGCCGCCGCCGCCGCCGCCTCCTCCAACCCAGCCTGCACCGCCGCCGCCTCCGCCGCCCGCCACCGATGGGCCGTTCCCGTCGCTGCCACCGGCCAAGATTGTCGCCAACACCCAGATGCTGACGGCCGACCAGCAGCGCACGATGCAGACCTGCCTTTTCGAAGGCGCTCGCCAGGTCGGCATCGCCGGCGGCAGCGTGATGACGCTGTCCAGTGTAGACCGGATCGCGCAGGGCAATGGCGGCTGGCGCTTCAACGCGCGCGGGTCGGCCACCTTCCCCAACGGCGAGCGTGGCTTCAGCGTGTTCTGCCGCGCCACGCCCACCCAGGTGGTCGAGTTCACCTGGACGCCGGCATGAGGCTCGCCGTTGCGGCCGCAGCCGCACTGGCAGCCGCCCCGGCGCTTGCGCAGCCCCTACCCGTCGGCTCTGCAGACCCGACCGAGCCCGCCTTTCGTGCGCTCTACAAGGAGCTGGTGGAGACCAACACCACGCTGTCGGCCGGAAGCTGCACCCGCGCGGCGCAGCAGGTGGCGGGCCATCTGAAACGGGCCGGGTTCAGGATCGGGGATCTCACCATCTTTTCGGTGCCCGAGCATCCCGAGGAAGGCGGGCTGGTCGCCGTGCTGCCGGGGGCCGACCCGGCGCTGAAACCGATCCTGATGCTGGCCCATATCGATGTGGTGGAAGCCAGGCGAGAGGACTGGACGCGGGACCCGTTCACGCTGATCGAGGAGAATGGCTTCTTCTATGGCCGCGGCGTGGCCGACGACAAGGCGCAGGCGGCGATCTATGCCGATACGATGGTGCGGCTGAAGAAGGAGCAGTCCGCGCCTGGAATTCGCGGACAACAAGGGCTGTTGAAACGCACGGTCAAGCTGGCTCTCACCTGCGGCGAGGAGACTTCGGGCGCCTTCAACGGGGCGCAGTGGCTGGCCGAGAACCGGCGCGAGCTGATCGATGCCGAATTTGCCATGAACGAGGGCGGCGGCGGCCGGGTCGGGCCCGATGGCAAGCCGCAGCTGCTGGCGCTGCAGGTGGGCGAGAAACATTATCAGGACTATCGGATCGAGACGACCAACCCGGGGGGGCACAGCTCCGCGCCCCGGCCGGACAACGCCATCTACAGCCTGTCGCGGGCGATCGGCGCCGTGGAGCGGCACAGGTTTCCGGTCCTGCTGAACCCGACGACGACGGCCTTCTTCAAGGCGATCGGGCCGACCGCGCCCGCCCCCGCCGGGCCGGCGATGACTGCCATCGCATCGAACCCCCGCAATGCGGCGGCCGAAGCCGTACTCAGCCAGGATCCGATGTTGAACTCCACCATGCGGACCACTTGTGTCGCGACGCTGGTGAATGCAGGGCATGCGCAGAATGCGCTGCCGCAGCGCGCCACGGGCAATGTGAACTGCCGCATCGCCCCCGGCGACACGGTGGAAGGCACCAGGGCCGCGCTGGTGGCAGCGATCGACGACCCCGCCGTCAGCGTCACCGCCCACGTGACCCGCAACAAGGTAGCGATCCAGCCACCGCTCAGCGACCGGATCCTGAAGCCGGCGCAGGCATTGGCCGCGACGCATTACCCCGGCGTCCCGCTGGTGCCGATCATGTCCACCGGTGCGACCGACGGGCCATTTCTGGCCGCAGTCGGCATCCCGGTCTATGGCGTGCCGGGCATCCTCTATGAGGCCGACGGTGGCGGCATCCACGGCCTGAACGAGAAGATCCGGGTGAAGAGCGTGATGGACGGGCGGGCCTATCTCTACAATCTCCTCAAAGCCTACGCCAACGACTGAGGCGCGGATGCCCGAACCGATGCCGGGCGGCGTGTTGCTGCTGCATGGACATGGCCGGACCGGCGCCTCGATGGCGGTGCTGGCGAACGCCTGCCGGGCAGCCGGCTTCGCGACGCTGGCGCCGAGCTATGGGTTGCGGCGGTCGATGCCGGCGATCCTCGATGTTCTGCAGCCGCGGATTGCGGCGTTCCGGATGGGCCGACCCGGGCCGCTGCATATGGTGACCCACAGCCTGGGCGGGCTGGTGGCCCGGGCGCTTCTGGCGCAGCGTCGGCCGGACGACCTTGGCCGGGTGGTGATGATGGCGCCGCCGAACTGCGGCAGCGAGCTTGCCGACATGTTGTTCCGACTTCGGCTGGACCGTGCCGTGCTGGGGCCCGTCGGTGGGCATTTGCGGACCTTGCGGGCGGCCGACGACGAAGCGCTGCTCGGCCGGGTCGACTTTCCGCTGGGCGTAATCGCCGGCAGCCGGTCGTTCGGCTCGATCGGGCCGAGCCGCCTGTTGCCGCGCCCGAACGATGGGATGGTGTCGGTCGCGGCCACCCGGCTGGACGGGATGGCCGACCACATCGTGCTGCCGGTGCCGCACACGCTGATGCCGTCCGACCCGGCGAGCATCGAGCAGGCGCTGGCGTTTATCCGGGAGGGGGCGTTCCGGCACGAATAGGGTCGCGAAGACCCTGCATCACGGCCGGGAGGCGCTTCGGATAGTCGGGCGGGAAGGTCCAGACTTCGGCGTCATCCGGCGTCCGGTCCGGTTCGAGGCCGCGTTCGGCGGGCGGACGGTGGAACAGCAACGCAATCAGCACGTCCGATGAGATCCATGGGTCGTTGTACCAGAAGCTGTGCGACCGCTCCGACAGGTCGGGGATGTCCCCGGGCCGCACGGCGAGCAGCTCCAGCCCCTCCTCCTTGTTGGCGTCCAGCAGGAAGCGGCGGGCGTTGGGGCTGAGCTCGGCGATGTCCGGCCGCCCGGCGCGCGACGCGCGGTTGACGACCTCGGACAGACGAAGCGTGACGTCCCCCATGTTGGCGGCGACGATCACCCGGCGCGGCACGCCGGCATAGTCGCGCAGATCGTCGACGAAGCCGCGGAAATCGGCATCGGGGGCGGCGTGGTAGATTTCGCCGAGGCGAAGGTCGGCGCCGGTTTTCCGGCTTTCGCGGCCGAGCTGGGCCAGGCCGTCGCTGCCGACGGTACCGCCCGCCGAGTAGGTCAGGATATCGATGTTGCGGGCCTTGGTGTTGGCGGCGAGCAGGCGCACCAGGTGGGCGAGCTGCGGTGCGGCGCCGAACGCGGTTTCGACATCCTGTGGGTAGCGCAGGAAATTCTCGGCGGTGGGCCAGGCGAACAGCAGTACGACGGCGTTGCGACCGGTGAAATGGCGCAGCTGGGCCGCCTGCCCCGCCGCGCGCTCGACCGTCGAATTGGCGCCATGGACGTAGATGATGATGTCCTTGTCCAAACTTCGAGCCAAGGCTGCGTCGATCAGGCCGAACCAGGCGCGGGCACCGGGGGAGGGGGCGGCGCCCTCTTCCACGGTGGCGAGTTCGGCAAGCGTTTCCAGGTTGAGCCGGGGGCGGGTATCGCCGCCGGTGCCGGTCGAAAGCTGGTAGATTTTGTCCCACGTGGTTTCTTCGCTGCCGATCCGGAGCGCGGCCACGCCCAGGCTGAGGTCCCGGCCGGGGACGACGGCATAGAGGCGATTGTTGCGCGGCCCGACGGGCAGGCGGTTGGTGGCGTAGAAAATCTCCATCCGGTTGTCGGCGGCGAGGTTCGGGTTGGAGGCGAAGATTTCCGAGCCGCTGAGCTGAAAGACCTTCGGCGTCGGCATCAGGCGCATCGGCGGCTGGTAAAAGCTGAGCGCCACGGTGACCGCAACGACGAGGAGAAGGGCGATGAATAGAAAGCGGCGCATGCCCTGCCTTTAGCGGCGGGGCGGGCGGCGGGGTAGGCGAAATCCGGATCGAAAACGCGGTTGGCGCCAACTACCGATTGTTGGGAATCTGAACCGAAGATTTGAAATTCGTTCATCGGGGTGAAAGCTCAGTATGCACGGGCGTGATACTAACATATTGTTCCATATCGATATTTTCGAATTCCTACGACTTGGCACGCAGGTTGCAATGCTCCTGGTATCTACGGTTCAACAGGAGACAGACGATGACGACTTTCCCGATTTCCAACCTGACCAACGGTTTCTTCGCCATTGCCGCCAGTGCGATCGTGCTGGGTTTTGCCGCCGTGCCGGCCGAGGCGGCCGACGTTGCCGTGCGAATTTCCGCCCATGAACTGGCCGCTCCTGCGGGCCGGGCTGCCGTGGAAAGCCGGATCGATCGGGCGGCGAAGATGGTTTGCGGCGGGGCCGACCGCCGCGACCTCGGCGCCCGGGCCGACGAGAAGGCCTGCATTGCGAAGGCAGTCGCCGATGCCCGCCTGCAGGTGGCGGCGCTGCAATCGCGCACTCAGATGGCCAGCCGCTGAGCCCAAAAGGCCGAACCCAGACATCCAGTTTCGCCGCGGGGATCCCCCTCTCTCTCCCCCGCGGCGGAAGCCAAAGCGACCCGGTGCCTTCCCTCAGGCGCCGGGTCGTTCCCGTTTTCGTGCAGCTTTTGCCGATCCGGCCGGTTATGTCAGGATGGGAGAGAGCCATGGATGACGCAACGGATACTGTGACCGACAATCGGGCGGGGGGGCGATACGAGCTGGTGGTGGAGGGCGTGACCGCCTTTGCCGAGTATGAACTGGAGGGCGGCCGCATGGTGCTGCCCCACACGGTGGTGCCGCCGGCGATCGGCGGGCGGGGCGTGGCGGGACGGCTGGTGAAGGCCGTGCTGGAGGATGCGCGGTCGCGCGGGCTGAAGGTGGTGCCGGCATGCAGCTATGTGGCGGCCTATATCCGCCGGCATCCGGAGTTTGCCGACCTGCTGGCCTGAGGCGGAACCGCACGGCGTGCCGCCAGGTTGCAGGGCGGAGAGGAGAGCGGCGATGGCGAGGGAGCTGAAACCGGGCGACAAGGTGAAATGGGCCAGCAGCCAGGGCGAGGTGAAGGGCACGGTGACGAGGAAGGTGACGGGCGAGACGAAGGTGAAGGGGCATGTGGCGAAGGCGACCAAGGCCAAGCCGCAATATGTGGTGACGAGCGATACGACGGGGGCGGAGGCGGCGCACAAGCCGGAAGCGCTGAAACGGTAGGTAGGCAGGCAGGACGCAGGGCGCGGACCTGCCTCCTCGACACTTCGCAAACTTCGAGGCCTGAACTTCAGAACGGCTGCGCCGAGCGCGGGATAGGCAGGCTTACACCCGCCGATGCTGCCAAACGGGTCGTGCAACCCCGCTTACAAAGGCAACACGACCAGCCAGGATTCTACGATCCGGCGGCTCGTGTCAGCGGCCGGGCTGATTGCAGCCGGCTGGGTCAGTCAGGCGGCCTTGACCACGGCTCGGCGGCGGCGGTCGAAGCTGGACGGGATGTTCATGGCCTCGCGATATTTTGTGACCGTGCGCCGCGCCAGATCATATCCGTCGCGCTTCAGCAGTTCGACCAGCTTGTCGTCTGACAGCGGCTTCAGCGGTTCTTCATGGTCGATCAATGTCTTCAACCGCTGGCGCACGGCTTCCGCGGAGGCATCGGCGCCGCCGCCGGCGCTCTGGATGGCCGAGGTGAAGAAGTATTTCAGTTCGAACACGCCTCGATCGCACGACAGATATTTGTTGCTGGTCACCCGGCTTACGGTGGACTCGTGCATGCCGATGGTGTCGGCGATCTGCCGCAGCGTCAGCGGTTTCAGATGCTGCACGCCCCTGTCGAAAAAGGCCTGCTGATCCTCCACCAGGGCGATCGCGACCTTCATGATCGTGGTGGCGCGCTGGTCCAGCGCTCGCATCAGCCAGTGTGCCTGGCTGATGCACTGGTCCAGGAACTGCCGCTCGGGCTTGCCGCGCTTGCCGGACATCGAGGTGGCGTGCGCCGAAATGCGGGCCTGATACTGCCGGTTCACGATCAGCCGAGGCAGCGTCCCGCTGTTCAGCTCCACCGTCCAGCCCTTCGCGGTGCGTCGCACGAAGATGTCGGGCACCACGGGCACGGTCCGCCCGCTGCCATAGACCAGGCCGGGCTTCGGATTGTAGCTTCGCAGCTCGCGCAGCATGTCGGCGAGATCCTCGGCATCGACGTCGCACAGCCGCCGTAGCTGCGCCAGGTCGCCGCGCGCCACGAGATCGAGATTGGCGATCAGCGCCGCCATGCAGGGATCGTAGCGGTCGGCTTCCTTCGCCTGCAACGCGATGCATTCGGCGAGGTTCCGGGCGCCAACGCCGGTCGGCTCGAAGCCCTGCACGATCGCAAGCACCCGCTCGACATCGGCCAGCGACAGCCCGAGCCGCTCGGCGATGTCCTCGGCCGGCTCGGTCAGATAGCCGGCCTCGTCGATCAGCGAGATGATGTGGAGCGCGATCGCGGCGTCGGTGCCCGACAGCCCGGCCGCTTGCCGCTCCAGCACGTCGGCCAGCGTCATGTCGTCCGCAGCGATCTGGTCGAAGCTGAAATCGTCGCTCGGTTCGGCGGCGCGCCCGCTGTCGGAGATGCTGTCGTGGTGGAAGCGCTCCTCGACATAATCGATATCGAGATCGTCGGCCCGATGCGCGCCTTCGTCGGCGGCAAGCTCCCGGTCCATGCCCGAGGTCGCATCGAAATCGTCGCTGCCGGGCTCGGCTGCGGGCCCTTCGGCCGTGGCCTGCGGCCGGTCGGCGTCCGGCTCGCCCGAACTGTCCTGCCCGCCGCCCTCGCCGTCGTCCACCATCTCCAGCAGCGGATTGCGGTCCAGCTCGGCGGCAATCTCGGCGTGCAGCTCGAGGTTCGACAGCGTGAGCAGCTTGATCGCCGCCTGCAGCTGCGGCGAGATCACCAGCGACTGGCTGGTCCGAAGGTCCAGGCGGGGACCTAGGCCCATGTGGGAGGAACCCATGTGCCGCGCTGCGCCATGCTAGAGTGCGAAATTCTCGCCGAGATAGACCCGGCGAACGGTTTCGTCCCGCACAAGAGCTTCCGGCGTGCCTTCGAACAGCACCCGGCCGTCGTAGATGATGCAGGCGCGGTCCACGATCTCCAGCGTCTCGCGGACATTGTGGTCGGTGATGAGCACTCCGATGTCTCGGTCTTTCAGCTGGCCGACCAGCGTGCGGATATCGGCGATCGAAATGGGGTCGATCCCGGCAAAGGGCTCGTCGAGCAGCATGATCGAGGGCTGCGCCGCCAGTGCCCGGGCGATCTCGCAGCGCCGCCGTTCCCCGCCGGACAGCGCCATAGCGGGCGCCGAGCGCAAGCGGGCGATGTTGAATTCGCCCAACAGCTGCTCCAGCCGGGCCGATCGCGCCGCCGGATCGGGCTCCGAGACCTCGAGCACGGCGGAGATATTCTCTTCCACCGTCATTCCGCGAAAAATCGACGTTTCCTGCGGAAGATAGCCGAGCCCGAGCGCCGCGCGACGGTACATCGGCAGACGGGTAATATCGACCCCGTCCAGCAGGATCCGCCCCTGATCCGGCGCGGCGAGGCCCATGATCGAGTAGAAACAGGTGGTCTTTCCCGCGCCATTGGGCCCGAGCAGCCCGACGACCTCGCCCCGGTTCAGCGACAGGGAGACATCGCGCAGGACGACCCGGCTGTCGTAGGATT
The DNA here is from genome assembly GCA_031425455.1 of Sandaracinobacter sp. Taxonomy (GTDB): domain Bacteria; phylum Pseudomonadota; class Alphaproteobacteria; order Sphingomonadales; family Sphingomonadaceae; genus Sandaracinobacteroides. Next base: position 23,092 of record JANPJJ010000213.1, on the reverse strand, counting down.
TGCCGATCGACACGACCGCAAGGCCGGTGTCGGCGGCATCGGGCAATATGCCCCCCGCCTCGGTCCCGTCCCGTTCGGCAACGATGGTAGCCAGCGTTCGACCCTTCCCTGGAACAGCGTTCCGCCCGACTGGAACCTGCCTGCAACACACCAACCCGCCTGAACACAAAATGGCTGCCTGAACATAAGGCATTGCAACAACTTGCAGCAGGCCGCTGCGATTGGCGCGATTCTTGCTGCTCGCAGCCTTCCTATAGGCTGCGGGGTGCGTGTTCAAGATTCGGTCCGGCAGATGCTGCCGATTTGGCGGATTTTTACAATGGCGCCCGCAAGCGCGACGTGGGCGAGCGGCTCGGAGGCTTATCTCGGCAGCGCGGCCACGGTCGCCCGATATTCGTCCATGATGCCGTCCAGGATGTCCTGCACCGGCCGCACGCTGTCGATCCGCCCGGCGACCTGGCCCGACAGCGCGATCGAGGATTCCATGTCGCCGCCGAAATAGAGATCCTGTGCCCGGCCGAACTCGGCTATGATGTTGGGGCCGGCCTCCTGTTCGAGGCGGGTGGTTCTGGCGGTGCGGAGCGCGCGAAGCGCCGGGCCGGGGCCATGGCGGTTCAGGAACAGCGTGTCGGTTTCCTTCGCCGCGACGATCGCGTCCTTCCAGTTCGAGTGCACCGGCGATTCGGCTGCGCTCACCATCCGCGTGCCCAGCTGGATGCCGTCTGCCCCGAGTGCGAAGGCGGCCGCCATGGTGCGCCCGCACAGCATGCCGCCCGCCGCGACGATCGGCTTGTCGGTGTGGGCGCGAACCAGCGGCAGCAGCACCATCGTCGAGACGTCGCGGCCGTTCTTGAAGCCGCCCCCTTCCCCCCCTTCGACTACCAGCCCGTCGACTCCCGCCTCCAGCGCCTTCAGCGCGCCGGCAAGGTTGGGGACGACATGGAACACCGTCAGCCCGGCGGCTTTCAGGTCGTTGCAATAGCGGTTCGGGTCGCCGGCGGACGTGGTGACGAAACGGACGCCCTGGTCAATGATGAAGCGGACGATATCGGGATCGCGGACGAAGGCCTGGGCGATGTTCACGCCGAACGGGCGGGTCGTCAGCTGCCGCATCTTCGTGATCTCACCCCGGATCGCATCGAGCTCGCCCGAGCTGGTTTCGATGATGCCGAGCCCGCCGGCGTTGCTGACGGCCGACGCCAGCTGCGCGCGGGCGATCCAGCCCATCGGCGCCTGCACGATGGGCCGCTCGATCCCCAGCGTTTCGCACAGCCGGTTGCCTTCCATGGCGCTCTCTCCGATGGGTTTTTCAGTTGATGCCAGCCTGGCCCCAGCCTGGTGTCGGCGCCAAGCTCCGCATTTTCGGGTCGCTTCCCCTTCTGTGGCGCAAATGCCACACTATATCCCGCCAAAAGGAGCATGGCAGCACCCATGAACATCGAGAAATTCACCGACCGCGCCAAGGGGTTCCTGCAGGCGGCGCAGACCATCGCGATGCGCGAAAACCACCAGCGGGTCACGTCGGCGCATATGCTGAAGGCGCTGCTCGACGACGAGCAGGGCATGGCGTCCGGGCTGATCCGAGCCGCCGGGGGAGACGCGCCCCGGGTGAAGCTGGCGGTGGATGCTGCGGTCGCAAAGTTGCCCAAGGTGTCGGGAAGCGGAGCGCAGCTGCAATGGGATCAGGACGTCGCCCGTCTGCTGGACCAGGCCGAGCAGATCGCCCAGAAGGCCGGCGACAGTTTCGTGACCGTGGAGCGGCTGCTGCTGGCGCTGGCGATGTCGGCCGAGACGGACGCCGGCCGCGCGCTGAAGGAGGCCAGCGTTACGCCGCAGGCCCTGAACGCCGCGATCGAACAGCTGCGCAAGGGACGCGCGGCGCATTCGGCATCCGCCGAGGAAAGCTATGACGCGCTGAAGAAATATGGTCGCGACCTGACCGAGGTGGCGCGCGCGGGCAAGCTGGACCCGGTGATCGGGCGCGACGAAGAAATCCGTCGCACCATCCAGGTGCTGGCGCGGCGCACCAAGAACAACCCCGTGCTGATCGGGGAACCCGGAGTCGGCAAGACTGCGATCGCGGAAGGGCTGGCGCTGCGGATTGCCAACGGCGATGTGCCCGACGGGCTGAAGGACAAGGCGCTGTTCGCGCTGGACATGGGTTCGTTGATCGCGGGGGCAAAATATCGCGGCGAGTTCGAGGAACGGCTGAAGGCCGTGATCGACGAAGTGAAGGCCGCCGAGGGGCAGATCATCCTGTTCATCGACGAGATGCACACGCTGGTCGGTGCCGGGAAATCCGAAGGCTCGATGGATGCTTCCAATCTGTTGAAGCCGGCGTTGGCGCGCGGCGAAATGCATGTGATCGGCGCCACCACGCTGGACGAATATCGCAAGCATGTGGAGAAGGATGCCGCGCTGGAGCGACGGTTTCAGCCGGTGTTCGTGGGCGAGCCGAGCGTGGAGGATACGATCTCGATCCTTCGCGGCCTGAAGGAGAAATACGAGCTGCACCATGGCGTTCGGATCACCGACGGCGCGCTGGTGTCGGCGGCGACGCTTTCGGCCCGCTATATTTCCGACCGCTTTCTGCCTGACAAGGCGATCGACCTGATGGACGAGGCGGCCTCGCGGTTGCGGATGGAAGTGGAATCCAAGCCCGAGGAAATCGAGGCGCTGGACCGGCGCATCGTGCAGCTGAAGATCGAGCGCGAAGCCTTGAAGAAGGAGAAGGACGAGGCTTCGCGCGACCGGCTGGCGACGCTAGAGGGCGAGCTTGCCGATCTGGAGAGCGAAGCCGGCGCGCTTTCAGCGCGATGGACCGCCGAAAAGGACAAGCTGGCGGGGGCCACGCGGATCAAGGAAGCGCTGGACCAGGCCCGGATCGAGGTGGAACAGGCGCAGCGGCGCGGCGATTTTTCGCGCGCGGGCGAGCTGACCTATGGCGTGATCCCGGACCTGGAGGGGAAGCTGGCCGAGGCGGAGCAGGCAACCGAGCAGGCCATGGTCCGCGAGGAGGTGACCTCCGAAGACATTGCCGGGGTGGTGTCGCGCTGGACCGGCATTCCAGTCAGCAAGATGATGGAGGGCGAGCGCGAAAAGCTGCAGCAGATGGAGGCCGAGCTTGGCCGCCGCGTGATCGGGCAGGACGAGGCCGTGAAGGCGGTCTCCAAGGCGGTGCGCCGAGCCCGGGCGGGCTTGCAGGATCCGGGGCGCCCGCTGGGCAGTTTCCTGTTCCTGGGGCCGACGGGCGTGGGCAAGACCGAGTTGACCAAGGCGCTGGCCGAGTTCCTGTTCGACGCGCCCGACGCGATGGTGCGCATCGACATGTCGGAATATATGGAAAAGCATTCGGTCGCGCGGCTGATCGGGGCGCCGCCGGGCTATGTCGGATATGACGAGGGCGGTGTGCTTACCGAGGCGGTTCGCCGGCGGCCTTATCAGGTGGTGTTGTTCGACGAAGTGGAGAAGGCGCATTCCGACGTGTTCAACGTGCTGCTGCAGGTGCTGGACGACGGACGGCTGACCGACGGGCAGGGGCGGACGGTGGACTTTTCCAACACGCTTATCATCCTGACGTCGAACCTGGGGTCGCAGTATATCGCGGCCCTGCCCGACGGCGCCGATGTGAAGCAGGCCGAACCGCAGGTGATGGAGGTGGTGCGCGGACATTTCCGGCCCGAGTTCCTGAACCGGCTGGACGAGATCATCCTGTTCCACCGCCTGGCGCTGGAGCATATGGGGGCGATCGTCGACATCCAGGTGGCGCATGTCGGCCGGCTGCTGAAGGACCGCAAGATCGTGCTGGAGCTGTCGGATGGTGCCCGGCAGTGGCTGGCACGGGTCGGCTATGACCCGGTCTATGGCGCCCGGCCGCTGAAGCGCGCCGTGCAGAAGCATCTGGTCGATCCGCTGGCCGACCTGCTGCTGGCGGGGGAAGTGCCGGATGGCTCGACCGTGCGGGTGGACGACGGCGATGGAGCGCTGCTGATCACACGGCCGACGGTTGAAAAGCCGGCGCCGCGCGGGCATCGAAGGCCATGTCTCAGGCGCAGTTGATCGCCGCCCACCAGGCGATGCAGGCCGGCCGGCTGGACGAGGCGCGCCGGCTGCTCGAACCGCTGGCCGAAGCGGACGGGGTTGCCGCGCACATGCTTGCACTGGCCTGCCGGCGCCAGGGTGACCTGCAACGGGCCGAGACCTGGTTTGCGCAAGCGCAGCGGCAACGGCCGCTGGACCCTGAGATCGAGAACAACTGGGGCAATCTGAAACTGGCGCAGGGATTGCTGCCGGAGGCCATCGCTGCCTTCCGACGGGCCGTTGCGCTGAAGCCGGGCATGGGAGATGCGCTCTATAACCTGGGGCTGGCGCTGCTGGAAGCGGGTGAAGCCGAGGAAGCGTCGGCGGCGTTGGAGCAAGCCGGCGATTCGCTGCCGGGTCGCGCCGCGGTGTGGAGTGCCCTGGCGCGAGCCTGTCGATCGGCTGGCCGGCACGGCGACGGGATCGTTGCGGCGGAACGAGCCCTCGCCATCGATGCGAGCTATGCACCGGCGCGTGTCGCCCGCGCACTGCTGGCGGCCGATGTCGGCGAACCCGACGCGGTCGGCGATCTGGACCGATTGCTTGAGGAGCGCCCGGCGGATCGCGGGCTGGTGCTTGCGGCAGCGGCTGCCCGCATGGCAGCAGGGGACAGGCGCGGCGTGGATATGGTGGCTGCATCAGTAGCTGCGGATCCGCTCTGGAAGGACGGGCAGGCGGCGCTTCTCGACTGGCGGTATCAGGCGGGCGAAGGCGAAGCGGCCATGTCCGGTCTGGAAGCGGCTCTCGATCGGTACCCTACCGACCCCGGCCTGCTCGGCCTGCTTGCCAACAAGGGCGCCGATGTTGTGGGGCCGGGGCGCGTCCTGGCGCGGATCGACCGGGCGCTGGACCGGGGTGGAGACGAGCAACTGCAGGCTGTCAGGGCGGAGTATCTGTTGAAGCTCGGCGATCTCGACGCGGCGCAGCGGGCGCTGGCCCTGCTGCCTCGCGCGATAATGTCGGAAGACGCCGCGATTTCCACAGCGCTTGTGCGAGCGCGTGTTGCGCTGGCAGGGGGAAATCCGCAGGTCGCCGACGGGGTGCTGGACGAGCTTCGCCGTCAATGGCCCGGCGCGAGCGCCGACATGGGGATGTGGGCGCTGACGCACACCGCCTGGCGCCTGTTGGGAGATCGGTGCGCAGACTGGCTGGAAGGCGGGGGCGGGCTCTGGCGACAGCACGACCTTGGCCTTTCGGAACCCGGGCTGATGTCGCTTGCCGAACGGCTCCGGCAATTGCACCTGGATCGGCATCATCCTGCCGCACAGTCGCTGCGAAACGGAAGCCAGACCAGCGGCCCGCTGCTGGCGCGGTCCGATCCGGAGTTGGTGGAGCTGCGAGATCGATTGCAGGAGTGCTGGGAAGTCCATCGCCGGGAACTGCCGCCCGCGCTGGCTGGCCACCCTACCCTGGACCCGGCCGTTCGCGACCGGGGCTGGCGGGTTGCAGGATCATGGTCTGTCCGGCTGACGGATGGCGGCTGGCACGTGGCGCATGTGCATCCGCGAGGGCGGATTTCGTCGGCCTGCCACATCGTGCTTCCGCCCGGCCCGGGCGGCGAGCTGATCCTGGGCAAGCCGCCGCCGGAGCTTCGCACCGGGCTGGCGCCGCTGGCCACCTTCGTGCCCGCGCCCGGGCACCTGGTGCTGTTCCCGTCCTGGCTGTGGCACGAGACCGCGCCCTTTTCTGCGGGCGAGCGGCTTTCTGTCGCCTTCGACCTGGTTCCTGCCTGACAAACAAGGAAAGGGGCCACCTGCAGGGTGCAGGCGGCCCCCATGTCCGATCCGCCGGAGCGGACGCCGGTTAGAACCGGAGCGCCGCGCCGATGAAGAAGCGCCGGCCGAGAACGTCGTAGAGCGTCTCGTCGGTGTTCGTCGCCGTGAAGCCAGCGTTCACCGACGGCGGATCCTTGTCGAGCAGATTGGTGATCCCGCCGAAGATCTCGAAGTTTTCACCGATCGATGCCCGAGCGTTGAGGTCGAAGTAGCTCACTGGGCTGATACGACCGAAGTCGGCCGGATCACCGCTGATGTCGCCGAACGTATCCTGGGTGGAACCCAGATAGCGCCAGGTGATACCGGCCGACCAGTCACGCCCGACATAGTTGGCGCGCGTGGTGGCCTTCCACTCCGGCAGAGTGCCGAAGTCGCCCGACGCGAACGACGCAAACTCATCACCGTTATAGTTATAGTCCATGAGGTAGGTCACGTTGGTGGACAGCGCGAGGCGGTTTTCTTCCTGGCCGATGAAGCCCAGGCCCAGATTGTACGACAGCGTGAAGTCGATACCGCGTGTCTTCAAGCGGTTGTCGATGCCCGGCACCAGCTCGTTGGTGAGCGGGATCGTCGCCAGCAAGTCGCCGTTGGGGCGCCGGCTGAGCAGGCTGCAGTAGGGGTCTGCTGCGAGCTGCGCTGCTGTCGTGATGTTCTGCGCGAAGCACGCCGCGACCAGACCGTTGGCGCCGCCTGCAACACGCGAGACATAGCCGTTCACCCGGATGTCGAAGTAATCGACCGTCAGCACCAGCGACGGCACCGTCGGGGGCGCGATAACAACCCCGAAGGTCAGCGTATCCGAAGTTTCCTCCCGAAGATCGCTGCTTCCCGTGAAGGTAGCTTCAATCTGAGCGTTGGTCTGAACGAGGATGTTCGTCGTGGGATCCGGCAGACCCTGCAGTTGGCAGATGGTCGCAACCCCTGCCGACGGGGCCGGACGGGTCCCGGACGGCTGGCCGCGGAAGCAGGGGTCGGCCACTTGCGGGAAGCCCTGGTCCCCGGCCTGGAACAGCTCGAACACCGAAGGCGCGCGCGTAGCCCGCGAATAAACCCCGCGAAGGCGAACCGCCTCGACCGGCGCGTAGGTGCCGCCGGCCTTCCAGGTGAAGTTGCCGCCGACCGACGAATAATCCGAGTAGCGAGCGCCGAGTTCGACGGTCAGTTCATGGAAACCCGGACGGTCGGCCATGATCGGAATGCGCAGTTCACCGAACACTTCCTTGGTATCGAAGCTTCCGCCGATCGGCAGAACCGCGTTGAAGCCGGTAAGGTCGCCGCGTTGCGCCGGATCGGACGGAACGAAGTTCGACGAGTCACGACGGTATTCCGCCCCGATCGAAACGCCGAGATCACCAGCCGGAAGCGTGGCCAACGAGCCGGTGATGTTACCGACGACGTTGTCACGAGTGAAGTCGAATGTGTCGACCGCGGACGCGATCCGGATGTAGTTCGCAGCGGCCGGCGAGATATTGCCTGGGCCGAACGCGTTGACCGTGACGCAGCCCGCAGGCGAACCCGCCGGGCAGCCGTTCAGGCCGGCCGTCAGGCGCTGGCGAGATACATCGTTCTGAAGCCCGGCCGATGACGAGACCCGACCATAGCCATAGTAAAGTTCATAGTCCCAGTTGTCGGTAATCTCACCACGAAGACCAACGTTCAACTGCATCACGCTGAAGTCGTAGTTCTGAATACGCGGACCGACTTCGGTCATGCGGCGACGGAAGGTCAACGGCGCCAGAGGGTTAGGGCGCCCGGCTGCCAGGGCCTGAGCTGCCGGTGTCAGGACCGGCGAAAGCGGATTGACGAAGATGTTGGTCGCGGGCGTCTCGGCCAGCTGCAGGTTCACCCGGCTATTGACGTAGAACGCCTCGGCAAAGACTTCGACATTGTCGTTGATCTCATACTTGCCGAGCGCCGACAGCGAGAACCGCTTCTGCGGCGTCTGCAGATAGTTGACCGGAGCGAAGTTGTACCGATCAGTCGGCGCGCCACCGGCGAGATCGAAGTTGTTGATAAACGGCCGCGGGTTACCGGCAGCATCGAACGCCCGGTTCCCACCCGTGGCGAACCGGTTGCTGAACAGGTTGTCGAACCGGCCGGCCGGTCCCGTGGCGCTGCCGCCGTTCTGGTCGAACCGGGACCATTCGCGGTCCCGCTGGAACGAACCCTTGCGATCGGAATAGCTGACGGCAGCGACGACGTTGCCGCGCCCGTCCGCGAAGTTACCGCCCATCATGCCGCCGACCGAGAAGGTCTGGCTGTCGCCGGCGCCTGTCAGGCCGTACTGGCTGGTAACTTCCACGCCCTCGAAGTCGTCCTTCAGGAGGAAGTTGACGACACCACCAAGAGCGTCGGACCCGTAGACGGACGATGCGCCGCCGGTGACGACATCGACGCGCTTGATGAGCTGCGGATTGATCACGTTCAGATCGACCACGCCGGTGTTGTTCGACGGGACGATCCGACGGCCATTGACCAGAACGAGGGTGCGAGAGGGCCCAAGACCGCGGACATCGACGGACACGGTGCCGTTGCCGCCATTGTTGACGTTGGCGTTCAAGCCCGGAGCGACCTGCGGAAGCTGGTTCAAAACCGCCTCGACGTTCACGGCACCTTGCTCGCGGAACACTTCGGCACCGACCACGGTGACGGGCGCAATCGTTTCGACATTCGGCCGGGCAATGCGCGAACCGGTAACGATGATCGTTTCTGATTCGGCCGTATCAGCGGCCGCCGTTTGCGCCGTTGCGGGCGCCGCAAAGGCGACGGTGGCAACGATGAGCGAGGCAGCGCCCGCCAGAAGTGCGGCGCGCGAGCGCGCGGCTTGCATATCGATCATGAGTTCAGCCCTCTTTAGTTTCTGTTGTAACCAGCAGCGTGTGAGTGAGACGGCCGCCGGTCGTGTTTAGACGCCGGGGAAATGCCCACCATGGGGGGACATTCCCCATTTGCCACGAAAGTGTAAACCCTTGGTCGGCCCGAATGCGCGGGATTGGGACTGCCTGTTGCTAAAAGACCACATTGCGTACTGGCAACCCGTGGCCCAGCGTGACAGGGATTGCGTGACTGAAACGAGGATGGCGGCGAAAGGAACTTGGCGATGTGGAAAGTCTGTGCGGTTGCGATGGTCGCGCTGATGGCCAGCGCGACGCACGGCGCAGATCGTCCTGTCGCTGTCATGCAGCAGTTGGAAGCATGCAGGGCCATTGCGCCCGACGCCGCCCGGCTCGCCTGTTTCGACACGGCCGCAGCCGCAGTCGGCGACGCGAGCGCCAAGAAGGAGATCGTCATTCTCGATCGGGAAGGCGTGCAGCAGACGCGCAAGGGCCTTTTCGGCTTTGCCTTGCCGCCTCTGAAGCTGTTCGGCAGCGACGACAAAGCAGATGCAGATCGCATCGATGAGATCGAACTCGAGATCCGCGACGCTCGGCAAGGCAATTATAACGAGTGGCAGATGACGATGGCCGACGGCTCGATCTGGCGGACCACCGAGCCGTTGATCTCCAACCTTCCCCGTCAAGGACGCATTGCCAAGATTACCAGGGGCGCGCTCGGAAGCTATTTCCTGAGGGTCGATGGAGGCCAGAAAGTTCGGGCAAAACGCGTCGGCTAGCTCTTAAAGAAGGCTCTTTCCACGCGCTTCGGCGTAGCGCGCGGCGGCGATTTCGGCCGAGGCGTAGGGTTCCTGCAACTCATGGCTCCAATAACGAAGCGAGGACAGGGGGATTTTCTGCCGGGTGACCGCGCAGACCACATGGTCCCCATCGGCCAGCAGCTTGTACGAGCCGGAGAGATAGCGAAGGCGGGCCGGGCGACCGGCGACGAAGTTCAGCATGACGAACCTGTTGTAGCCGATCCTGCGGCTACAGCAAACGGGGCTGCCCGGCCGGCGGCGGCGCGGGTCCTGCGGGCTTCGGCCCGATCGGGGCTGCCGCTACCTCGCCGTCGGCGAACTGCAACTGGAGGCGGGATGCAGCGCGCGCGTCGTCGGCGCGGCGCGCAATGCGGCCGTCGGGCAGCTTCACCAGCACGAACCCGCGCGCCAGAACCGCCTGTGGCGACAGGCTTTCGGCCAGGCGGAACCCCGACGCCAGCGCCGCGCGCGCCGCCGCGACTCGCGCCTTCAGCAGCGCCGGGTTCGGGGTAACCCGGGGCGATCCGAGGCGGGCGCGTTCGCGCGCCACAGCCTGCAGCAGCAGGCGCGGGGTCAGCCGCTCGGCGAGGGCGGCCTGGCGAGCGCGAAGCAGGGCGGCGCGGCCGGCGAGCGCGCGCGGCAGCCGTTCTCCGACCTCGTCCAGCCGCTGCCGGGCGAGCCCCGCAAGCGTCGCCGGGCGCGGCAATCGCGCCGAAAGCGCGTCGAGCCGTTCGCGCCGGGTAAGCCGGGTGCGGCGTTCGCCGCGGGTGGCGCGCAGGCCGAGGTCCGCCAGCGTGTCCAGCAGATCGGCGCGGACGGGGACGGCCAGTTCGGCGGCGGCGGTGGGCGTGGGTGCGCGCAGCGCGGAGGCGAAATCAATGAGCGTGGTGTCGGTTTCGTGGCCGACGGCCGAAATCAGCGGGATCGCGCTCTGGGCGGCGGCGCGCACGACGGCCTCGTCGTTGAACGCCATCAGGTCTTCGATGGAGCCGCCGCCGCGCGCCACGATCAGGAGGTCGGGGCGGCGCGCCGGCGGCATGGCGTTAAACCCGGCGATGGCGGCGGCAATGCGGGGGGCGGCGCCTTCCCCCTGCACCGGCACCGGCCAAAGCGTGACCCGGCGCGGGAAGCGATCGGTGAGGCGGTGCAGGATATCGCGGATGACAGCGCCCGACGGCGAGGTGATGACGCCGATATGGGTGGGGAGGAACGGGCGGGGGGGCTTCTTCGAACGGTCGAACAGGCCTTCCGCCTCCAGCCGAAGCCGGCGATCCTCGATCTGCTTCAAGAGCGCGCCGACCCCGGCGACTTCCATCCGCTCGACGATGAGCTGGTATTTCGACGTCTTGGGATAGCCCGAGAGCTTGCCGGTCGCGATCACCTCCAGCCCGTCTTCGGGCCGGAAGCCGAGCTTCGCGAGGTTGGGCCGCCACATGACCGACGCGATGCAGGCGTCGGCATCCTTCAAATCGAAATAGCCATGGCCGGAAGCATAATGTTTGAACCCCGAGACTTCGCCGCGCACCCGCACCAGGCCGAAGGCGCCTTCCAGCGTGCGGCGCACGCTTTGCGCCAGCTCGGAGACGGAGTATTCCGGGACGTTGGGGGCGACGCTTGCCATGCCGCCCGATAGCGCGCCCGGGCGGCGGGTTCAAACCGCCTCGTGTCGGGGTTCAGACGGGCCGGGGTTTATGTGCTGCAACGACGCGGCTATGCCCGGCGGCGATGATCGACAGACTTTCGCTTCTGCTGCTGGGCGCCGGCGGCCGGGAACATGCGCTGGCGCGCAAGCTGGCGCAGTCGCCGCGCTGCGGGCGGCTGTACGCGGCGCCGGGCAATCCTGGGATCGCGGCCCATGCGGCGCTGGTGCCCGAGCTGGATATCCTGGACGGCACGGCGGTGACCGCCTGGGCGCAGGCCGAAGCGATCGATCTGGTGGTGATCGGGCCCGAGGCGCCGCTGGCTGCGGGCGTTGCCGATGCGCTGGCGGAGGCGGGAGTGCCGGTGTTCGGCCCTTCGGCAGCAGCGGCACGGCTGGAGGCTTCGAAAGGGTTCACCAAGGCGCTTTGCGACGAGGCCGGAATCCCGACGGCGGCCTATGCGCGCTTCGATGCGCTGGCCCCGGCGCTGGCCTATGCGGTGGGGCACCCCTTGCCAGTGGTGGTAAAGGCCGACGGGCTGGCCGCGGGCAAGGGCGTAACGGTCGCTGCTACCCACGCCGAGGCCGAGGCAGCGCTGCGCGACCTGTTCGCCGAACCGGGCGCTGAAGTGGTGATCGAGGAATGCCTCATCGGCGAGGAAGTCAGCTTCTTCGTGCTTGCGGACGGCACCACGGCATTGCCGCTGATCGCGGCGCAGGATCACAAGCGGGTTGGCGAAGGCGATACCGGCGCCAACACGGGCGGCATGGGGGCCTATGCCCCGGCGCGGGTGTTTACGCCCGATCTGCAGCAGCGTGCGATGCGGGAGATCGTCCAGCCGACGCTGGCGGCGATGGCGAAGCGTGGCACGCCGTTCGCCGGGGTGCTGTTCACCGGGCTGATGCTGACCGAAGCCGGGCCCAAGCTGATCGAGTATAATGTGCGCTTCGGCGACCCGGAGTGCCAGGTGCTGGTGGCGCTGCTGGAAAGCGACCTCGTTGAGATGCTGCTGGCCGCGGCGACCGGCCGTCTTCCCGGGATAGAGGCGCGCTGGAAGCCGGGCGCGGCTGCCACCGTGGTGATTGCAGCGCGCGGCTATCCGGGAACGCCGGTGAAGGGGGGGACGATCGCCGGGCTGGAGGCTGCCGAGGCGTGCGGGGCAACCGTGCTGCACGCCGGAACCGCGCTTGGCGGCGATGGGCGGCTGGTCGCATCGGGGGGCCGCGTGCTGTCGGTGACGGCGGCGGCGCAGACGGTCCGGGCGGCGGTCGCCACGGCCTATGGTGCAATCGAAAAGATCAGCTTTGCTGATGGCTTCTGCAGGGCCGATATCGGATGGCGGGAGATCGCCCGCGAGGACGCCCGGGAAGACGCCCGCAAAGAAGGTTTGAGGGAAGATCTGGCATGAGCGATCGGCAGACCCAGTTTTCGGGCACCAGCGAGGTTCGCGAGGCGCACCGCTTCGAGGTGGCGGCGCTGGAGGGCTGGATGCAGGCGAATGTGCGCGGCTATGCCGGGCCGCTGGAAGTGCAGCAGTTCAAGGGCGGGCAGTCCAACCCGACCTACAAGCTGATCACGCCGGCAAAATCCTATGTGATGCGAAGGAAGCCGCCCGGGCTGCTGCTGAAATCGGCGCATGCAGTGGATCGGGAATATCGGGTGATCACCGCCCTGTTTTCGGCCGGCTTTCCGGCGGCCGAGACCTTCGGCCTGTGCACCGACGAGAGCGTGATCGGCACCTGGTTCTACATCATGGACTGCGTGGAAGGCCGGATCATCTGGGACGGCACCTTCCCCGATGTGCCGACCGCCGAGCGCCACCGCTATTTCGATGCCATGAACGACACCATCGCGCATCTGCATTCGTTCGATCCCGCCGCCATCGGGCTGGCGGATTTCGGCAAGCCGGGGAATTATTTCGCGCGACAGATCGGCCGCTGGTCTCGGCAGTATCTGGAGGATGAGGCCGCCGGCCGGGTGCCCGACATGGATCGCCTGGTGGAATGGCTGCCCGAAAACATCCCGCCCGGAGACGAAGTGGCGGTGGTGCACGGCGACTATCGCTGCGACAACATGATCTTCCACCCGACCGAACCCCGGGTGCTGGCCGTGCTCGACTGGGAGCTTTCGACGCTAGGCCATCCGCTGGCCGACTTTTCCTATCATCTGATGATGTACCGGATGCCGCCCACCGGGACGGTCGGGCTGGTCGATTGCGATCTTGCGGCGATGAACATCCCGACCGAGGCCGACTATGTCGAACGTTATTGCGGCCGGGTGGGGCGCGATCCCGCCGAAGTGACCGAGCATATGGATTTCTTCATCAGCTACAACATGTTCCGGCTGGCGGCGATCGTGCATGGTATCCGGGGCCGGGTGGTGAGGGGCACGGCTTCCAATGCCCATGCCAAGGCCATGTCGGCAACCGTCGAGCCGCTGGCGGCGCTCGCCTGGGAACAGGCGAAAAAGGCCGGCGCGCGCTGATCAGCGAGCTCCGGCCGGGAAGGTGACCGGGGCAGCCTGGGCTGCCCCGGTTGGGCTGTTCGTTTATCTAAAGGGCGCTGACGGAAACCGTCCCGGAGTAGCCCCGCGCCGAGCAGCTGTCCGTCTTCAGTGTCGCGGCACTCGCCTCGCTGTAGAGCGCATTGGTGACGTTGCTGACAACGCTCCAGGACGACGGGAACACGCCCCCTGTCACCAGCACGCCGGCGGTCCTGTTCCGGGTCACCGTGATGCCGGAGTCTTCGGGGTTCAGGATCAGGCCGGCCTTGGGCCCGAGCGCCACATTGTTGGTGAAGGTGACGTCGCGGGCGAGGCCGCCCCAGCTGTAGACCGACGAGCGGCCGTCGTCGCTGGTGACGAAGATGTTGCCCGAGAAGGTCAGATTGTTGCTGACGCCGGCGCTGTTGCTGCCCTTGAACGTGAGCGGCCGTACCGAGGCGAACACGCAGTTGCCCGATACCGCGACGTTGCGGTTCGATTCGTAGAGCGAGATGCCGTTGCCGTGCACCCCCTGCATTTCCGACAGCACGTTGTTGCGAACAGTGCCGCCGCTGACGCCGCCCAGGAAAAGGCCGGTGCGGCCGATCCGCCGGATGACGTTGCGTTCGAACAGCAGATTGGTGACCGCAGGCCCGAACCGCATGCCCGATGCGCCTGCCAGTTCGGTCAACCGGTTGCCGGTCACCTTCAGGGTCGCCACATTGTTCAGCATCACGACGCCGTAGCCGTTCTGCATCGAGAAGTTGGCGAAGCTGTTGTCCTGGATCGTGATGTTCGAGACCGCGCTGCTGATGTTGTAGACGCCCAGCCCTTCGCGCGTTGCTCCGACGCCTGCCGTCCCCCGGGTGAACTTGAAGCCGTGGATGGTCACGTTGGACTTGCCGGCGAGCTGGAAGGCGGAGCGACCGCTTCCGATCATATAGGTCGTGCCCCCGCCGCTGCGGGGATAGACCACGGCGGTACCTTCGCCCAGCGAGGCCCAGAGCCCGGGCTTCGTCAGCGACTTCGTGCTGCCGATGATGGCAATGCGCCCATCGCGGTCGGTGTAGGGAACGATGCCGCTGTTATCGAACGTCACCACGCTTCCAACGACCGAAAGGATTGCTCGCTCCACTACGAGATTGCCTTTGATCCACACCGCCACCCGGGCGTATTTCTGCCCTGACGCGGCTGCGGCCAGAGCCGCGTTGTCGACCCGTCCGGCCGCGATCGAAGCCGCCTGCGACACCGGCGTGACGGCGAAACTGTCGAGATTGTCGTCCCAGAACGGATCGGCAGGGACGGGCGACTGGGCCTCGTAGAGGCTGCCGAGCGAATCGTAGAGCGCGCGGTTCTTGGTTACCGGCGTCTTGAAGGTCACCAGCATCAGGCTGGCCCAGTTGGTGGCCCCGCCGCATGCCGACTGGCCGGGGCATGGCACCACGGACGTGACCGGGTCGGCCCCGTCCCAGATGGCGGAGCCGGTGCCGAAGCCCGTGCCGGTGTAGATGACCGGATTGCCGACTACGCCGCCCTGTTTCAGCACGATCGCGCCGCGGTAGTTCACCCCGCCCTTGAACCGGACGGTATCGCCGGGGGCGAGCGCCACAGTGGCCGGGCCGCCGGTTGCGAGCGTGTCACCGGGCGCATGTTTCCACGGCCGGGTCGACGACGTGCCGCTGTTTGCGTTGTTGCCGGATTGATAGTCGACATAATAGGTCGCCCCGGTGCCGCCGATCACGGCGGCAGCCCAGGCACCGCCGGCCGAGGCGGTTCCGAGTTCGCTGGCAGCCGCGCCGGTATCGGCGGTGATGTCGGTGGTGCGCGAGACGGATGCGTCCGACTGTGCCGGATCGGACGCTGGCGACTCGGTGGGCGGCATCGCCGTCGTCGAAACTGTGCCAGACGGCGCGGTGTTGTCACTCGACACCCCCACAGGGGGGCTGAGGGGAGCCGGATCGGGCGACAAAGCCGCCACCACGGGTTCGGTGACGGCAGCGATCGCGCTGGTCACGGTCTGGGTGACGGTCGTCAGAGTTTCCTCTGCGGCGTCCACTGCATCCGTCAGCGTTTCCACGACGCTTTCGAGAATCGAAGGTTGGGGATCGGCTACCGGCGCGGGCGGTTCCGAGGACTTGCCGGTTGCCAGCTTCTTCGGGCCCGTTGCCGACGGCGTGGCAGCGCTCCACCAGGCCGTCAGGGTCGACACCGCCGGGGCAGCGCCGGCCACGAGGCCACTGTAGAAGGACGAGGCTGCAGGTGCGGGCTTCGGCGTCGCCACCTTGGCGGTTGCCATGGTGGTAACCTTGGGTTTCACCGTTGTGGCGCTCGGCGCCTTTGTTGCTGCCGACTTGATCGCCGCAGGCTTTTTCGCAGGCGCCACGATGCCGGCTGTGGTGGCGACGGCTGTGGAGGAAATCGCATCTGCCGGTTCGGCCAATCCGAGGTTCGATGCGAGCTTTGCCTTGATCTGACTGAAATTAAGATACCAGGACGATTCCGCCGCCAGCGCGGGGGATGCAACAGTCAACAGCACCCCGCACGCAGCTAGACTTTTTGTCAAAGTCATTCTGCAACCCTTTGTTTTTTTATGCGACCCTGAAACCGGGATTCCTGACACTTGTTAACGTTACAAGCGCGACACATTCAGAATAGCGACGAGACGTGCGGAATCGTCGCCAAACCGAGTGGAATGGCACCAAGGGCGTTAACGAAAGGTTAGGTTTTTGCCGACACCAAGGTCGCCATTGTTAACAGGCGACTCGAAAATGTTAAATAATGTTACGCGTTTTCCAAGACTTCGAATCGATCATGAAAGCGTCCTGTCACGTACCTGACCCTCGATCACAGGCCCCAGGCTCGAATGCTCGGAAGCATTTCCCCCCGGGAAGGTCGCCATCGGAACCGCTGTCTGGGAAACAAGCCAGCCCAGCAGTGCCAAAACCCCTATTCCGACCAGCCAGACCAGGACGACCAGCCACTGGGCGACCCCACCGGCCAGGGCCAGCCCATCAGCAATCCATTGTGTTGTCGACGGTTCGATATCGAGCCACCGAGTGACGGTCACCACTGCAGCGCCACCGGACGCTGCAAGGCTGTGAAACGCCCAGGCCAGAAGCGACCAGAACAGTGCCACAAAGCCCAGAACAGCCCACAGTGCAGACTTCATGGGCCGACCTTCATTCGCCAACCTTCATTTGCTGACCTTCATTCGGCATCGATCCGTGACACGATAAGCTTGTCGATCTTACGTCCATCCATGTCCGCGACTTCGAACCGGAACCCGTGCGCTTCGAAGCTTTCGCCCGTTTCCGGGATATGCTCCAGCTCCGACAAAACGAATCCGGCAACTGTCTGGAAATCACGAGTTGAGTCCAAGTCGAAACCCAGTCTTTCCGCAAGCTCGTCTGCGGCCAGACTGCCCGAAATAAGGAATGAACCGTCGTGACGCTCCACGATGGCCGGGTCATGCCCGTCGTCCATGTCGGATCGGAACTCGCCGGCGATCGCGGCTAGCAGGTCGGCTGGGGTGACCACGCCTTCGAAATGGCCATATTCGTCGACCACGATCGCCATCGGCACTTCGGCATCGCGCAGCGCGGCGAGCGCGACGGTGGCGTCCGCCACATCGGGCAGCACCGGCGCCTTGCGCACCAGCTTCGCCAGTTCCATCGGGCGCCCCTCCAGCAGGGCGGCCAGCGCGTCCCGCGCCTGCAACACGCCGACGATGCGGTCGATCGAGCCGTCGCCGACGGCAAGCCGGGTATGCGGCGTGCTGACCAGCCGGTCGCGAATCTCGTCGGGCGTCGCCGCCATGTCGATCCAGTCTATCTGGGTGCGCGGAGTCATCACGCCCCTGACCTGCCGGTCGGCAAAGCGCATGATGCCCGAAATCAGCTCGCGCTCCTTCCCTTCGATCACGCCGGCCTCCTCGGCTTCGGCGACGACGTGGCGAAGCTCCTCTTCCGTCACCATCTGGTCATTGTCGCGCTTCAGCCCCAGCATGCGGAAGATCAGCGCGGTGGAGGCATCGAGCAGGCTGACGAACGGGCTGGTGATCCGGGTGACCAGTTCCATCTCGGGGGCAACTGCCGCTGCGATCGGTTCGGGCGCACGGAGCGCAAGTTGCTTGGGCACCAGTTCGCCGATGATGAGCGACAGATAGGTGACCACCAGGATGACGAGCGCGAAGCCCGTCTGCGGTGCGAACCGATCCGGCACGCCGAGAGACTGCAGCCAGAGGCCGGCAGGGCCGGCCAGGCTGGCGCCGGAAAAGGCGCCGTTGGCGACCCCCACGAGCGTGATTCCGATCTGCACTGCCGACAGGAACCGGCCCTGTTCCGCCTGAAGCCGGAGCGCGGTGGCGGCGCCCCGCACATGCGCCCGTTCCATCACTTGCAAACGCGCGCGTCGCGAGGACACGATCGCCAACTCGGCGCCTGCGAAAAAACCGTTCAGCACCACCAGCGCGACGATGATCGCGGCATCGATCCAGGGGAAAGCCATAGCCGCACCTTCTATGCCGACTTGCCCCGGCTGTCTCAAGCGCCGTCTGTTGAGCGGTCTGGCGGACCGAGGCGCGATCTTCCCGGCACCATGGGAGCACCACACCATTGGAACACGGGCCCGCCCCCGCTAGTTGTGCGTTGGACGCGACCGGCGACGGCGCCGCGCATCGAGAATGAAGGAGCATGATCTGATGGCCACTGCCTCGAAACTGGTAATTGCCGGCGCCTTGTCGGCGATGACGCTGACCACCGCCTGCGCGACCAACCCCGAAACCGGGCAGCAGACGATCACGCGCGGCGGCAAAGGCGCGCTGGCGGGCGGCGCCGGCGGCGCGTTGCTGGGTGCCCTGATCGGGGGCAACACCGGCGCCCTGATTGGCGCCGGGGTCGGCTCGATCGCGGGTGGCGCAGTGGGCGGCTATATGGACAAGCAGGAGCGCGAGCTGCGCCAGGCGACGGCGGGCACTGGGATCGAAGTGGAGCGCAAGGGCGACGAGATTCAGCTGACGATGCCCGACAAGATCAGCTTCGATTTCAACTCGGCCATCGTGAAGCCCGAGATGCGCAGCCAGCTGCAGGAGGTAGCCAAGGTCATGACCAGCTACCCGTCGACGGTGATCGGGGTCTATGGCCATACCGACAATGTGGGATCGGCCGCGGTGAACCAACGGCTTTCCGAACAGCGCGCTCAGTCGGTCGCCGACTCGCTGCTGTCGTTCGGCGTCCCCCAGGCGCGGATGCAGACGCGCGGCTTCGGCTATAACCAGCCAGTGGCCAGCAACGACAGTGAAGCGGGCCGGGCGCAGAACCGGCGGGTGGAGATCCGGATCGTGCCGGTGACGCAAGACGACGTGCAGCGGTAGCGAGCGCTACCGCCGCAAATCGGCGCCCAGCCTGCCGGCGGCGGCCACCACCGCCGCCGATACGGCTTCGATCTCCGCATCGGTCAGCGTACGCTCGACCGGTTGCAGCGTCACCGCGATCGCCAGGCTGACGTACCCCTCCGGCACCCCTGTCCCGACGAAGCGGTCGAACAGGGCAACTTCGGCGATCAGCACCTTGTCAGCACCTTTCGCGGCGCGGACCAACGCTTCGGCTGCCACCGTCTCCGGCACCAGGAACGCGAAATCCCGCCTGACGGGTTGCAGCGCCGACGGCATGAACGCCGGGCGGGTGCGCCGGGGTCGGCGTTCCGGCACGGCATCCAGATGGACTTCGGCGGCGACTGCACGATTAAGGTCCCCCAGCACATCCGGGTGCAATTCGCCGAACTCCGCCAGTACGACCTTGCCCAGTATCAGCTTCGCCGATCGCCCGGGGTGATAGTGCGCTGCGGCCGGCTGCACCGTCTGCAAGCGCTCGACCGGGGCACCAGCGGCGGCCAGGATCGCCAGTACCTCGGCCTTGACGTCGAACGCGTCGAAGCTCCGCGCTTTTCCGGCGCGCCAGTCGCGTGGCGCGGCATCGCCTGCCATCAGCACCGCGAGCGTCGGGCGTTCGCCTTCTTCCAGATAACGCCGGCCGTGCTGAAACAGCCGCACGCTCTGGCTGCCGCGCGCCGTGTTGCGTGTCGCCGCCGCGACCAGCCCGGGCAGCAGCGAGGCGCGCATGACCGCAAGCTCGGCCGACAGCGGATTCTCCAGCCGCCAATAATATCCGCCGAACCGCGCGGCTTCGTCCTCGGCGATGAAGCTCCAGGTGATCGCCTCGTCCAGCCCGCGCGCCGCCATCAAGCGCTTCAGGCGGCGCTCCAGCACCTGCGTCGGGGTGGCGGTGGGTCGGGCCACGCCCTCGGCGCGCGGCAGCGCGACGGACTGCACGCGGTGCAGGCCGTGCACCCGGACGATTTCCTCCACCAGGTCTGCGGCGCCGTCGACATCGCGGCGCCAGCTCGGCACCGAAACCTGCCAAGGTGTGTCTCCGGCTACCCCGAAGCCGAGCCGGGTGAGGATGTCGCGCTGCTCGGCGAGGGGCACGTCCAACCCCCCCAGCGCCAGCGTTCTCGCCGGATCGAAGGAAAGCTGCTTTGCGACGATCGGCGGGGTGCCGGCCTGCGCCAGTTCGGACACTGTGCCGCCGCACAGCTCCGACACCATTTCCGCAGCCATTGCGAGGCCGGGCGCCAGGAAATCCGGGTCGACCCCGCGCTCGAACCGGGCGCGTGCATCGGAAGTGAGGCCGAGCGTGCGTCCGGTCGCCCCGATGCGTTCGGGCGCGAAATAAGCCGCCTCGATCAGCACGTCGGTGGTCGCCTCCGACACGCCCGATGCCATGCCGCCCATGATGCCGCCGATATCGTGCACATGCGCCTCGTCGGCGATCACCGTCATGCTGCTGTCCAGCGTGTAGGTCCTGCCGTTCAATGCCTCCAGCGTCTCGCCGTCGATGGCGCGGCGAGCGACCAGCCCGCCGCTCAGCTTGGCGATATCATAGACGTGGAGCGGGCGGCCGAAGCCGATCGAGAAATAGTTGGTGACATCGACCAGCGCCGAAATCGGCCGCAGCCCCGCTTTCGTCAGGAGCGCTTGCAGCCAGTCGGGCGAGGGGCCGTTGCGCACGCCCGCGACCGAACGTGCGAGGAAGGCCGGGCAGCCTTCAGGATCGTCGGTCGCGACCGACACGAGGATCGCGCCAGCGGCAGCTCGTGAAGGCACTGCCAGCGGCTTCAGCGTGCCGATGCCGAGGGCGGCCAAATCGCGCGCGATGCCGTGCACGCCCATACAGTCCTGCCGGTTCGGGGTGATGGCCACGTCGAAGACGGGATCGTCGAGCCCGGCCCAATTGGCATAGCCGGTGCCGACGGGTGCATCGGCCGGCAGGTCCAGGATACCCTCGTGATCGTCGCCGAGCTGCAATTCGCGCGCCGAACACATCATGCCGTTGGATGTGACCCCGCGGATCGCAGCGACCTTCAGAGTGACATCGAGCCCCGGCACATGCGCGCCCGGGGGCCCGAACACGCCCACCAGCCCTGCCCGCGCATTGGGCGCACCGCAGACCACCTGCAGCGGCCGGCCGTCGCCAGTTTCTACACTGAGCACCTTCAGCTTGTCGGCCTGGGGGTGGCGCTCGGCGCTGAGAACGCGCGCGATCGTGAACGGGGCCAGCGCTGCGGCCGGGTTTTCGATCCCCTCCACTTCGAGCCCGAGGCGGGTGAGGGCATCGGCGATGGTGGCGGCGTCGGCCTCGGTTTCGAGGTACCGCTTCAGCCAGGAGAGCGGAAACTTCATGCGCCCACGCCTGCCGACAACGTCGGCACGTCCAGCGCGGAGAAGCCGAAGTGGCGCAGCCAGCGGAGGTCGGCGTCGAAGAAGGCGCGAAGGTCGGTCATGCCGTATTTCAGCATTGCCAGGCGGTCGATGCCGGCACCGAAGGCGAAGCCCTGCCATTCGTCCGGATCGAGCCCGCAATTGGCGATGACCTTGGGGTGGACCATGCCCGAACCGAGGATTTCGAGCCAGGAACCGGTCCCGCCGATCTTCAGCGTGCCGCCCTCCCACGAGCAGCCGACATCGGCCTCGACCGACGGCTCGGTGAAGGGGAAGTAGCTCGGCCGGAGGCGAAGCGTGACGTCATCCACCTCGAAGAAGGCCTTTACGAAAGTCTCCAGCGTCCATTTCAGATGGCCGAGATGGATACCGCGATCGATCACCAGCCCTTCCACCTGGTGGAACATCGGCGTGTGTGTGGCATCGGAATCGGACCGATAGACCCGGCCCGGTGCGATGATGCGGATGGGTGTCTTGCCCTGCATCATGGTGCGCACCTGAACGGGCGAAGTGTGCGTGCGCAGCACCATTCGCTCGCCCCCAGCTTCCGGCCGGACATAGAAAGTGTCGTGCATCGCCCGCGCCGGATGCTCCGGCGGGATGTTGAGCGCGCTGAAATTGTGCCAGTCGGTCTCGATCTCGGGCCCTTCGGCGACCGCGAAGCCCAGGTCGGCAAAGATTTCCGACAGCTCGTCCATCACCTGGCTGATCGGGTGGATGCTGCCGGGCGGGGACACGGCCGCCGGCAGGCTCATGTCGAGGCGCTCGGCGGCAAGCCGCGCGTCCAGCACGGCGCGGCCGAGGGCGGCCTTTTTTGCTTCGATCGCAGCTGAAACCGCTTCGCGCAGCGCCTGGTACTGCGGCGCCACCCGAAGCCGATCGTCCGGCGCGAGCCCGCCCAGGCTCTTCATCAGCTGGGTGATGCTGCCGCCTTTGCCCAGCGACTGGATGCGGACCGCCTCGACCGCCTCGGGCGTGGCGGCAGCTTGCAGCGCTGTCATCAGTTCGCCCTGCAGGGCGTCCGTGCTCACCTTGTCATCCCCGCGCAGGCGGGGACCCAGGAACGTCTAGAAACGGCACATAGCCAAGGTCTTCCGCCAAGTCGCGCCAGGTGGGGTTGGCCTCCTCGATCAGCCGCAACTTCCACGCCCTGTTCCACTTCTTGAGCTGCTTTTCGCGACAGATCGCCTCGCCGATATCAGCTTGCATTTCCAGATACACCAGGCGCTTGACGCCATAGGCTTGCGTAAAGCCGGCGATCAACCCTTCGCGATGCTGGTAGATCCGTTTCGCGATGTTGCTGGTGACGCCGATGTACAAGGTGCCATTGCGCTGGCTGGCGAGAATGTAGACGGCGGGTTGCCAATCTTCACCCATCGCTCAGCTGCGCGGTCCTTCTGGGTCCCCGCCTTCGCGGGGATGACATCGCTTGTGGCTCAGGCAGCCGCGGTGCGGCCTGCCATCACCTGCTCCACGATCGCCCGGAAGCTGTCCGGTTCGTGCATGGCGAGGTCCGCCAGCACCTTGCGGTCCAGCTCCAGGCCGGTTTCCGTGTACGCGTGCATGAACACGCTGTAGGTATAGCCCATTTCGCGCACACCGGCGTTGATCCGCTGGTTCCACAGCGCCCGAAACGAGCGCTTCTTCACCTTGCGGTCGCGATAGGCATATTGGCCTGCCTTCTCGACCGCCTGCTTTGCGATGC
>JANPJJ010000212.1:0-8224 GCA_031425455.1 Sandaracinobacter sp. | reverse complement strand
CACCGTCTGGTGCTGGCGGTGACCGTTCCGGCGGCGATAATTGTGCCGGCGACGCTTCTTGAAGATGATCACCTTGTCGCCCTTGTTGTGCCCGACGATCTCGGCCATCACCTTCACGGCGCCGGCATCCTTCAGCGTGCCGCCGTCCGACACCAGCAGAATATCGCCCAGCTGAATCTGCGATCCGGCCTCGCCGTCGAGCTTCTCGACGATAATCTGGTCCTCGGCGGCCACCCGATACTGCTTGCCACCCGTGCGCACCACCGCGAACATCGTCCAATTCCTCATCACAAGTCAGGATGCACAGCTGCCCCAAGGCAGCCGCGGAAAGCGGGCGCACTAGGCGCAAAGACCCGCTCTTGTCAACATCGCCACCCCACCGCTAGGCAGGTCGCATACAGACAAAGGGGACTTCATGCCAAAGCACGCCACGTTCATCGCCGCCGTCTCGCTGCTGGCGACCGTAGCCCATGCCCAGACCTCCGCTGTTCAGACCCCCGCCGTTCAGACCCCCGCTGTTCAGACGCCCGCTGTTCAGGCCCCCGCTGTTCAGGCCCCCGCCATGCAAGTCACCGCGATCAAGGCCGGCCGCCTCATCGCCGACCCGCGCACCGGCGCCACCGGCCCCGCCCTCATCCTCGTCGAAGCCGCCCGGATCAAGTCCATCCTGCCCGCAGACGCCCCCGTTCCCGCCGGCGCCACCCTCGTGGACCTTTCGGACTCCACCGTGCTCCCCGGCCTCATCGACAGCCATGTCCACCTCACCGGGGATCCCGGTGGCGCCTTCTGGCAGGAAGCCGTCGAAACTACGGAGCATGCCTCCCTGGTCGGCGCCAAGAACGCGCTCCTTACCGTCAAGGCCGGCTTCACCACCGTTCGCGACCTCGGCTCGGCCAAACTCTCCGGCTTCGCGCTTCGCGATGCGGTCCGCGAAGGCCTCGTCCCCGGCCCCCGCATCCTGGCGTCCGGCAACGCCGTCTCGATCATCGGCGGACACGGCGACACTTCGGGGTTCCGCCCCGAGGTGAACGCCGCGCTCAGCGAAGGGCAGACCTGCACCGGCCCGGTCGAATGTGCCCAGCGGGTCCGTGAAATGTCCAAGCGCGGCGCCGACGTCATCAAGATCACCGCGACCGGCGGTGTCCTCTCGCAGCAGGGCCGCGGCCTCGGCCAGCATTTCACCGCGCCCGAAATGGAGGCGATCGTCACCACCGCCACCTCGCTCGGGCTGAAGGTTGCCGCCCACGCCCATGGCGACGACGGCATCCGCGGCGCGTCCGAGGCCGGCGTCGCCTCGATCGAGCACGGCACCTATGCCTCGCCCGCCACGCTCGCCGTCATGAAGGCCAGGGGCACCTTCATGGTGCCCACCCTGATGGCGCTCACCGGCCTCAACGAGCGGGTCGGCAAGAACATCTATACCCCCGTCGTCGAGAAGAAGGCCCGCGACACCCTCACCATGTGGGGCAAGCAGGTCGCCGCCTCGAACAGGGCCGGCGTCCGCATCGCCTTCGGCACCGATTCGGGCGTGTTCGAACATGGCCGCAACGCCGGCGAGTTCGCCCTCATGGTCGAAAAAGGCGGCATGACCCAGAAGGCCGCCCTCGTCTCCGCCACCACCGGCGCCGCCGAGCTGCTCGGCCTCGAAAACGAAGTCGGCACCCTCGCCCCAGGCAAGTCGGCCGACATCATCGCCGTCAGCGGCGACCCCCTCACCGATCCCCGCAGCCTTGAAAAAATGCGCTTTGTAATGGCGTCGGGCCGGATTATCCCGCTCGATTGAGAGGGGGGCTTCTCACGTCCTGAAAAAGGAACACCGATGCTGAAATCCCTGCTCGCCGGCAGCGCGCTCGCCCTGCTCGCCACCGCGCCCGCCGCCGTGCTGGCCAAGTCGCACAGCGACAAGATCGTCGCCGGCTCGATGGTCGAAACCCCGTCCGCCAAGCTCACCCAGCTCTTCATCGCCAGCGACGAAGCCATGCTGAAGCGCAACCCGCTGCAGGCCCTGTTCCGCGGCGACATGCGCTATGCCGACCAGTTCGGAGACTATGTCTCCGACGCCTATCTCGCCGCCGAAAAGGCCGCGATCGAAGCCGACCTGAAGGCGCTCGCCGCGATCGACCGCGGCCGGCTCGGCCGCGACGAGCAGATCAGCTACGACGTGTTCAAGTGGCAGCGCCAGAACGACCTGAAGGGCTTTGCGCCTGAAATCCTCGCCGCCACCGTCCCCCGCCCGGTCGATCACTTCAACGGCCTGCACCAGTTCGTGCCCGACATCTTCTCGGGCAACAGCATCGCCCAGTTCAAGGCGGTGAAAGACTATGAAGACAATCTGAAGCGCCTCGACGGCTTCGTCGTCGCCCTCGATCGCTCGCTCGACCGCATGAAACAGGGCGTCGCCGCCGGCGTCGTTCAGCCGAAACTCGTCTCCGAGCGCGTTCTCGGCCAGCTCGACCGCGCCGTCGCCGCCGGGGTCGACGGCTCGCCCCTCATGATGCCGGTGCAGAAATTCCCCGAAGGCATTTCGGCCGCAGATCAGGCCCGGCTGAAGGCCGCCTATGCCGCCATAGTCGGCAACAAGGTCCTCCCCAGCTTCCAGCGCCTGCGCGACTATGTGAAAACCACCTACCTCCCCGCCTCGCGCGGCAGCGACAGGCCCGGCCTCGTCTCGCTCCCCGGAGGCCCCGCCCTCTACGAAATGCTGGTCGCCAGCCAGACCACCACCAGCATGACGCCCGACCAGATCCACGACCTCGGCCTGTCCGAAGTCGCGCGCATCCACGGCGAGATGGACAAGATCATCAAGCAGGTCGGCTTCAAGGCCAAAAAACCGGGGGATACCCGCCAGGCGTTCTTCGACCACATCCGCACCGACCCGAAATTCAAGATGGCCAGCCGCGAGGCGATGACCCAGGCCTATTACGATATCGGCAAGCGCGTGGACGCCAATATCGGCAAGCTGTTCCGCACGATGCCCAAAACGAAACTGGAAATCCGCCCCTATCCCGAATTCCTCGAAAAGGATTCGGCCGGCGGCTCCTACCAGCCCGGCACGCCGGACGCGTCCCGCCCCGGCATCTTCTACTTCAACGCCTATGATCTCCCCAGCCGCACCACCCCCGGCATGGAAACGCTCTACCTCCACGAAGGCGCCCCCGGGCACCATTTCCAGATCGCCCTTGCCCAGGAAAACACCGGCCTCCCCAGCTTCCAGCGCTTCGGCGGCAACACCGCCTTCGTCGAGGGCTGGGCGCTCTACGCCGAAAGCGTGGGGCCCGAGATCGGCATGCTCACCGACCCCTACCAATATTTCGGCCGCCTCGACGACGAGATGCTTCGCGCCATGCGCCTGGTCGTCGACACCGGCCTCCACAAGAAGGGCTGGAGCCGCGCCCAGGCGATCAAATACATGCTCGACAACAGTAGCATGGGCGAAACCGACGCCACCAACGAAGTCGACCGCTACGTCGCGATGCCGGCCCAGGCGCTGGCCTACAAGGTGGGCCAGATCCGCATCCGCGAGGCGCGCAACCGCGCCGAAAAGGCACTCGGCGCGAACTTCGACGTGAAGGCCTTCCACGAACAGGTGCTGATGTCGGGCGCCCTCCCGCTCGAAGTGCTGGACTCGAAGATCGACGCCTGGATCGCGCGCGGCGGCAAGAGCTGACCGCGCGAAGCCGGCGGCGTCAGCCGCCGGCTTCGTCCGGCGGGTCCGACACGGACCGCCACCTCGTCCCGTCGAACGAAAACAGCGTCTGCGCCCGGTCGCCGAAGCTCGCCCCGTCCCAGGCGATCACCTGCAGCCGGATGCGGTCCCGCCGCTCCACGTGCAGCCAGTTGAAACTCTGCGGCTCGTCGTTGCGCAGCCGGGTCGATGTCGCGGTTCCGGCCTGGATCACCAGCGCCGGTCCGTGCTTCTCCGTCATCTCGCTCGCCGCCCGGGCGTAGGTGCGGTGGAAATGGCCGGCCAGCGCGATATGCACGCCCGCCTCGCAGGCGGCCGGCACGGCGGCTTCATGCCGTCCCACCGCCTCCGAAAGTTCATGCCCCCCGTCGATCGGCAGCGCGAACAGCGGATGGTGCGTCACCAGGATCCGGGTCTTGTGTTCGGCCACATCCGCGAACCGGGCCCGCATCAGCTCGATCTGCTCGCGATTGATCCGCCCGTCCGAAATCGTCAGCGACCGCGCCGTGTTGAGCCCCAGCACAGCCACGTCCCCATCCTCGAACCAGGGGCAGAGATCGTTGTCGATGTAACGCTGGTAGCGATCCAGCGGCGTCGCGAAACGCCGCAGCACATCGTACAGCGGAATGTCGTGGTTGCCCGGAATGGCCAGCAGCTTCAGCCCGGCAGACCGCAGCCGGTTGACATAGGCCGACGCCGCCCGGAACTGCGCTACCCGCGCGCGCTGCGTGAAGTCGCCGCTGATGATCACCAGGTCGGGCCGGCGCTTCGAAAGCCAGGCCTCGGTCGCCGCCACGATCTTCTCGTCATTCGCGCCGAAATGAAGGTCCGACAGATGCGCGATCCGGGTCACCGGTCCATCTCTCCCGGGCCCGGCACCACCACGTCGATCACGCCCTCCGCCACCCGCACCGTCACCGGCATCCGCGCCAGAAGCTCGCCGTCGATCGAAATTCGCTGGCGCGGCAAGCTGTCCAGCAACAGCCGCTTGCCCCGGAACTCGGCCGTGCTGTCGTTGCGCGACCTCAGCTTGAAGAACTTGGCATACCAGTCCCACATCAGGCGCCAGCGGCTCCGGCCCGTCACCGCCTGGACCACGATGTCCCCGCTGTCCACGTCGGTCATCTCCGCCAGCTCCACGCCGCCGTGAAACCGCCCGTTGAAGATGCGCACCTCGGTCGTCCACAGCCGGTGAACCTGCGTGCCGTCGTCCACCACCAGCCGGAACGGGCGGAAGCGCACGAAACAGCCGACCGCCCACAGCAGATACCCCGCCCGCCCCAGATATCGCTTCAGATCGTGCGGCACGCTCTTCGCGATCATCGGCCCCAGCCCGACCGAGGCGCAGTTCACGAAATAATCCTCGCCCACCATGCCCAGGTCGATCCGCCGCAGCTGCCCCCCGGCGATCGTCGCCACCGCCCCGTCCAGCTCGATCGGCAGCCCCAGCGTGCGGGCGAAACTGTTGGCCGTACCCATCGGCAGCACCGCGAACACACAATCATGCCCGACCAGATCGTCGACCACGCCAGACAAGGATCCGTCGCCGCCGCCCACGATCACCATCGGCGCCCCCGAGCCGACGGCCCCCCGCACCACCTCCCCCATCTTCGATGGATCGCGAACCGCATGCGCCTGCAACAGCTCGATGCCCGCCGCCTCCAGCTTTGCCTTCGCTTCGTCGAACATCGCCTCCCCCTGGCGGGAGCGCGCGTTGACGACCAGCACGGCCCGCCTCGGGGCCGCAGCAGCGTTCGGACGATCGGTCGGGCTGTTCACGTGCCGATAACTGCCGAAACGCCGAAAGGTCACCGCCGAAATCTTATTCACGCCCGCACCGGACGAGATTTTTTTCGGCTATCCCCGCCGCACCCGCTCGATCCGCTCGCGCACCCAGGGATAGCCCATATCCGGCGGGATGCTCAGCCAGCCGTCCGCCGAAAGCTCGGGCTGCACGAACGGCGGCGGGGTCCGGTCCGCCATCAGCGCCTCCACCGTCCCGAACAGCGCCAGCCGGGCGATGTTGCACCGCGTCGGGAACAACAGGCTGATCGCACCCGCATCCGCTTCGGCCAGCAGGTCCGCCGGCCGGGCCCAGCGGCTGTGCACCGCCTCCACCCCGTCGGCGGCATGTTCCTCGCCGTCGGGCAGCCGCGCCAGATAGAATCGCGTGTCGAACCTCTTGTGCAGCCCCGGCGGCGGCAGCCAGCGCGCGAACGGCACCAGCGTGTCGGCGCTCAGCACATGCCCGATCCCGGCCAGCAGCTCGGCAAAGCCGATCTCGTGCCGGTCCGAGGCAGGGCGCAGCCGCGCCCGCGTGACGGCGTCCACAAAGGCCCCGCGAGACAACAGGATCGCCGCCTCCTCGAACGCCTCCCGCGCCACCGCCACCCGCGCCCTCGCGTCCCCGGCCTCCAGCCGGTCGAACCCGGGAAACGCCGGCCCCATCGCGCTGTCGCCCGGATCGACCTTGCCGCCGGGAAACGCGATGGCGCCCCCGGCAAACCCCATGCCGCTGGCGCGTTCGATCACCAGTATCTCCAGCCCGTCCGCCCCGTCGCGCGCCACGATCACCGTCGCGGCCGCAATGGCCCCGGCCGGGTCCGGCGCGCTCATGCCGCTGCCATCATGGCGCCGGGCTCACGGCCTTCGCCAGCATGCGCGCCATCGCCGCCTTGTAATGATGCGGCTGCAGCCGATGGCTCGGCACGTGCCCGGTGATGCCGGCGATCCGCTCCAGCGTCGCATAGAAAATCACGGCTTCCGCGAATACGTCCACCCGCCGCATGCCGGCCTGCTGCGCCTCCACCATCCGGTCGGTCAGCCCGTTCAGAACCGGCAGGCAGGATTGCACCCGCGATTCGTCGAACGCCGCATCGCCCCGGTCGGCCTCCAGGTTGCGCATCGCCAGCACTTCGTTGTGCCGGTCCCAGATGCCGACGAAATCCTCCACGAACCCGGTCGCCCACAGCAGCGGCTCGGCGGGCGGCCAGGGCGCCTCGAAATGCCGGCCCAGCGTCATCAGCTCGGCGGCGGCTTCCTCGGCCAGCGCCAGCAGCAGGTCGCGCGTATCGGTGAAATAGACATAGAAGCTCGGCGGCGCCGCGCCGGCATCCCGCGCGATCGCCACCGCAGTCAGCTCGATCGGCGACGAGGCCTTGAGCATACGGCGCGCAGCCGCCATGAGGCGCGCGCGGGTAAGCGCGCCCCTGCTGCCGGGTTTCAGGCTGCCCGGCTTCGGGCGCGCGATACCGGGCTGGTCCGACATGAAATCACCCTAGGCGCCAACAGGGCACCGGCGCCCCCTCCGTCTTTTGGGGGCCGGTTCGAGGGTATGTCAACGGGGGAAGCAAATGACGGTCGAAGCATGGAACGGCAAAAGCGCCCCCGAACTGCTCGCGCTGGAGCGGCTGGACCGTGACCTGTTCCGCAACCGCCTGAACCAGAAAAACGCTAACGACGCGCTGTTCGGCGGGCAGGTGCTGGCGCAGTCGCTGACAGCGGCCACGCATACCGTCGAGGACGCCCGCGCTGTCCATTCCCTGCACGGCTATTTCCTCCGCGCCGGCCGCGCCCACACTCCCGTCATCTACCAGGTGGACCGCACCCGCGACGGCGGCCGCTTCTCCACCCGCCGCGTCACCGCCGTGCAAGAAGGCGAGCCGATCTTCCACATGGAATGCGGGTTTCACGGGGCCGAACCGGGGTTCGATCACCAGGCCGCGCTTCCCGCGGGCATGAAGCGCCCCGACGAGCTCCTGACTCTGCCCGAACTCGCCGAGACGATGGACGGCGCGCTGCCTGACTGGGTGCGCGACCGCTGGCGCCGCCAGGAACGCCCGATCGAGGTGAAGCCGGTCGAGCCGATGCGCTTCCTCCACGCCGCCGACGCCGACCCCAGCCGCGCCATCTGGATGCGCCTCCCCAGCGGCGCCGGCGCCGGCCCGGCCGAGCAATCCTGCCTGCTCGCCTACCTGTCGGATTACTGGCTCGCCGGCACGGCAGCCCTGCCCCACACCGTCCCGATGCCCGGGCCCGCGCTCTTCATGGCCAGCCTGGATCACGCCATGTGGTTCCACCGCCCCGGCCGCGTCGAGGACTGGCTGCTGTTCGTCTGCGACAGCCCGTCCGCCCAGGCCGGTCGCGGCCTCGCCCGCGGCCTGATCTATGCCGAAGACGGAACATTGGTCGCGTCGGTGGCGCAGGAGGCACTTCTACGGGCGCGCCGCCCTTGATCTTGCACGGCGCCCCCGCCTTCGCTATGGCCGCGCTTCCCGACCGCCGGGCACGGGGACGTAGCTCAGATGGGAGAGCGCAGCAATCGCACTGCTGAGGTCAGGGGTTCGATCCCCCTCGTCTCCACCACGGCCGCTCCACCACGGCCGCAGACGGCCGTGGGTATGGCGCAGCCATAATTTACGGACTCGCCGAAGGCCCGGCCGGCAGGCAAGGCAAGGGCAAAGCCGAGCCTTGACCTGACCGACGGCGTGGCTTGGCCACGCTCTTTTTCCTCTTGCTTACTTAAACTCACCTCGGCGG
>JANPJJ010000211.1:0-15815 GCA_031425455.1 Sandaracinobacter sp. | reverse complement strand
TCGCCCCGCTCTTCACCGCTGGCGGGGTAGCTCAGCTGGTTAGAGCACAGGATTCATAACCCTGAGGCCGCGGGTTCAAGTCCCGCCCCCGCCACCAGCCGCAGGCGGCGAAAGTTAGTGCGCAGCACTAATCTTCGACTCGCCGAAGGCGCGGCCGGCCTGCGATTGCGGTAGACCGCAATCGACAGGACCGACGGCGCGGCTTGGCCGCGCTCTTTTTGTTCGTTTCTTCCTGCCGCCCTCACCGGACTCGCGGGCTTTGCCCGCGGCCGGTCCGCGCGCTATGGCCCGAGTATGCGCATGATCCTCCCCCTCCTCCCCGCCCTTCTCTTGTCCATCGTCACCCCCGCCGCCGCTTCGGACTGGGCGCTTGCCATCCATGGCGGGGCAGGCGTGATCGAGCGCAAGGACTTTTCCGCAGCCGACGATGCCGCCGTGCGGGCCGATCTCGGCAAGGCGCTGGACGCAGGGGCTGCCATTCTAGAGGCCGGCGGGTCGACCACGGATGCGGTCCTGGCTGCTGTCACCGTACTGGAGACATCGCCCTGGTTCAACGCCGCTGTCGGGGCCACCTTCACGTCGGCGGGCACGGTGGAGCTGGATGCCGCCATCATGGAGGGCGCCTCGCTGCGCGCCGGTGCCGTCGCCGGGGTCAGCACCACGCTGAGCCCCATCACGCTCGCCCGCACGTTGATGGACAAGGGGCCGCACCTGTTCCTGGCCGGGCCAGCGGCGGATGGCTATGCCCGCGCCAATTCCCTGACGCAGGTGCCGAACAGCCACTTCCATACGGATCGCCGCTTTCGCCAGCTGGAGCTCTGGCGCAAGACCGCAGCGGCCGACGTGCCGCTGTCGCACCGCATGGGCACGGTGGGCGCCGTCGCCCGGGACCGGGCGGGCAATCTGGCCGCCGGCACGTCCACCGGCGGTCTCACCGGCAAGGCCCCGGGCCGGATCGGCGACGCGCCGCTGATCGGCGCTGGAACGCTGGCGGACAACCGATGCGGCACGGTTTCCACGACGGGGACGGGCGAAATCTTCATCCGGGCAAGGGTCGCGTCGCAGATCTGCGATCGGGCGCGCTTCGCCGGCCAGCCGCTGCAAAAGGCTGCGGACGAGGTGCTTGCCGAAGTGAAGACGCTGGGCGGAAGCGGCGGGTTGATCGTGCTGGGGCCGAAGGGCGACGGCATGTTCCTGTTGAACAGCCTGGGCATGCACCGCGGCCGCGCCAGCGCCGGGGGCCTGCGCGAAATCAAGATCTACGGCGACGAATGACGGGGGCCGTTTCCGAAATTCTGATCGTCGGCACCGGGCAGGCGGGGGCGCAGGCGGCGATCTCGCTTCGGCAGGAGGGGTTTCAGGGCGGCATCACCATGGTCGGCGAGGAGTCCGACCTGCCCTATGAGCGGCCGCCGTTGTCAAAGGACTATCTCGCCGGAGAGCGGACGGCCGACCGGCTGCTGCTTCGCCCGCCGGCCTTCTGGGCCGAGCGCGCGGTCGGCATCGTTCCCGAAACGCGGATCGAGACGGTGGAGCGGGGCGTTGCGACCGCCGATGACGGGCGGATCTTCCCGTTCGACTCGCTGATCTGGGCGGCCGGCGGCCATGCCCGGCGGCTGGCGTGCGCCGGGGCGGAGCTTGGCGGGGTGCATTATATCCGCACCCGGCAGGACGACGACAATCTGCGCGCCGACCTGTCGGTGGCGAGCCGGGTGTGCGTGATCGGCGGAGGTTATGTCGGGCTGGAGGCAGCTGCGGTGCTGGCGAAGTCGGGGAAGCGGGTAACCGTGGTGGAAGCGCAGCCCCGGCTGCTGGCGCGCGTCTCCGCAGCGCCCGTCGGGGACTTTTATCGCCGGGTGCACGAGGCGCATGGGGTCGAGGTGCTGCTGGACGCGTCGGTTGCCGCGCTGGAGGGCGAGGGCCGGGTCGACCGGGTGCGGCTGGCGGACGGGCGCGCCATCGAGTGCGATGTGGTGATCGCCGGGATCGGACTTGTCGCCTCGGTGGCGCCACTCGGGATCGACTGCAATGGCGTGCCGGTGGACGGGCATTGCCGCAGCGCGCTGCCAGGGATCTATGCCATCGGAGACTGTGCGGCGCATGCGAACCGCTTTGCCGCGGGCGCGGTGATCCGGCTGGAATCGGTGCAGAATGCGGTCGACATGGCGAAGGCGGCAGCCGCGCACATCGTGCAGGGCGATGCGGCGAAACCCTATGACGCCTGCCCCTGGTTCTGGTCGAACCAGTATGACCTGAAGCTGCAGACGGTCGGTCTTTCGATCGGGCATGACGAGACGGTGGTGCGCGGCGACCCGTCTTTGGACGGGAAGGGAGCCGGCGGCTGGTCCCTCGTCTATCTGAGGGCTGGCGTGGTGGTCGCGCTGGACTGCATCAACGCCCCGCGCGACTATGTGCAGGGCAAGGCGCTGGTGGAGCGGGGGGCGCGTATCGCCCCTGCCCTGCTGGCCGACCCTGCGCTGCCGCTGAAGACCCTGGAAGGATGAACTGCATGCACCCGCTGACTGCAAAGCTGAAGGCCCGGATGAAGCTGCCTGTCATCGGCTCGCCTTTGTTCATCATTTCCAACCCCGATCTCGTGATCGCGCAGTGCAAGGCAGGTATCATCGGCAGTTTTCCCAGCCTGAACGCCCGGCCGCTGCCGCAGTTCGAGGAATGGCTGATCCGCCTCAGCACCGAGTTGGGTCCCGACGACGCGCCCTATGCCGTGAACCTGATCGTGCACAAATCGACCGACCGGCTGATGGCGGACCTGGAGCTGTGCGTGAAATACAAGGTGCCCGTCATCATCACCTCGCTGGGCGCCCGGGAAGATGTGAACGCTGCAATCCACAGCTACGGCGGGATTGTGCTGCACGACGTGATCAACGATCGTTTTTCAAGAAAGGCCATCGAGAAGGGCGCCGACGGGCTGATCCCGGTGGCGGCGGGCGCCGGCGGCCATGCCGGCACCCTGTCCCCGTTCGCGCTGGTGCAGGAAATCCGCCAGTGGTTCGACGGGCCCGTCGCGCTCTCGGGGTCTATCGCGACCGGCGATGCGGTGCTGGCAGCCGAAGCGATGGGGGCGGATTTCGGCTATATCGGTTCGGCCTTCATCGCGACCGCCGAAGCGCGCGCCGACGAACGCTACAAGCAGGCGATCGTGGACGGGCGCGCCGGCGACATCGTCTATTCCGACCTGTTCACCGGGGTGTCGGGCAACTATCTGCGCCCCTCCATCGTGAACGCCGGGCTGGACCCGGACAATTTGCCCAAGGGCGACTATTCGACGATGAACTTCGGCAGCGGCGGCAATACCGACGCCAAGGCCTGGAAGGATATCTGGGGCTGCGGCCAGGGCATCGGGGCGGTAACCGCTGTGCTGCCGGCGGCCGACTTTGTAGCCCGGCTGGGGCGGGAATATCGGGCCGCGCGGGCACGGCTGCTGGGCGAGATTGCAGAACGCGCTGCCGCCTGAGACAGATTACAGGATCAGCGCTGCCACCTGCCGCTCCTCGCCGGCCAGCACGTTGAAGGTGCGGGCGGCGGCGGGGCTGTCCATCGGTTCGACCCGGAGGCCCCTGGCGCGGGCGGCAGCCGTGAAGGCGGCGGGGGGGCGGCTCAGCGTCGCCCCGGTGCCGAGCAGCAGCAGGTCGATGTCGTCAAGCGGCGGGAGGACGGCGGCATCGAGTGTTTCCAGCGCGAGCGGACCGAGACTTTGAACAAGGTCGGCCGTGATGAGGAGGGCGGGCGCGTAGAGCCGACCGCCGACGACCCAACCGGTGGCGGCGCGGCCCTCGATCCGCGTCGGCGCGGCGCTGAGGCGCGGGGCTGCGGGCGGGGGCCCCGGCACCGGTTTCAGACCTGCCCCTGGGCCTCGGCCTTCGCCTTCAGCTTCGCGTCGGGCCCGGCGTCTGCGGGCACGAAGCTGTGCGGGCCGACGCCCATCCACAGCAGGATCGAGGCGCCGATGAAGATCGAGCTGTAGGTACCGATGAAGATGCCGAGCAGCATCGCCACCGAGAAGCCGAACAGCACCGACCCGCCGAGCACCACCAAGGTGCCGAGCGCGATCATCATCGAAACCGACGTTACGATGGTGCGCGACAGCGTTTCGTTGATGGAGAGGTCCAGGATCGTCTCGATATCCATCTTGCGGTATTTGCGCAGGTTCTCCCGGATTCGGTCATAGACGACGATGGTGTCGTTCAGCGAATAGCCGATGATCGTAAGCAAGGCGGCCACGATATTGAGGTCGAACTCGAGCTGGGTGAGTGCGAAGAAGCCCAGCGTCAGCGCCACATCATGGACCAGCGCGAACAGGGCGCCGACGCCGAACTGCCATTCGAAGCGGAACCAGATGTAGATCGAAATGCCCATCATCGCCAGCAGCAGCGCCAGCGCACCGTCGCGGATCAGCTCGCCCGAGACCTTGCCCGACACGGTTTCCACACGGCGGAACTCCGCCTTCGGATTCTCCGCTCGGATCGTGGCCTGCACCTGCTTCACCACCTTCTGCACAGCGGCATCATCGCCGGGCGGCAGCGGCAGGCGGATGGCGACCGTGCGCGGGTCCCCGAAGGTCTGCAAACTGCCCTCGCCCGCGCCGCCCGCAGCGACGGTGCGGCGCAGGCTGTCGAGGTCTGCGGCCTGTTCGAACCGGACTTCCATCATCAGCCCGCCGGCGAAATCGACACCGAAGTTCAGGCCGCGCATCGCGACCAGCGCGATCGAGCCCAGAATGAGGGCGATGGAGATCCCGATGGCGAGGTTGCGCCACTTCAGGAACTTGAAGTTGGTGTTGTCGGGAACGAGCTTCAGCAAGCGCATGATGAGGTCCTACAACACCAGGACCTGCGGGCGCTCGCGGCGCAGCCACAGGTTGACCATCAGGCGGGTGACGGTGACAGCAGTGAACACCGAGGTGACGATGCCGATCGTGAGCACGACCGCGAAGCCCTTGATCGGGCCCGAGCCGAACCAGAACATGATGACGGCGGCGATCACATTGGTGACGTTGGCATCGAAGATGGTGCGCGACGCCTCGGTATAGCCGGTGTTGATCGACGACACGACATTGCGGCCCTTGCGCAATTCCTCGCGGATGCGCTCGTTGATGAGGACGTTGGCATCGACTGCGGCGCCGATCGTCAGCACGAAGCCGGCGATGCCGGGCAGAGTCAATGTCGCGCCGAGCCCCGACATGATGCCGATGATGAGGACCGCATTCAGCAGCAGCGCGATCACCGAATAAACGCCGAAACGGCCGTAGGTGACGATCATGAAGGCCGCGACCAGGAACGTCGCCAAGATGCTGGCGATCGCGCCGGCGCGGATCGAATCGGCGCCCAGGTCGGGCCCGACGGTGCGTTCCTCGATCACCGTCAGCGCGACCGGCAGCTTGCCCGATCGCAGCAGGATCGCCAGCTCGTTGGCGCTTTCGGTGGTGAAACTGCCGCTGATGATGCCGGAGCCGCCCAGGATCGGCTCGTTGATTCGCGGCGCCGAAATCACCTGGCCGTCAAGGATGATGGCGAAGGGCTTGCCGGTGTTTTCCTGCGTGGCCTTGGCGAAGCGCTTGCCGCCGACGCTGTCGAAGCGGAAGCTGACCACGGGAAGGCCGTCCTGGAAGCTCGGCTGGCTGTCCACCAGCTGGTCGCCCGAGATCATCACCCGGCGCTTCACGATCAGGGTGCCGCCCTCGGCATTGGGGACCACCTGGCTCCCCGGCGGCGCGCGGCCCTGCGCGGCGAGCGCCGGGTCGGCTTCGGTATCGACCAGTTTGAATTCGAGCTTTGCGGTTTTTCCCAGCAGCGACTTCAGCGCGTCCGGATCCTGAAGGCCGGGGACCTGCACCACGATGCGGGTGTCGCCCTGGCGGATGATCGTGGGTTCGCGGGTGCCCAGCTCGTCGATGCGGCGACGAATCACTTCCACCGCCTGGGTCATCGCGGCGTCGGTTTCGGCCGACAGACCGGCGGGGGTGGGGCGCACGACGACCCGGTTGCCGTCGATCAGGCTGACGTCGAGGTCGCGGCCGGCGGCGAGCTGGCCGACCGGGCGGGACAGGCCGCGCATGGTCTCGATCGCGCGGTCGATGTCGGCGCCGTTGCGAACGGTGAAGCTGATAGCGCCGTCGCGGACCGAAAGGTCCAGATAGGGGACCGGCCCGCTGTCGCTCTGGCGCAGCTCGGTGCGGACGATTTCCTCCAGCGTCTCCAGCCGGCCGCGGCGGACGTCGGCCGGGTCGGCCTCCAGCAGGATGTGGCTGCCGCCGCGAAGATCGAGCCCAAGGTTCAGATGCTGGGCGGGCACACCCTTGGGGAGTGCGGCGAGCTGCTGTTCGGAGAAGAAGTTCGGCACCGCGAACAGGATGCCGGCGAGCACCGTGAGCACGATCGCCCAGATCTTCCAGGGCGGAAAGTCCTGCATTCCGGGATCAGGCCTTGGCGTCGTTGGCCGGCGCCGGGGCGCCGCGCGGCGTGACGCTGGTGAGCGTCGATTTCAGCGCCTTCACCTTCACATTGGGGCCGAGCTCGATCTCGACCTCGTTGTCGGCGACCTTCACGACCTTGCCGATAAGGCCGCCGCCGGTGACGACATCGTCGCCCTTCTTCACGGCATCGACCATCGCCCGGTGCTGCTTCAGCCGCTGCTGCTGCGGGCGGATGATGAGGAACCAGAAAATGACGAACAGCAGGATGAGCGGCACGATCTGGATGAGAAAGGCCTGCGTGCCGCCTGCGGCGCCAGCGGCACCCTGGGCATAAGCGGGGGTGGAAAACATGAAACCGGTGTCCCTTGGACCAGATGAACTGCGAGTGGCCGCGCTTACACGGCGCTTGCGGATTTTTCAAATGGACATGCTTGGGCTAGTCGCAAGCTATGAACGAGGTGAATCCGGACCCCCTGTTGCGCATCGCGCACGCGCTCGAGCGGCTGGCGCCTGCGATGGAGCGGCTGACGCCCGCGCGGCCGCCGGAGGCGGACCCGGCGGCGGACGCTCACTTCCGCTGGGATGGCGCGCGATTGCAGGCGGTAAGCGCCGCGGCGCCGCTTCCGCTCGACCGCTATGTGGGGGTGGACGGGCAGCTGGCGGCGCTGACACTCAATCTCGGCGCGTTGAGGAAGGGCCGGCCGGCCCATGACATGCTGCTGTGGGGCGCGCGCGGGATGGGCAAATCGGCGCTGATCCGGAGCCTGGCGGCCCGTCACGAACTCGCGCTGGTGCAAGCGGCAGGCGATGCGCTGGGCACGCTTCCCGCGCTGTTCGACCGGGTGGCGGGCGTGCCGCGGCCGTTTCTCGTCTTCGTGGACGATCTGGCCTTTGCCGCGAGCGACCCCGGGGTCCGGCTGCTGCGCTCGCTGCTGGACGGCGGCATTGCAGAGCGCCCAGCGAATGTGCGGCTGGCGGTAACCTCCAACCACCGGCACCTGGTGGAGACGGTTGCGCCGGACAGCCGCCATGCGCGCGATGCCGCCGACGACCAGCTGGCGCTGGTGGACCGGTTCGGGCTGGTGCTCGGCTTCCATGTGCCCGACCAGCCGACCTATCTGGAGATGGTGCGCCGCCATCTTGCGGCCGAGGGTCTGCGGATGGGGGAGCCGGGCATCACACCCGAGGACGCGATCGCTTTCGCACTGGCGCGCGGCGGCAGATCGGGCCGTACCGCCTGGCATTACCGGACCGAAATGCTGACGCGACGTGCCGACGGATAAGGCTTGCAGATGCGAGTAATTCGCAATAGCTTTCCTGCGACTCACTCGCAGGAGATACAGCGATGCGCGCCCAGACCTTGTTCGCTTATATGCCGCCCCCGGTTGCCGCGCTGGGCGAGGAAGCGCGCGTGCATCTGCGCGCGGCTCGCCTGTGGGTGATGCTGGCGCGGACCGGGCGGTCGCCGCGCCTGGTGCTCGGAGCGCTGCTGGGGGGCGCGGCGGGCAGTTTCTCGGCGTTGATGGACCGGCTGGTCACGTCCTGGCCCGACCCGTTTACCACCTTCCCGCCCTGCGCCAGCAGGGTGTCGCCCGATGAACATGTGCTTCTGACGCTGCTGGCCTGTGCCGAGGCGGACGCGGCCCCCAACTTCCACGAGGTGCTGACGGACATGCTTCCGGCGGTCGAGCGGCAGCGGCTGTGGACGGCGGCGTGCCGCCTGATGGCGGAGCGGATCGGTGCCGGCTGATCAGCCCCGATAGACGATCCGCAGCTTTCCGGCTACCTCGGCGGCAAGGCGGCGGGCTTCGTCCGTCGTGTCTGCACGTGCGAGCGCCACCGCCATGCGGCGCCAGGGCCGGGTGGTGGGCTTGCCGAAAATGCGCATGTCGACCGAGCCGCCGGGGGTCGCCAGGGCCTCGGCGAGACCCTCGAACCCGAAATCGCTGCTGTCGCGATCGGCCAGCACCACAGCCGACGCCGCCGGGCCATGGAGATGCACGGCGGGAACCGGCAGGCCGAGCACGGCGCGGGCGTGCAGATCGAACTCGCTGAAGTCCTGCGAGATCAGCGTCACCATCCCCGTGTCGTGCGGGCGGGGCGACAGTTCGGAGAAGATGACCTCGTCGCCCGCCACGAAGAATTCCACGCCGAACAGGCCGTGGCCGCCCAGATTTTCCACCACCTTCGCGGCCATCGCCTGTGCGTCGGCGAGCGCCTTTGCCGACATGGCGGCGGGCTGCCAGCTTTCGCGATAGTCGCCGCGTTCCTGCCGGTGACCGATCGGCGGGCAAAAGGAGACCCCCTCGGCACTGCGGATAGTCAGCAGCGTGATCTCGTAATCGAAGGCGATGAACGCCTCCACGATGACCCGGGCGCGGTCGCCCCGCATGTTGGCGACGGCGTAGGTCCAGGCGGCCTCCAGCTCGCCGGCGCTGCGGACGGTGGACTGGCCTTTGCCCGACGACGACATCACCGGCTTTACGACACAGGGAAATCCGGTGAAATCGGCCGCCGCCTGAACCTCGGCGAGGCTTTCGGCATAGCGGTAGCGCGACGTTTTCAGGCCCAGCTCGTCGGCGGCAAGGTCGCGGATACGGTCGCGGTTCATGGTCATCACCGTGGCGCGGGCCGACGGCACGACGTGGACGCCTTCGGCCTCCAGTTCGGCCAGCACCTCGGTCCGGATCGCCTCCACCTCGGGCACCACATAGTCCGGCGCATGCTTCGCGACCGCGGCGCGAAGCAGCTCGCCGTCGAGCATCGAGAAGATTTCGAACCCGTCCGCCACCTGCATCGCGGGTGCACCGGCATAGCTGTCGCAGGCGATCACCTGCGCCCCCAGCCGCTTCGCCGAAATCGTGAACTCGCGCCCCAGCTCGCCCGAGCCGAGCAGCAGGATCCTGTGCGTATGCATGTCAGCGTTTTCCCCCGAACATCTGGCGGCCGGCGAGGTCCAGCATGATCTCCTCGCTGCCGCCGCCGATCGCGTTCACCCGGACCTCGCGGTAGATGCGCTCCACCTTGCTGCCGCGCAGATAGGAAGCGCCGCCGAGCACCTGCGCCGCCTCGCGCGCGACGGCTTCCAGCGTGCGGGTCGCCTGCACCTTCAGCATCGCATAGCTGGCGGGCTCCCCCGTCCCCTCGCGGTGCTGGTGGGCGAGCAGGTCGACCCAGGCCTGGGTCGCCTCGATCTGGCGGACGAGGTCGGCGAGCTTGATCCGGATCGAC
Source organism: Sandaracinobacter sp. (assembly GCA_031425455.1). GTDB lineage: Bacteria > Pseudomonadota > Alphaproteobacteria > Sphingomonadales > Sphingomonadaceae > Sandaracinobacteroides. The sequence goes on along the minus strand of JANPJJ010000211.1, from coordinate 6,151 downwards.
TGGTGCTGGACCAGCGGCTTGCCGAAGGTCTCGCGGCCCTGCGCATAGTCCACCGCTTCCTGCAGCGCGACGCGGGCCATCGCCATGCAGCCGTGCGCCATCCCCAGCCGCTCGGAATTGAAGTTGCGCATGATGCCCGGGAACCCGCCATTCTCCGGGCCGATCAGATTCTCGGGCGGCACCTCGACATCCTGGAAGTAGAGAGCGGCCGTGTCGGAGCAGTGCCAGCCCATCTTCTCCAGCCGGGTGCGCGAGACGCCGGGGCGGTCGGCCTCGATCAGCATCAGCGAAATGCCGGCCATGCCGGGGCCGCCGGTGCGGACGGCGACCGTGAGGTAATCCGCCCGCATCCCCGAGGTGATGAACATCTTGGAGCCGTTGACAACATAATGATTGCCGCGCTTTTCCGCCCGGGTCTTCAGCTGCGCTACGTCCGAGCCGCCTGACGGCTCGGTGATGCAAAGCGCGATCAGCTTCTCGCCGGCGAGCACCGGGGGCGCGATCCGGCGCTTCATCTCGTCCGAGCCAAGCGCCAGGATCGGCGGCAGGCCGATCCCGTGCGTCATCAGGCCGGCGCCGAGCCCACCGGCGCCCGGCGCTGCCAGTTCCTCGGACTGGGTGAGGCTATGGAACACGTCGAAGCCTTGGCGGTGGCCGCCATAGTCTTCGGGATAGCCGAGGCCGAGGATCCCGGCGGCGGCGGCCTTGCGGTGCAGTTCGCGCGGCAGCTCACCGTCCTTCTCCCACTGGTCGATGTGAGGCGTGACTTCGGTTTCTACAAAGCGGCGAACGCTGGCGGAGACGGCTTCGTGGGTTTCGCCGTAGAACGGCGACTTCGCCCGCCAGCGTTCGAACAGTCGCATTGCAATCTCCCTTGCCACCACGCTAGCAAGCCGCAACGAGAGGGAACAGACTGATGAAAATCCTGATTGCAGCCGCGCTGGTTCTGGCGGCCCCCGCGCTGGCGCGCGAACCGGTGAAGCCCGACGACATCTACGCGATTTCGATGGTCACCGACCCGGTGGTGGCACCCGACGGCCGGCGCGTGCTGTTCACCCGCGCCGCGTTCGACCGGGGGACGGACCGGCGCACCGGGGAGCTGTGGCTGGCGCACCTGGACGAGGCCGGCCGCGTGATCGACAAGCGGCTGCTGGTGGCGCGCGACATGGGCGCTCGCGGCGCGGTCTTCTCGCCCGACGGCAGCCGCATCGCTTATGTGGCGCAGTCGCTGGGCAAGGGACAGATTTTCACGATGGCGCTGGCGGACGGCGTGGGCCAGCTGCTGACGACGGGCGAGCTTTCGCCCTCGGCGCTGGCCTGGTCGCCCGATGGCAACGCAATCGCGTTCGTGGGCCGGGTAGAAGCGAAACCCGCCACGATCCCGGGCATGCCGGAGAAGCCGAAGGGCGCCGAGAACGCCCCCGACCCCAAGATCATCTCCGACCTGTTCTGGCGCGCCGACGGCGCCGGCGAGATCAAGGCCGGCGCCAGCCACCTGTTCGTTGTGCCTGCCGTCGGCGGGGCGCCGGTGCAGCTGACCACGGGGGACAGCGACCGGATCGGCGACGATGGCGGCATTGCCTGGACGCGGAACGGCGCCGCCATCGTGGGCAGCTTCACGGCGGACCCGATCAACGGCCCGCAGGAGGCCGATCTTTATCTTTACGAGGCTAAGCTCGGGGCCACCGGCAAGATGTGGCCACCGACGCGGCTGACCGATCGCCCCGGAACCGAGTTCGCGCCGAAGGTGTCGCCCGACGGCAGCACGGTCGCGTTCCTGGGGAGCGCCGCGTCGGGTGAATTCTATGGCATGCCCGAGCTGTGGACGACGCCGAGCACGCCGGGCGGCGCGGTGCGCAAGCTCTCCGAAAGCCTCGACCGGCCGGTCAACGACATCGCCTGGGCCGAGGACGGGCGCGCGGTGCTGGCGCTGTACAACGACGAAGGCGTGACCCGGATCGGCTCGATCGACACGGCGACCGGCGCCAACCGGGTGGTGGTGCCGGTGGTCGGCGGCACCCGGCTGTACCTGCCGTCGTCCGGCGGTGGCTTTGGGGCGGCACGCGGCACCTACGCCTACACCTCGGCCTTCACCGACCGGCCCGCCGGGCTGGGGGTGAGCAAGGGCGCCGGGGAAACCGGGGCTGTGGATTTCAACGCCGGCTGGGCCAGCACGCGCGTGCCCGCCCGGATCGAGGAAGTGAATGCGAAAAGCCGCGCCGACGGGCGGCGAGTGCAGGGCTGGATCGCCTACCCGCCGGGCTTTACGGCCGGCAAGCGCTACCCGCTGATCCTGGACATCCATGGCGGGCCCAACACCGACTATGGGCCGTTTTTCTCGGTCACGCACAGCCTCTATGCTGCGGCCGGTTATATCGTGCTGTTCACCAACCCGCGCGGATCGATCGGCTATGGCCGCGAGTTCGCCAACCTCATCACCAACGCCTATCCGGGGCGGGACCATGACGACCTGATGTCGATGGTCGACGAAGTGGCGAAGCGACCTTATGTCGACGGGCGCAACCTGTTCATCGGCGGCGGCTCGGGCGGCGGGGTGCTGACCCTGTGGGCGATCGGAAAGGAGCCGGAGAAGTTCCGCGCCGCGGTTGCCCTGCGCCCTGTGGTGGATTGGACCGACCAGGCGACGACTTCGGATTCGACCAGCTTCTTCATGAAGCATTGGGTCGGATCGACGCCGTGGGACAAGCCGGAGCTGTATTTCCAGCGCTCGCCGTTCAGCCTGGCGGGAAGCATGAAGACGCCGACGCTGCTGATCACCGGGGAGAATGACTATCGCACGCCGATCAGCCAGACCGAGCAGATGTTCGGCGCCTTGAAGCTGCGCGGGGTGGAGACCACCATGATCCGCCTGCCCGGCGCCGGCCACAACATGGGGCGCCCGAGCCAGTGGCTGCAATCTGTGCTGGCGCCGATCGACTGGTTCGAGCGGCATCGGGTGAAGTAGGGCAGCGGCGCTTTTTTCACCGTCATGCCAGCCTAGGCTGGCATGACGGGGGTATTGCGAGCGCGGTCGCCGTCAGCCCATCATCGCTTCCAGCCGTCCCATATGATGATCGAAGTCGCCATACTGGCCTTCGATGATGCTGAGCCGCTTGAAATAATGCCCCGCCGCAAGCTCGGCGGTGATGCCGATTCCGCCGTGGGTCTGCACTGCGGCCTGGCCCAGGGCTCGGGCGCCCTTGGCGATCTTGGCCTTGGCCTGGCTCACCCATTTCGCCCGGTCGGGATCGTCCAGGCGGAGCGTTCCCATCAGCGTCATCGACTGGGCCTGCTCGGCCTCCATGAACATGTCCACGAGGCGGTGCTGGATCACCTGGAAGTCGCCGATCGCCTTGCCGAACTGCTTGCGCTGCCGGGCATAGTCCAGCGTCAGCTCGTGCAGCTTGCGCATCGCGCCGGTCGCCTCGGCGCAGACCGCCATGGTGGCATGATCGACCAGCCGTTCCACCAGCGCAAGCGCCCCGCCTTCGGCACCCAGCAGGGCGTGCGGGCCGACGTTGGCGTTCTCGAAATAGAGGTCGGACGCCATGAAGCCGTCGACAGTCGGGTAATCGCGGCGGACAATGCCCTTCGCCGCAGCTTCCACGAGGAACAGCGACACGCCGGCGGAGTCTCGCTGGCCACCGCCGGTGCGCGCGGTGACGAGCAGGTGAGTGGCAAAGGGTGCGGCCGCGACGACTGCCTTGTGGCCATTCAGCGTCCAGCCCGAGCCATCGGCTTTGGCGGTCGTCTTCAGGTCGGCGAGGTTATAGCGCCCCTGCGGTTCGTAGAAGCCGGCGCCGACAATCGCGTCGCCGCCGATGATGGCGGGCAAGAGCGCATCGGCATGATCGCCGCCGGCCGCCACCAGTGCCTGGGCGCCGATTACGACGGTCGGGACATAGGGCTCGACCGAAATGGCGCGGCCCAGCTCCTCCATCAGCACCATCGAATCCACCGGCCCCCCGCCGAATCCGCCATGTTGCTCGGGTAGCGCCGCGCCCAGGATGCCGAGCTCGGTGGCCAGCGCCTTCCAGATGCCGGGATCTCGGCCGCCCTCGCGCCGCAGCATGGCTTGGCGCTTGTCGAAATCATAATTGTCGGAAAGATAGCGGCGCAACGTGTCGCGCAGCATCCCCTGCGTTTCGGTGAAGTTGAAGTCCAAGTCTGCCTCCCCGGCACGTTTCTGGGTCCCCGCATTCGCGGCGACGACAATTTGGGTTGCGGGCGCTGGCTACAGGCCCAGCACCATTTTCGCGATGATGTTGCGCTGGATCTCGTTGGAGCCGCCGTAGATCGAGGTCTTGCGCATGTTGAAATAGGTCGGCGCGGCGCGGTGGGCGAAGTCCGGCCCGATCGGATACTCGTTGGAGCCGGCCGGGAACTCGCGGAAATAGGGCGCCGCATAATTGCCTGCGGCTTCCAGGACCAGCTCGGTGATGCGCTGCTGGATTTCGGTGCCCTTCACCTTCAAGAGCGAGGATTCCGGGCCCGGGCCCTTGCCCGAGGCTTCGCCCGCCAGCGTGCGGAGCTCGGTGAACTCCAGCGCGGTCAGGTCGACCTCCAGCTCGGCGACCTTGCGGCGGAAGAAGGGGTTGGCCAGCAGCGGCTGGCCGTTGCCGTCCTGCTCGGCTTTCGCAATCGCCTTCAGCTTCTCGATACCGCGCTTCGAACGCGCGACGCCGGCGATCCCGGTGCGCTCGTGCGCGAGCAGGAACTTGGCGCAGGTCCAGCCCTTGTTCTCGTCGTAGATGCGGTTCTCCACCGGCACCTTCACATTGTCGAGCCAGACTTCATTGACCTCATGCTCGCCGCCCAGCGTGATGATCGGCTTCACGCTGATGCCCGGCGACTTCATGTCGATGAGCAGGAAGCTGATCCCCTCCTGAGCCTTGGCGGCGGGATCGGTGCGGACCAGAAAGAAACCCCAATCGGCGTGCTGGGCGAGCGTCGTCCAGGTCTTCTGGCCGTTGACGATATAGTATTCCTTGCAGTCCTCGGTCATGCGCTCGGCCCTGGTGCGCAGCGAGGCGAGGTCGGAGCCGGCGCCGGGCTCGGAATAGCCCTGGCACCACCAGACATCGCCCGACAGGATGCCGGGCAGGAACTTCGCCTTCTGCTCGGGCGTGCCGAAGGTGTAGATCACCGGGCCCACCATCGAGACGCCGAACGGCAAGGGCGGAATGGTCTCGGCCCGGGCGCTTTCTTCGGAGAAGATATAACGCTGCGTCGCGGTCCAGCCGGTGCCGCCATATTCCTTCGGCCAGGCCGGGGCCGACCAGCCCTTATTCGCCAGGATCCTGTGCCAGGCGAGCATGTCCTCGCGGCCCAGCTCCTCGCCGTCGTCCTGCAGCCCACGCAGATGCGCGGGGTAGTTTTCGGCGATGAACCGGCGCACTTCCTCGCGGAAGGCGGTCTCTTCGGGGCTGAATGCAAGGTCCATGGAAATGCTCCCTTCCTTGCCCCTCGCGCTAGCATCGCGCGCGGCCAACTCCAAGCTGGCAGAATGGCGCAACATGGCTAAAGAGTGCAGTCGATGTGGCGCCTCCACCAGTTCCCCCTCTGCCCGTTTTCCCGTGCCGTGCGCTTCGCGCTGGCGGAAAAGGGCGTGCCCGCGGAACTGGTGCTGGCCTATCCGTGGGAGCGGGGCGAGACGCTGAGCCGGCTGAACCCGGCGATCCAGACCCCGGTGCTGGAAAACGGCACGCTGGTGCTTTGCGACAGCGCTGCGATCCTGGAGTATCTGGACGAGACACTGGAGCGGCCGCCGCTGATCGGGGCGGGCGCCGCCGAACGCGCCGAGGCGCGGCGGCTTGCGGCCTGGTTTTCGCAGCGCTTCTATTCCGAAGTGGTAGCCCCCCTGCTGGCCGAGCGGATGTACAAGCGCACCGTCAGCCGGGAGATGCCCGACGGCATTTCGATCCGCAACGCCAACCGCGCCGCCGAGCTGCACCTGCAATATGTGGACGACCTGCTGGACGAGAACCGATGGCTGGCAGGGCCGACGTTCGGAATCGCGGACATCCATGCCGCAGCGCAGATTTCGGTGGCGGATTATCTGGGCGGGATCGACTGGGGCGGGCACCAGGCAGCGAAAATCTGGTACTCCGCGCTGAAATCGCGGCCGAGCTTTCGCGCGCTGCTGCAGGAC
>JANPJJ010000210.1:0-10454 GCA_031425455.1 Sandaracinobacter sp. | reverse complement strand
GCGAGCCTGGAGGATGCGCAGGCCGCGGCCGCGACGGGGCAGATCCTGTTGGCGGGGCTGTGGGCCGAGCTGCTGGGGGCGCAGGGGCTTGTGGCGGCGCAGATGCTGTTGACGCTGGGCGACTTCGAGGACCGGCGGCGGTTTCTGAACGCGTCGGCGACGCTGGACCGGCTGCTGGCGCTGGGGGTGGTGCCGATCCTGAACGAGAATGATTCGGTTGCGACCGAGGAAATCCGGTTCGGCGACAACGACCGGCTGGCGGCGCGCACGGCGCAGGCGGCGCGGGCCGATGCCCTGATCCTGCTGTCGGATATCGACGGGCTTTATACCGCGAACCCGGCCGAGGATGCCGGGGCGAGCTTCATCGACACGGTGGCCGATATCGGTGCGGTGGCGCATATGGCGAGCCGGGCCTCTGGCTCGGGCATGGGTTCGGGCGGGATGGCGGCGAAGGTGGAAGCGGCGCGGATCGCGCATGCCGCGGGCATTCCGGTGGCGATCGTGGCGGGGAAGCCGGACCATCCGCTGGCGGCGTTCGAGGCGACCGGGCACGGCACGATCTTCACCGCGCCCGATGCGCTTTCGGCGCGGAAGGCCTGGCTTGCCGGGCGGATGCAGGTGGAGGGGAAGCTGACGATCGACGCCGGGGCGGCGGCGGCGCTGAAGGCGGGGAAGAGCCTGCTGGCGGCGGGGATCATCGGAGTGGAAGGGCAGTTCCGGCGCGGGGACGCGGTGGATGTGATCGAGGAAGGCGGGCGGGTGCTGGCGCGGGGGCTGGTGGGCTATGACGCGGCCGATGCGCGGGCGATCGCTGGGAAGCGCAGCGATGCAATCGCGGGCATATTGGGCTATGCGCCGCGCAGTGCGGTGATTCATCGGGACCAGATGGTGATGCTGTGAATGTGGCTTTGACGCCTGAGACGAGGATGGCCGACATGGCCGACATGGGCGCGCGGGCTCGGGCTGCGGCGCGGGTACTGGCAGCGGCACCGACCGACGTGAAGGCGGCGGCGGTGCGGGGTGCCGCGGCTGCGATCCGGGGCCGGGCGGACGCGATCCTGGCGGCGAATGCGGGGGACATGGCGGCGGCCGAAGGCCTGTCTGCGGCGCTGCGGGACCGGTTGCTGCTGACGCCGGCGCGGGTGGAGGCGATTGCGGCCGGCCTGGAGGCGGTTGCCGGGCTGGCGGACCCGGTGGGCGAGACGATCAAGGAATGGGTGCAGCCGAACGGGCTGAGGTTCCGCCGGGTCCGGGTGCCGCTGGGGGTGGTGGGGATCATCTATGAGAGCCGGCCCAATGTGACGGCGGATGCCGGGGCTTTGTGCCTGATGGCGGGGAACGCCTGCATCCTGCGCGGCGGATCGGAGGCCCTGGCGACGTCGAAGGCGCTTCACGAGGCGTTGCTGGACGGGTTGCGCGACGCAGGACTGCCGGCGGATGCGATCCAGCTGGTGCCGACGGCGGACCGGGCGATGGTGGGCGCGATGCTGGGGGCGGCGGGGCTGATCGACGTGATCATCCCGCGCGGCGGCAAGGGGCTGGTGGCGCGGGTGCAGGCGGAAGCGCGGGTGCCGGTGCTGGCGCATCTGGACGGCAACAACCATGTCTATGTGGACGGCGCCGCCGATCCGGCGATGGCGCACTCGATCGTGGTGAATGCGAAGATGCGGCGAACCGGCGTGTGCGGGGCGATGGAGACGCTGCTGCTGGATCGGGCCTATGCGCAGGCGCCCGCGCTGCTGGTGGCGCTTCAGGAGGCGGGGTGCGAGCTTCGGGTCTCGGACGATCTGCTGGGACTCGACGGAAGGCTGAAGCCGGCCTCGGACGAGGATTGGGATACCGAGTATCTGGAGGCGGTCGCGGCCGTTTCGACGGTGGACGGTGTGGAAGGGGCGATCGACCATATCGCAGCGCACGGCAGCCACCATACCGACGCGATCGTGACGACGGACGCGGGCGTGGCGGCGCGATTCCTGGCGGCGGTCGATTCGGCGATCGTGCTGCACAATGCCTCCACCCAATTTGCAGACGGGGGCGAGTTCGGGTTCGGGGCGGAGATCGGGATCGCGACGGGGCGGCTGCATGCGCGCGGGCCGGTCGCGCTGGAGGGGCTGACGACCTACAAGACGCTGGTGCTTGGCGCGGGCCAGGTGCGGGCTTGAAGAAGGGCCCCTCTTGAAGAAAGGCCCCTCTTGAAGAAGGGCTGGGCGGTCGGGTTGCTCGGCGGATCGTTCAACCCGGCGCATGGCGGGCACCGGCGGATGAGCGTGGAAGCGCTGCGGCGGTTGGGGCTGGACGAACTGTGGTGGCTGGTGAGCCCGCAGAACCCGCTGAAGCCGGTGGCGGGCATGGCGCCGCTGGCGGTGCGGCTGGCATCGGCCCGGACCGTGGCGCGGCATCCGCGCATCCGGGTGACGGCGATCGAGGCGGAGCTGGGAACGCAGCTGACCGTCGATACGGTGCAGGCGCTGAAGCGGCGCTTCCCGCAGGTGAGGTTCCTGTGGCTGATGGGCGCCGACAATCTGCTCCAGTTCCACCGCTGGGCGGCGTGGCGCGAGATTGCGCGCGCGGTTCCGATTGTGGTGATGGCGCGTCCGCTGTATGCAGGGGCGAGCCAGTGCGCCCCGGCGATGGGCTGGCTTCGGCGGGCCCGCCGCCGCAACCCCGCCGGGTGGAGGAACTGGCCCCTGCCTTCGGTCGCGCTGATCAACCTCGGTCTCGATGGGTCGTCGGCGACCTCGATCCGGGCCGGCGACCCCGACTGGGCCGAAACCTTCCGTTCCCGCCATGACCTGGCCAGCCACAGGATTTCCAATTGAACGATGTCAATGCCCAAGTGGAGGCGCTGCACGCGCTGGTCCTGCAATGCCTGGAGGATGGCCAGGCCGAGGAGATCGTGACGATCCCGCTGGCCGGCAAGAGCGCGATTGCCGACCATATGGTGGTGGCGACCGGGCGCTCGACGCGCCAGGTGGCGTCGCTGGCGCAGCGCATCGAGGCGGAGGTGAAGGGCCAGCTGAAGCGGAGTGTGCGGATCGAGGGGCTGGCGGCGGCGGACTGGGTGCTGATCGATGCCAAGGACGTGATCGTGCACCTGTTCCGCCCGGAAGTGCGGCAATTCTACGGGCTGGAGAAGATGTGGGCGTTCGATGCCGACGGGGCCCCGAAGCGGGCCGAGGGGGCGCGGCCGTGATTTTGGGCCAGCTCTGCCAGCGTCGAGCGGGGAGATGCCAGCCTGCGCTGGCATGACCGAGTGTTGGTGGCAGGGCTTTGAAGCTGTCGATCCTGGCGTATGGCAAGGCGGGGCGGGGGCCCGAGGCCGAGCTGACGGCGCGTTATCTGAAGCGGATTGCCTGGGGGGCGACCCTGACCGAGCTGGGCGAGGGGGCGGTGTTTGCGCCGGCGCCGGCCGGCAGCCGGACCGTGGTGCTGGACGAGGGCGGCGAGCTTCTCACAAGTGCGGCGCTGGCCGAGCGGCTGGGGCGGTGGCGCGACGAGGGGGTGCGCGAGGCGCGGTTCCTGCTGGGGCCGGCGGACGGGCACGATGCGGCGACAAGGGGATCGGCCGACCTGGTGCTGGCGTTCGGCCCTGCGACCTGGCCGCATCTGCTGGCACGCGCGATGTTGGCCGAGCAGCTTTACCGGGCGACGGCGATTTTGGCGGGGCATCCCTATCATCGGGAATAGCCAGCAGCCCGGTGCCGGAACCGGCGCCGCAAGACCGGCCGGGCGCCGGCGGCCGTCCGCCGAACGCGCGGATGTTTCATCCGCGAGCCCAGCAAAGACGCCCGCTTTCACCCCCTGTTCAAGCTGCTAAGCTAAGGGTTCAGGATTCCGTTCGACTCGCCGATGAAGGTCAGCCTCATGAAGCCTTTTGCCCATACCCTGCTTGCCGCATCTGCCGGGGCCGTGCTGGCCCTGACGGTGCCGAGCACGGTGAACGCCGCGCGCGAGAACGAGACCTGGCGCGAGCTGGACGCGTTGATGGACGTGTTCCTAAAGGTGCGCGAAACCTATGTCGACCAGGTGGATGACAAGAAGCTGGTGGAAGGCGCGATCAACGGGATGCTGGCGAGCCTGGACCCGCATTCGAGCTATCTGGATGCCCGTGACAGCGAGAATATGCGCAGCCAGACCGACGGCGAATATGGCGGCCTGGGGCTGACCGTGGCGGCCGAGGACGGCGCCGTTCGCGTGGTGGCGCCGACCGACGACACCCCGGCAGCGCGCGCCGGGATCAAGTCCGGCGATTTCATCACCCACCTGGACGACGAGCTGATCTTCGGGACGACCCTGAACGAGGCGGTGGACAAGATGCGGGGCAGCCCTGGCTCTTCGTTGAAGCTGACCGTGGTACGGCCGGGGCAGCCCAAGCCGCTGACCTTCACGCTGGTGCGGGAGATCATCAAGATCCGCCCGGTGAAGTGGGAAGCCAAGGGCAATGTGGGCGTGATCCGGATCGCCAGCTTCAACCGCCAGACCGGGGAAGCGACGCGGCTGGCGGTCACCTCGCTTTCGAAGCAGATCGGGCCGGACCTGGCCGGGTTCGTGATCGACCTGAGGTCCAACCCCGGCGGGTTGCTGGACCAGGCGATCGACGTGTCGGACACGTTCCTGGAGCGCGGCGAGATCGTTTCGCAGCGCGGGCGGAGCAAGGGCGACATCGAGCGTTACTATGCCCGGGCCGACGACCTGACCGGCGGCAAGCCGGTGATCGTGCTGGTGGACGAAGGCTCGGCCTCTGCCGCCGAGATCGTGGCAGGCGCCTTGCAGGACCAGAAGCGCGCGATCGTGATCGGGCAGCGCACCTTCGGCAAGGGGAGCGTGCAGACCCTGATTCCGCTGGGGCCCGAGACCGGGCTGCGGCTGACCACGGCGCGCTATTACACGCCCGCAGGCAAATCGGTGCAGGAGGCCGGGATCGAGCCCGATATCCTCGTGCCGCAGCTGAGCGACACCACGCGCAACGACCGGCCGCGGCTGCGCGAGGCCGATCTTCGCAACCATCTGATTGCGGAGAAGAAGGCGGACGACAAGCTGATCGAGGACGACGGCAAGCCCGACCCGCGCTTCAAGCTGACGGCGGACGAGCTGAAGAAGGCGGGGATCACCGACTTCCAGATGGATTATGCCGTGAAGCTGGTGGGGCGGCTGGCGCCGAGCGCGCTGCCCGCGGCCGAGATCGCCTCGCGCTGAGGTGGAGGCCGTGACCGCAGAGGGGGTGCGGCGCTCGGCGCTGTTGTTGTTCGGCGTGTCGGGCGGTGTTCTGCTGGGGGCGCTGGCGTTCCAGTATCTGGGCGGCCTGGCGCCGTGCGAGATGTGCTTCTGGCAGCGCTATGCACATCTGGCCGTGCTGGGTATGGCGACGGCGGCGATGCTGACGGGGAACCGGGCGTTCGGGTTCCTGGCGATTCTCGCGATGCTGAGCGCGGCCGGGCTGGGGCTGTTCCACGCCGGAGTCGAGCAGGACTGGTGGGAGGGCGTGACCGCCTGTACTGCGCCGGTGGCGACCGGAGGCGATCTTCTGGGCACGTTGATGACGGCGCCGCTGGTGCGCTGCGACGAAATCCCATGGAGCCTGCTGGGGATTTCGATGGCAGGGTGGAACGCGCTGATTTCGGCAGTGGCTGCCGGGGCGGCGTTCCTGATGTGGAGGCGCACATGACGAGCCGCATATGACGACGGGCCGGCGGCTTGCGGGCGACCCCGCACCCGACACCGATGCGATGGTGCGGGTGGACCATGCAGGGGAATATGGCGCGGCGCGGATCTATGCCGGGCAGCTGGCGGTGATGGGCATGCGAAGCCCGGTATCGGCGGAGATCGCGCGGATGGCGACGCAGGAGGAGCGGCACCTGAAGGCATTCGACCGGATGGTGGTGGCGCGCGGCATTCGCCCGACGTTGCTGATGCCGCTGTGGCACGGGGCCGGATTCGCGCTGGGGGCGGTTTCGGCGCTGATGGGGCCGAAGGCAGCGATGGCGGTGACGGCGGCGGTGGAGACGGAAATCGACCGGCACTACCAGGCGCAGCGCGACCTGCTGGGGGATGCGGACCCGGAGCTGGGCGAGCTGATCGCGGATTTCCAGGCCGACGAGGTGGAGCACCGGCATGTGGCGCTGGCGCACGGCGCGGAGGAGGCGCCGGGCTATCCGCTGATGTCGGCCGTGGTGCGGGCAGGATGCCGGGCTGCGATCCGGCTGAGCGAGAAGATCTGATCGGGCAGATGCGATTGCGGCGGCGATTTCGGCGTCGCTCTTGAAACATTGGGGCGGGTCGCCACGTTGTGCGAGCCTGGAACAAGCTTAAGGATCGACACGTCCCATGATCGGCAAGATTATCACTGCATTCGCGGGCCGCAGCGTCGCCCGGACCATCGGCGGCAGCGCGGCCGGCCCGGCGGGCGCCATCATCGGGGCGGCGCTGCCGGTGGTGCTGCCGCGCATGGCGCGGGCGCTGGGGCCGGTCGGTATGATCGCGGCGGCCGTCGGCGGCATGTTGTTCACCCGCTGGCTGGAGCGTCGCGAGACCCGGCTGGTGGCCGAAGCGGCGCGGATGCCGGCGGCGACGCTCGGGTCGCCGACATCGCCGGCGCGGCTGGAGGGCGAGGTTGCCCGGCCCGTGACGGTTCGGACTGGGGGGGTTTCGCAGCCTGTTTGAGTGGGTTTTGGCCCGTTGAAGGTGCCTGGGCGTTGCAGGGGGAGATCCCAGCTTTCGCCGGGATGACGGTTATTTCAGTCGGGATAGTCCATGCCGATATCGGCGGCCGGGGCTGACTGGGTCAGGCGGCCTACCGAGATGTGGGTGACCCCGGTTTCGGCGATGGCGCGGATGCTTCCGAGGTTGACGCCGCCCGAGGCTTCGGTGGGGACGCGGCCGGCGACGAGCTGCACGGCTTCGCGCAGCATCGGCGGTGCCATGTTGTCGAGGAGGAGGCGGTCGGCGCCGGCGGCGAGTGCGGGCTCAATCTGATCGAGCCGGTCGACTTCGACGGTGATGTTCGCGAGGCCCGCGGCCTTGCAGGCGGCGACGGCCCGGGTGATGCCGCCTGCGGCGGCGATGTGATTGTCCTTCACCATCGGGGCGTCGTGCAGGCCCATGCGGTGGTTGGTGCCGCCCCCCATGCGGACGGCATATTTTTCGAGGAGGCGCAGGCCCGGCAGCGTCTTGCGGGTATCGAGCAGGGTGGCGCCGGTGCCCTCGATCGCATCGACATAGCGGCGGGTGAGCGTGGCGATCCCGGTGAGGTGCTGGACGGTGTTGAGAGCCGAACGCTCGGCAGCCAGCAGCGCGCGGGCGTTGCCCCGGATGTGCATGAGCCGGGTGCCGGCGGGGACCTGGACGCCGTCGTTGAACATCGGCGTGACATGGCACGACGGATCGAGCGCGCGGAAGAACAGCTTGGCGATCGAGAGGCCGGCGAGGGTGACCGGCTCGCGGGTGGCGAGCACGGCGAACAGCTGCGCGTCTGCGGGCAGGCAGGCGGTGGCGGTGAGGTCGCGGGCGACGTCGGACCCGTCCCCCGACCATCCGCCGAGATCCTCCGCGAGTGTCGCGGTGACGAAGGCCTGGAGATCAAACCCGGGCAGCACGGGGTAGTCGGTCATTTCAGCTCGCGATCGAGATAGGCCAGCATGAGCGCGATGCGGTAGGCGCTCTCCTTCAGGTTGGCGACGCCGGCGTGGCCGCCGTCCACATTCTCGTAGTAGTAGATCGGGTGGCCCTGCGCCTCCATTTCGGCTGCCATCTTGCGGGCATGGCCGGGGTGGACCCGGTCGTCCTTGGTGGAGGTATAGAAGAAGGCGCGGGGGTATTTGGCGTCTTTCCGGATGTTTTGGTACGGGCTGTAGGTCTTGATGAAGTTCCAGTCGGCGGTGTCTGGGTTGCCATATTCCGCCATCCAGGAGGCGCCGGCGAGGAGCAGGTGATAGCGGCGCATGTCGGCGAGCGGCACGCCGACCATGGCGGCGTCGTAGAGATCGGGCCGCTGGGTGTAGGCGACGGCCGCCATCAGGCCGCCGTTGGAGCAGCCGTGGACCGCGATCCGGGAGGCCATGCCTTCCGTCCTTAGCGCTTCGGCGACGGCGTGGAGGTCGTCGTAGCTGCTCTGGCGTTTTTCGAGGAGGGCGGCCTGGTGCCAGCGCGGGCCGAATTCGCCGCCGCCGCGGATGTTGCCGACGACATACTGGTTGCCGGCCTCCAGCCACATCTGGACGTCGGGCGCGGCATAAGCGGGCACTAGCGGGATTTCGAAGCCGCCGTAGGACCAGGTGAGGGTTTTCAGCGCGCCCTTTGCGCCTTTCGGGCGCACCACGAAATAGGGAATGCGCGTGCCATCCTTCGAGGTGGCGAAGCGCTGCGCGACATCGAACTTCGAGCCGTCGAAGAAGGCCGGTGCCGAGGCGAGGGTGGTGGCGGCGCCGCCGTCGACGGCCTTCATCAGGCGCGACGGCTCGGTGAAGCCCTGAACATTGGCATAGACAGTGTCGCCGTCGTCGGTGGCGACGAGCGTGAGGGCCGAATTGGCGGGAATCGCGACTTCGGCCTGCTGCCAGGTGGCGCCGTTCCGGGTGTCCGGACCGGCGGACATGCGGATCAGCTTGGCCGACACATTGTCGAGGAGGCTGATGTAGACCGCGCGGGCGGTGGCATCGACATTCTCGATCGCCTGGGTCTCGCCCGGGGTGAAGACGCGCTCGATCGGGCCCGGCTTGCCGCTGGCGGGAACGGCGTAGGCGACGAGGCTGCCGGCTGGGTGCCCCATGAAATCGGTGCGGAGCAGGGCGTAGGCGCGAGGGCCCCCGAAGCCGGCGATATCGGCGATGAAGCGGAAATCGGCATCGTCGGGCAGCGGGCTTTCGGCGAGCGAGCCGTCGGCCATCAGGTGGCGCAGTCTGCCGGTCCAGAAGCTTCGGCGCTGGTCGATCACGGCGCGGCGGCTTTCGCCGGTGCCGAAGGCGGCGGGCCAGGCGCCCATGTCGGCCGCGGCGGCGGTGAGGAGCAGCCTGGCGGCGGAGAAGGGGGTGCCGCGCTGCCAGAGGCGGACTTCGCGGGCATAGCCCGAGCTCGTCTGCGGGCCGGCGGCGGTGGCGACGAGCAGGCGGTCCTGATCGAGCCAGGCCAGCGTCTGCTTGGCGTCCGGGCTGACGAAGCCGCCCTCTGCGGCTGGGACGAAGCGGTTGGTTGCGGTGTCGAACTCGCGGACTTCGACCGCATCCTTGCCGCCGACCGACAGGCTGACGAGGCAGCGGGTGAAGGCGCCGGCCAGGCAGGTAGCGCCGCCGAACTGGAAGTTCTGCTGCTCGGCGGCTTCCAGCGCATCCAGGTCGAGGAGGGTGGTCCATTGCGGTGTGCCGGCATCGAAGGCGGCGCGCGGGGAGACGCGCCAGACGCCTCGGACACTGGTGGCGTCGCGCCAGAAGTTGAAGACGCGGGTTGCGGTGACTCCGCTGGGGTTGGCGCCGGCGGGGTAGGCGATGCGTCGCGGGTCTTGCAGGACCTGCTCGGCGCGGGTGCGCCATTGCGCGAAGCCGGGGGCGGATTCGAGCTCGGGAAGGTATTTCGCGTTGCGGGCGCGGACCCAGCCGAGGGCTTTCTCGCCGGTGACGTCTTCCAGCCACTGGTGCGGATCTGGGGCGGTCGGAACCGGGGACTGGGCGGTGGCTGGGGTTGCGAACATGGGAGCGATCAGCAGCTTTCGCATGGGGGTTGTTTTCTTGTGGTGTTGTGGGCGGCGTGGGTGGCGAGGCACTCCCCTCACCCCGCTCGCCTTCGGCGAGTCCCCAGCCTTCGCGGGGGCAGGCGCCCTTTCCCCTGACGGGAGAGGGGTTTGTGGTCAGTCTCCGGTGACGGGTGGATGGGTCTGGGCTGGGGTCAGGTCTGTTGCGGCGCCGCTGGCGATTGCCAGCATCCGGTTGAGGGGGAGGAGGGCCCGGAGCCGGACGGGTTCGGGGACTTCGATTCGGGGCTGGAGGTCGCGCAGGGCCAGGTAGAGTTTTTCGACCGTGTTGAGGGCCATGTAGGGGCACATGTTGCAGTTGCAGTTGCCGTCGGCGCCGGGGGCGCCAATGAAGATCTTACCCGGCGCGGCCTTCTGCATCTGGTGGATGATGTGCGGTTCGGTGGCGACGATGATGGTCTGGCTCGGGCTGTCGGTCGCGAACTTCAGGATGGCGCTGGTGCTTCCGATCATGTCGGCGTGATCGAGGATATAGGCCGGGCATTCGGGATGGGCGGCGACCGGGGCTTGGGGGTGGAGCGCTTTCAGCTTCAGGAGCTCGGTTTCGGAAAAAGCCTCATGGACGATGCAGGTTCCGTCCCACAGCAGCATGTTGCGCCCCGTGCGCTTGTTGAGCCAGGCGCCGAGGTGCTTGTCTGGCGCGAACAGAATCTTCTGGTCGCGGGGGAGCGCGTTGATGATCTTTTCGGCGCTGCTGGAGGTGACGATGATGTCG
>JANPJJ010000209.1:0-37434 GCA_031425455.1 Sandaracinobacter sp. | reverse complement strand
GGCGCCGGGCGACACGCCGATGCCACACCTGGCGCGCAGGGCGGACGCTATCTCCGCGCGGCCCGCGACCGAGCGGGCCTATGCGATCGCCGACCGTCCCGAGGTGCAGCAGGGGGAGATGACCGAGGAACAGAAGGCCCGGCTGTTCGGCCAGTCGGCGGCGACCGTCAGCGCGCAGCGCTAATCGGCGACTCGCCGATGGCCGGCCGGCGCCCGATCAAGTCCGGGGTGAAGCCCCGGCCCTTGTACGGGGACCGACGAGCGGGCTTTGTCCGCAATCCTCCTTCTTCCCCTACCCGTTCAAGCGGACTGGCCAGCTCCCTCCACCACGCTACGGGCGGTCCCCGCCCCTGCGGGCGGAGGAGGATCTTTCATCCGACCCGGTTCGCCACCAGATCGTCCACCACCGCCGCGTCGGCCAGCGTGCTTGTGTCGCCCAGGTTGGTGACATCCCCTTCGGCGATCTTGCGCAGGATGCGGCGCATGATCTTGCCCGAGCGGGTCTTGGGGAGGCCGGGGGCGAACTGGAGGGCGTCGGGCGTGGCGATCGGGCCGATTTCCTTGCGGACCCAGAGCAGGAGTTCGCGGCGCAGCGCTTCGTCCGGCGTCTCGTTGGCGTTGAGTGTTA
Source organism: Sandaracinobacter sp. (assembly GCA_031425455.1). Classification (GTDB taxonomy): domain Bacteria; phylum Pseudomonadota; class Alphaproteobacteria; order Sphingomonadales; family Sphingomonadaceae; genus Sandaracinobacteroides. The sequence continues at coordinate 36,806 of JANPJJ010000209.1, read as the reverse complement.
CATAGGCGTAGATGCCCTGGCCTTTCAGATCGTGCGGCATGCCGACGACGGCGGCTTCGGCGACCTTGGGATGGGCGACGAGGGCGCTTTCGACTTCGGCGGTGCCCATGCGGTGGCCCGAGACGTTGATCACGTCGTCGACCCGGCCGGTGATCCAGTGATAGCCGTCGGCGTCGCGACGGCAGCCGTCGCCGGTGAAATATTTGCCCGGATAGGTGGTGAAATAGGTCTGGAAGAAGCGCTCGTGATCGCCCCAGACGGTGCGCATCTGCCCGGGCCAGCTGCGGGCGAGGACCAGATTGCCTTCGCACGGCCCTTCCAGAAGCGTGCCGTCGGCATCGACGATCTGCGGCTCGACTCCGGGCAGCGGCAGGGTGGCCGAGCCGGGCTTGAGCGGCGTGGCGCCGGGCAGCGGGGCGATCATGGCGCCGCCGGTCTCGGTCTGCCACCAGGTATCGACGATCGGGCAGCGCCCTTCGCCGACGACGCGGTGATACCAGGCCCAGGCTTCGGGATTGATCGGCTCGCCGACGGTGCCGAGCAGCTTCAGGGAGGCGCGGCTGGTTCGCGTGACCCAGTCGTCGCCTTCGCGCATCAGGGCGCGCAAGGCGGTCGGCGCGGCGTAGAAGATGTCGACCCGATATTTGTCGATGATCTGCCAGAAGCGGCTGAAATCCGGATGGGTCGGCACGCCTTCGTACATCAGCGTGGTGGCGCCGTTGGCGAGCGCGCCATAGACGACATAGCTGTGCCCCGTCACCCAGCCGACATCGGCGGCGCACCAGAAGATCTCGCCGGGGCGGTAATCGAACACCATCTCGTGCGTCAGCGACACCCAGGCGAGATAGCCGCCGGATGTGTGCAGCACCCCCTTGGGCTTGCCGGTGGAGCCCGAGGTGTAGAGGATGAACAACGGGTCCTCGGCGGACATCGGCTCGGCGGGGCAGTGCGGCGACTGGGCGGCGACCAGGGTTTCGTAATCGAGGTCGCGGCCCTCTTGCATCCATACCCCCTTGCCCACCCGCGGCACCACGATGACCGTTTCGACAGAGGGGCAGTTTTTCAGCGCCTCGTCGACATTGGCCTTGAGCGGAACCGGCTTGCCGCCGCGCAGGCCTTCGTCGGCCGTGATGACGAGTTTCGAATCGCAATCCTGGATCCGGTTGGAGATGCTGTCGGGCGAGAAGCCGCCAAACACGACCGAGTGGATGGCGCCGATGCGGGCGCAGGCCAGCATGGCGATCGCCGCCTCCGGGATCATCGGCAGGTAGATGGTGACCCGGTCGCCTTTCCGAACGCCGAGCGACAGGAGGGCGTTGGCAAGGCGGCAGACGGCTTCGTGAAGCTGCCGGTAGGTAAGGGTGCGGCCCTCCCCCGGGCTGTCCGGCTCCCACAGGATCGCCGGCGTGTCGCCGCGCTCGGCCAGGTGGCGATCGAGGCAGTTGGCGCTCACGTTCAGCGAGCCGTCGGCGAACCAGCGGACGCCGAAGTCGGCGGCGTCGAAGCTGGTGCGGGAGACTTCGGTGAAGGGCGTGGCCCAATCGAGCCGCCCGGCTTCGCGCCGCCAGAAGCCGTCGGGGTCGGCGAGGGACTCCCGGTAGAGTTCGGCATAGCGTCCGGCGTCGATCCTGGCGCGCTCTGCCCAGGCAGCGGGAACGGGATGGATCGTTTCGGTCATGGTCTCACCCCTATTGCGCGCTGATGCCGCCGTCGATGTAGAGTTCGGCGCCGGTGACGAACTTGGCTTCGTCGGAGCAAAGATAGACCGCGGCCCACGCGACATCGTCGGGGTCCCCCACGGTGCCGGTCGGGACCTGGCGGCCGAGTTTTTCCTTCAGCTCGTTTCGGGTCATTCCGGGCTGCTGGAAGCCGTCGAGAATGGGCGTGTCGATGAAGGCTGGGTGCACCGAGTTGCAGGTGACTGCGTCCTTCCCCGAGGCGCAGTGCAGCGCGACCGATTTGGTGAGGTGGCGGACCCCGGCCTTGGCGCTGTTGTAGGCAGCCATCCGGCCCGACGCGATGACCCCGGCGATCGACGAGATGTTGAGGATGCTGCCGCGCGAGCCCTCGCGGCGGGTGGTCTCGCGGATCAGCGGGAGGGCGGCCTTGCAGCCGAGAAAGACACCGTCGAGGTCGATGGCATGGACCCGGCGCCAGTCGTCGAGGCTGGTGGATTCGACGCTGCCGGGCGTGCCGATCCCGGCGTTGTTGACGAGGATGTGGAGGCCGCCGAAGCGCCCGGCCGCTTCCGCGACGGCGGCGGCCCACTGTGCCTCGTCGGTCACGTCGTGGGCGAAGGACGCTGCCGCAGGACCGATCGCCTGGGCGGCGGCGCCGGCGCCCGCGGCGTCGATATCGGTGAGGAGCACCCGCGCGCCCTCGCCGGCGAAGCGCTGCGCCATTCGCAGGCCGAGGCCGGAGGCGGCGCCCGAAATCAGTGCGATCTTGCCGTCGAGCCTGCCTGCCATTGTCCGTCTCCCTCGACTCCGTTGCTAGGCGATGGCGGGAAACGCCGCTAGACCCCGTGCAGCATGGCAACCGTGACCCCGCCGCTGATCGACACGACGCAGCGCTGGCGCTGGGGCATATTGGCCTTCGCGGTGGCGTCCGTCATCATCAACGGGTTCGACCGGCAGATGGTTGCGATGCTGAAGCCCGACATCCTGGCCGATTTCGGCTGGAGCGACGCCGACTATGGCCGGCTCGCCTCGCTGTTCCAGCTCGGCTCGGTCGGCACGCTGCTGTTCGCCGGCTGGTTCCTCGATCGGGTCGGGCTGAAGTGGGGCTATGCGCTGGGGAACGGGCTCTGGTCCGGGATTACGCTGCTGCATGTGGCGGTCACCAGCTTCGGTGGGTTCCTGGTGCTGCGGGTGGCGTTGGGGGCTTCGGAATCGATCCAGACGCCGGCGGCGGTGAAGTCTGTCGCCAGCTATTTCCCGCGGACAGAAACGTCGCTGGCGCTGGGCATCGTGAATGCCGCGCCCAATGTGGGCGCGATCGTGGTGCCGCTTGTCATTCCGGCGTTGGCCCTGGCGGTCGGCTGGCGGCAGAGTTTCATGATCGTGGGAGCGATCGGGCTCGCCTGGGTGCTGCTGTGGCTGCTGGCTCGGCCGCCGACGCCGCGGGCGGACATCAGCCTTTCGGTGCTGGAGGCGAACGACACGACATGGGCCGACCTGCTGAAGGACCGGCGGGTGCACGGCTTCATGATCGCCAAGATCCTGACCGACCAGATGTGGTGGCTGATGATGTTCTGGCTGCCGGATTTTTTCATGCGCAGCTTCGGCCTGACTGCGGCGGAGGTCGCCCGGCCCACGGCGTTCGTCTATCTATTGGCGATGGCGGGCGCGTTGTCGAGCGGGGTGATCGGCGCTCGGCTGATCGCGCGCGGCATGGCGCCGGCCGACGCCAGGATGCGGGCGCTGCTGGGCTATGGCAGCATCGCGCTGATTGCACCGCTGGCCTTGTTCGTCGGCGATCTTTGGCTTGCCGCGCTGGTGATCGGGATCGTGCTGTTCGCGCACCAGGGCTTCTCGACCAACCTGTTCGCAACCGTGGTCGATGCGTTCCCTGCGCGGCGGGTGGCGTCGGTGGTCTCGATCGGGGCACTGGCAGGCAATCTGTGGGGGGCTGCCGTTCTGGAAATTACGGGGCGCTTGCTGGACGCCGGCGGCAGCTATCTGCCGCTGTTTCTGGTTGGCGGCGCCGGCTATCTGGTTGCGGCCTTCTTCGTGCGGCGAATGATCCTGCGCTGATCCGGACCGCGGGCCGGTCTTCATCGTTGCACAATTACAACAGGCTGCAACAGAACGGAAATGTTGCATTGCAGCAACGGTTGAACAGCCTGCACGGGAATTCTAGCAGGTCTGCAAAGGCCCGGCTATGTTGCCAGAGGCTCTCCTTGGGGAATTTTGATGCGCTCTTTCCTGCTGGCGTCCGTCGCCCTTATCGCTGCAATGCCGGCCCATGCCCAGGAAGGCACCGCAGCCGCTGCCGAAGAAGTCGAACTTGGGCAGGGCGACATCATTATCACTGCCACCAAGCGGTCGCAGTCCCTGTCGGACGTGCCGATCGCGGTGAGTGCCGTGACGGCGGAAAGCCTGCGGAATTCGGGGGCGAGCGACATCCGCCAGCTGAACCAGCTGTCACCGTCGCTTCTGGTGTCGTCGACCAGTTCGGAAACTTCCGGCGGGGTGGCGCGGATCCGCGGCATTGGCACCGTGGGGGACAATGCCGGCCTCGAAAGCTCGGTCGCGGTGTTCATCGACGGGGTCTATCGCAGCCGGACCGGATCGGGGTTGACCGAGCTTGGCGAAATCGAGCGGATCGAGGTGCTGCGCGGGCCGCAGGGCACGCTGTTCGGGCGCAATGCGTCCGCCGGCCTCATCAATGTGATCACGGCCAAGCCGAAGTTTGACATCGGCGGCAATGCCGAGCTGAGCTATGGCAATTATGACTATTGGCGCGTGGCCGGCGGGGTGACCGGCGGCATCATCGACAATGTGCTCGCCGGCCGGATCGACGGGGTCTATTCGAAACGCAAGGGCTTCATCACCGATGTGATCACCGGCGACGACGTGAACGACCGGGACCGCTGGCTGGTGCGCGGGCAGTTGCTGTTCACGCCCAACGACGACCTGGAGATCCGGCTGATCGGGGATTATGCCAAGCGCAAGGAAGAATGCTGTGCGTCGGCGTTCCTGCCGTTCCGCCAGGTGACCTTCAGCCCGGCGACCGGCGCGATCGGCATCAGCTCGAACAACCAGATCGTGAACATCATCCGCGGCCTGGGCGCCGTGGTCACCGGCGATACCTATGCCCGCGAGACCTCGATCACGCCGGGCCGCGACTATCAGGGCGAGGTGAAGGACTGGGGGCTTTCGGGCGAGCTGAACTGGAATTTCGGCGATGTGAAGCTGACGTCGATCACCGCCTATCGCGACTGGAAGACGGTGCGCAATCAGGACGCCGACTATACCAATCTCGACATCCTGGAAGTCACCGACAACACGACCCAGTTCCGCACCTTCAGCCAGGAAGTGCGGCTGAACGGGACGCTGTTCGACGACCGGCTGGACTGGCTGGTGGGCGGCTATTACGCCAACGAGAAGCTCGATTTTACCAGCACCACGAGCTACGGCGCCGATTATCAGCGATTCATCAACTGCCGGGTGGCCCTGGGCCTGGGCACGACGGCCGCGTCCATCGGCATTCCGGGCCTGCTCTCCACCTCGTCGCCGGGCTGCGTCAATCCGGCCGGGGCTGCGGCGATCCCCGATGTTCCGGCACTTGCGGGGTTGCGCGGCCCGGCACGCCTGTTCGCCGGGCTCACGATCCCGGGTCTGTTCGGCTATGATGCGGTTGCGGCCGCCGTGGGCCGGCCGGGCGATACCACCAACAATCGGGGAATTATCGCCGACGTCTACAAGCAGAGCAGCCGCAACTACGCCTTCTTCACGCACAATGTGTTCGACATCGTGCCCGACAAGCTGAGCCTGACGATCGGGGCACGCTATACCAACGAGCGCAAGCGGCTGGACCTGAACCTCGCCAGCGACAACACGCTGTGCCGCGCCATCGCCACCTCGCCCACCCTGGCGGGCCTTGCGGCGCTGCCGTGCGTGATCAGCCCGGTAAATTTTGTCGGCAGCAACGAGAAGAAGGAAGACCAGTGGACGGGTACGGCCGTGCTGTCGTTCAAGCCCGTGCCCGAGCTGCTCACCTACGCGAGCTATGCCAAAGGCTATAAGGCGGGCGGGTTCAACCTGGACCGCTCCGGCCTGACCGCCGGCCCGGCCAACGGCTTTGCGGTGAATACCAACGATCTGAAATTCGAGCCCGAGCTGGTGGACAGCTTCGAGGTCGGCGCCAAGCTCGATCTCAACCGGGTGAAGATCAACGTGGCGGCGTTCCACTCCATCTTCGACCAGTTCCAGCTGAACACGTTCAACGGCACCAACTTCCTGGTGGAGAATATCCAGGCCTGCGGCAGCGACCTGGGCGGCGGCGACCGCGACTTTGCCGGCCTGCCGCGCGCCCGCGCTCCGGTGGTCGGAACAGGTACCGGTGCGCGGACCGGCGCCGAAGCCGCCGCAACCGGCGCCTGCCCGTCGTCGGACGACGTAAAGGCCGGCGTGAAGTCCACCGGTGTCGAGGTGGAGGCGGCGATCTTCCCGATCCCCGATCTCGCCTTCAACATCGGCTTCACCTGGGCCAACACGCGCTACAGCAAGAATCTGGTTGGGGTCGGCGGGCGTCCGTTCCCGACGCCGCTGTTCAACCTGCCCGGCAACAAACTCTCCAACGCGCCGGAATTCGTGCAGACCGGGAGCATGACCTGGACGCCGACGATCACCGAGAATCTGTCCGGCCTGTTCTACGTCGATTACCGGTTCCAGTCGGCGATCCAGACCGGGTCCGACCTGTTCCCCGAAAAGGAACAGCAGGCGTTCGTGGTGGTGAATGCGCGCCTCGGCATTTCCGGCCCCGAAGGTCGCTGGTCAGTGGAAGCCTGGGCGCAGAATCTGCTGAACGAGAAGTACAGCCAGGTCGGCTTCAACTCGCCGCTGCTGGGTGGCGGCACGATCGCGCAGACGGCACGGGGCGGCCCGACGGCCGACCAGCTGTTCGGCGCGTTCCTGGCCGAACCGCGGACGTTCGGGGTGACGGTGCGGACGCGCTTTTAGCGGCGGAATTGATTTTCAAGGGGCTCGGTCCCTTGACTCCGGCAGGGGACTTTGGCCCTCCCGCGGGAGCAGGGCAGAGCCCTGCCTTGCCTGCCTCAGAGAAGGCTGGGGGCGGAGGCTTTGCTGTCGCCTTGGGCGTTGGTGGCGGTGAGCTGGGAGATGCGAGCGTTGGCTTCGCCAGTCCTTCGGACCGCTGGCATGACAGTCGTCCTTTGGGATTGGCTCAGGCGGTTCGGGACAGCCAGATTATGAACGCGCCGATCGCCGCGGTGCCGACGGCGACGTGGGCCCAGACCATGGTGCGGGCGGCGCGGGGCATATCTTTGCCGATAATTGCGGCCGCGAGGCCGGCCAGCAGGGCGGCTGCGATCAGGCCGGCGGCGAGCGTGAGCGTGGGGCGGTCGGCGGCGATGTCGCCGGCGGGGGTGCCGCGCAACAGGAGCGCGATGAGTTCGAGGGCCGCGATGCCGAACAGCAGGTGGAGGCCGATCAGGGTGGGTCTGTTTCGCTCACGGCCGAGGAAGCGGGGGATCATGGCGAGGCCGAGGCCGAGTTGGGCGGTAAGGAGCAGAGCGACCGGTAGTGCTTGCATCGCTCGCCCTCCCCGACGTTATCTGTAGAGCGCATCGAGCCGCTCGCCATAGACTTTTTTCAGGATGTGGCGGCGGATCTTGAGGCTCGGGGTCATCTGCTCGTTGTCGACGCTGAAGGGCTCGTCGGCAAGAATCACGCGGCGGATCTTCTCGGTCACGCTGAGCTGGGCGTTGACCCGGTCCACAGCGGCCTGCAGCGAACGGTTGAATTCGCTGTCGGTCTTCAGGCTTGCGACCTCTACGCCGTGCTTTGCGGCCCATTCCATCATATGCTCGGTGTCGGGCACGACGACGCCGACGAGATAGGGACGCTTGTCGCCATAGACCATCGCCTGCCCGATCTCGGGCTGCAGCGTGAGCATGCCCTCCACCCGCTGCGGCGCGACATTGTCGCCCTTGTCGTTGACGATGATGTCCTTCTTGCGATCCGTGATGACGATATGGCCGTCCTCGTCGAGCAGGCCGATGTCGCCGGTGTGGAGCCAGCCGTCCTTCAGGACGCGGGCGGTTTCCTCGTCGTTCTGCCAATAGCCCGCCATCACGAGCTCGCCGGCAACCAGGATCTCGCCGTCCTCGGCGATGCGCACATCGGTATCCTTCAGCGGCGGGCCGACCGTGTGCATCTTGATGCGGGCGGCCGGGCGGTTGCAGGAAATGACAGGTCCACTCTCGGTCTGGCCATAGCCTTGCAGCAGGGTAACTCCGAGGGAATGGAAGAACAGGCCGACATCCGGGTTGAGCGGGGCGCCGCCGGCGACCAGCGCCTTCAGCCGTCCGCCGAGCTTGGCGCGGACCTTGCGGCGCAGCGTGCGTTCAACGACAAAGTCGACGGGCTTGTCGAACAGCCCGAGGCGACCTTCGTAGCTCTTGCGGCCGAGGCGCTCGGCCTGGGCCAGCATCCGCACGCCGAGTCCGCCCTGTTTCTCGAGGGTTTTCAGCATCCGCTGGCGCAGCACCTCGAACAGGCGGGGGACCACCACCATGATCGACGGACCCACCTCCTCGATGTTGGCGGCAAGCTTTTCCAACCCTTCCGCATAGTAGATTTCGCCGCCCAGCCCGATCGGCAGATACTGGCCCGCGGTGTGTTCGTAGGCGTGGCTGGGCGGCAGGAACGACAGGAAGGTCTCGGCGCCGGGTTCGGGGGGGAAATCGTTGCGGATGATATCCACACAGCCCGACACATTGTGCAGGATCGCGCCATGGTGCTGCATCACGCCGCGCGGGGTCCCGCCGGTGCCCGAGGTGTAGATCAGGCAGGCGGTGTCGCTGCGGCGCATGGTTGCTGCGGCCTGCACCGCGGCCACATCGCCCGGGTGCGCGGCGAGTAGGGCGGGGGCATCGAGCACCTCCACCTTGTCGCCGGCCTGGCCGAACTTCAGCGGTTCCAGCCCGATCAGCATCCGGCAGGCATTGGCTTGCAGCGCCGCGTCCATCAACGGGCGGGCAAGGCGGAAGGTGGAGACCACGGCTGCCACCGCGCCGGAATTTTCGAGGATGTGGAGGTGATCGCGCGGGGTGTTCGTCGTGTAGGTCGGGACGGTAATGGCGCCGGCGGCCATGATACCGAGGTCCCACAGGGCGAACTCCGGCCGGTTTTCCGAGATCAACGCAACCCGGTTGCCGGGCTTCACCCCCTTCGCCTTCAGCGCGGTGGCGATCGAGGCCACCGTCTGCGCGGCCTTAGCCCAGCTGGTCGATTGCCAGCGGCCGTCCTGCTTGTGCCACAGGAACGGCGCATCTCCCAGCGTCTCCGCCTGGCCGAAGAACATCTCGACGAGGTTGCGCCACTTTTCGATCCCGGTCAGCACCGAAGCGCGTTCGGCTTGCCGCAGCCGTTCGGCTTCGGCGATGTCGGCCCTGCTCATCGTGCGCTCCCCGTTGTTGTACGCGTTTCGGCCGACAGGGCCTGCCCCTCGCTGCGCGGATCGGCCGCCGCCCGCCATTTGCCGTCGACGCGAGCGAGACCGTTGGTCTTGAGCGGCAGGGTGCCGCTGCCGACTTCCTTGTGCCCCAGGGCCTTCAGCCCGGCATTCATGTCTGCAAGGCGGGTGCCTTCCTCGGTGCGGACGCCACGCCGGTCGGCGAAGATCTGGGGGGCGGCGATCGCATCCTCGACCGTCATGCCCCAGTCGAGATGCGCGATCAGCGCCTTCGCGACCTGGGCGATGATGGTGGCGCCGCCGGCGGCGCCGAACGCTGCGACCGGGGCACCGCGCCGGTCGTACACGATGATCGGGGCCATGGAGCTGCGCGGGCGCTTGCCCGGCTCGATGCGGTTCAAGGCATCCTCACCGTTGCGGACGGGTGTGAAATCGAAATCGGTCAGCTGGTTGTTGAGGACGATGCCGCCAGCGACCAGGCCGGAGCCGAAGGGGCCCTCGATGGTGGAGGTCAGACTGGCGAGATTGCCTGGCGCATCGGCGGCCACCAGGTGGGAGGTGGCGGGAACGTCGGCGAGCGGCCCGACTTTCCCGGCGAAACCGCCACGCGGCTGCCCAGCCGCAGCTTCTGGCATTGCCCGGTCGATCCGGATCAGCCTGCTTCGCGCCGCGATATAGGCCGGCTCGAGCAGGCCCCGGACCGGGACGGGCGCGAAGTCCGCATCGGCGCCGAACGCTTCCCGATCGGCAAAGGCCAGTCGCTGCGATTCGGCGAGCAGGTGCCAGGCCAGCAGATTGTCGGGGCCGAGCTTCTTCAGATCGAAGCGTTCGAGCTGGAGCAGGACCTGGAGCACGGCGAGGCCGCCCGCCGAAGGCGGGCCCATGGTGCAGAGCTTCCAGCGGCGATACGGGCGGCAGAGCGGCGCGCGTTCGGCGACGGTGTAGCCGGCGAGGTCGGCAGCGGTGAGCGCCGCCGGGTGGCGCCAGGCGGTTGCGACCGCCTGGGTTACAGCGGCGCCGAGCGGGCCGCGATAGAAGGAGTCGGGGCCTTCGCGGACGATCCGTCCCAGGCTGTCGGCGAGTTCGGGTTGGCGCAGCACATGGCCGACGGGCCAGGGCTTGCCGGCGGGATCGAGGAAGATGGCAGCGGCGGCCGGGGTCGCTGCCAGCATGTCGCGGCGGGAGGTGGTGAAGCGGTTCAGGCGGGGCGAAACCGGAAAGCCGTCGCGGGCGTGGCGGATGGCCGGGGCGAACAGCTCGGCCCAGGGACGTTTCCCCCAGCGCCTGTGGGCCTCGGCGATCAGCGCGAGGGCGCCGGGGACTCCGACCGAGTAGCCGCCAGCAACTGCATCGGGGAACCGCATCGGGGTGCCGCCGGGTTCGAGGAAGCGGGTGGGCTTTGCGGCAGCGGGCGCGCGTTCGCGGCCATCGAGGGTGTGGGTGCGCTTCGAAGCGGCATCGTACCAGACCAGGAAGGCACCGCCGCCGAGCCCGCTGGACTGCGGCTCGACCACGGTGAGCGCGATTGTGGTGGCAAGCGCGGCGTCGGCGGCCGAGCCGCCGGCGGCGAGCAGCGTTTGCCCGGCAGCAGCAGCGAGCGGGTCTGCCGCGGACACGACGGCGCGGCCGGTCGCTGCGGTGTCGGCGGCGGTGCGGCGAAGGGTGGTGGTGCCCGGCTCGTAGAAGCGGGCGGTAGGGGTGGTTTCGACCGGCTGTGCGGGCGCAGCGCCGGGCAGCGCAAGAACCAGCAGGGCAGCCATGGCATGATGCAACATGGCTGTTCCCGTAAGCGTGCGGGCGGTGCGGCTCAAGCCTGCAAGTTGGCGCCGACGGCGCCTGCCGGCGAGGCGAACCCGTCGCGGCGCAACAGGCGAGCGAGATCGGCAGCGATACGCGCCGGCAGTCCGGGACCTTCGAAGGCGAGCGCTGTGTAGAGCTGGACGGCCGAGGCGCCGGCGCGGATCCTGGCATAGGCGTCGGCGCCGCTGCCGATGCCGCCCGCCCCGACCAGCGGCACGCGGGCGCCGAGCCGGCGGTAAAAGCCCGACAGGATCGCCATGGAAGAGGCCTGTAGCGGGGCGCCGGAAAGGCCGCCGGCTTCGGCGGCGTGGAGGGACCGCAGCGCCGGGGGGCGGGCGATGGTGGTGTTGGAGACGATCAGGGCAGCGATGCGGCTGTTCAGCACGGCGTCGGCAACGGCGTCCATCTGGGCTTCGTCCAGGTCGGGCGCGACCTTCAGGAACAACGGCGGCCCGACATCGCCCCGGGCTTCGGCGGCGGCGGCCAGCAGTTCGGGAAGCGCCTCGCCCTGAAGCCCGCGCAGGCCGGGCGTATTCGGCGAGGAGATGTTGAGCGTGATCCAGCCGGCCAGGTGGCGAACGGCAGCGACGCCTTGTGCATAGTCCCCGATGCGGTCGGGGCTGTTTTTGTTGGCGCCGACATTGACACCGAGCCGGCCCTCGGCGGCGAGGCGGGGCAGGGCAGCGGCGAGCCCGCCGTTGTTGAACCCGAGCCTGTTGATGACGGCGCGGTCTTCGACGAGGCGGAAGATGCGCGGGCGGGGATTGCCGGCCTGGGGCAGGGGCGTGAGCGTGCCGACCTCCACGAAGCCGAAGCCGAAGCCGAGCATCTGGCGCCACACCCGGGCGTCCTTGTCGAACCCGGCGGCAAGGCCGATCGGATTCGGAAACGTGAGGCCTGCGATCGTTGTGCGAAGGAGGGGGTCTTGCGGGGTGTCGGTGCGGGGCGGGACGCGGGCAAGCGCCGACAAGGTGAGGCTGTGGGCGGTTTCGGGATCGAGCCGGAACAGAAAGGGGCGGAGCGTGGCGAACATGGCCCGCTATGCCGCGCCGGCACAGGCGGGCGCAAGGAGGGTGGGCGCAACGAGGACGGTCGAAAGGAAGGCGGGCGCGCCTGCTTCGGGCCGGGTTCGGCAAGAGGCTTTCGGCAAGCAGGGGACGGCCGGGCGAGGGATTGTCGGATTCGTCCAATCCTTCGGCGGCTGTCCGCTCTAGATCGGCGGTGCGACCCAAAGGATGGCTCGCACCGGACTGCTTGCGGACCGGAGGCCATCCTCACTCATACACCCTGGGGCCCGACGCGGCCCCAGGGTGCTTTTTCGGACGCCTGTCACGCATCTTGACCTTCGGCCTGAACGGGCAGACATAGGAAAGCACTGAATCGCCGGAGGCTTGGGCGATTCGGCTAAGACGGGTCGCGCCTGTTTTTGCGCGGGACATACGGTTCGCTGGATGACGGTTCGCTGGACAAAGGCGGACTTGCGACGGCGCGCCGGAGAAGAGGCGCGCTGGACAACAGGTGGTTGCCATGACGTTTGATTGGCCAAGGCTGGGCGTTCCTTGAGGGGACCGGCATTTTCGCTGCGCTATTTCTCGCCGGCTGCGCCGCTGCGTGGCTGGGTCTCCAGCTATTACATCTTCGAAGCGGACATGCCGCAGTTGTCGGACACGCTTCGCGCCGAGCTGCCGCAGGTGCGGTTCTTCTTCCAGGGCGGCGGTACCTTCTCTTATGGCGGTGCCGAGCCGGTGCGGCTGCCGCAGACCGCCTTGTGCGGCCCGACGACGGTGGCAGTCCGGTTCAATGCGGAGGGTCCCCTTCGGCTGTTCGGAGCCGGGCTTTTGCCGGCCGGCTGGGCGGCGTTGGTGGGGGCGGGTGCAAGCGAGTTCGCCGACGCCGTGACCGATCTGGAGGATGTGGCCGGCCCGGTGGCCCGGCGCGCGCTGGAGCGGATGGCGGAGGCCAAGTCCCACCGGGAGATCGTGGCGGCGGCGGATGCCTTTTTCCTGCTGTTGTCGATGCAGGCGAAGCCACCGCCGCTGTGGTTCACCCGCGCCGCCGACGAGTGGCTGGCGGGATCGATCAACCCGGATGTCAACGACCTGGTGGCGATGACGGGCATGAGCGCGCGGCAGATCGAGCGGCTGGCGCTGAAAGTCTATGGTGCCAGCCCCAAGATGCTGAGCCGCAAATACCGGGCGCTGCAGGCGGCGGTCCGGCTGGGGCTTGACCCGGACCTGGGCTGGGAGACGGCGGCGGCAGGCGTCTTCTATGACCAGTCGCACTTTATCCGCGACTTTAAGACCTTCGTCGGGATGACCCCGAGCCAGTTCACCGACAAGGACTCGCCCTGGTTGACGAGGTTGACGATCGCGAAGCGGCAGGCCCTGGTGACCATGCCGAAGCTGAATTTGTTGAGTTAGGCCAAGTGCGGCTGCGAGCGAGTGCGCAGCACTCGTCCGCAGACTCGCACGCAGTGCCCGGCCGGCGCGAAATTGGGCGGGGATTACCCCGCCCATTTTACGTGACCGACGGGGTGGCTTTGCCACGCTCCGTTTTCTTTTTTCTTTTCTTTGCCGGGACCGCACGGAGAGGGCGGGCTCTGCCCGACCCCCGTGCTATGCTGGCACCGGCGACTCCCCTTCGGCTCTGCGTGCGACCTCCCGTTCAGGCTTCACTTGACCTGCAGTTCGCAGGGGAGGAGCTTGCAGGAGAGAAGCTCAGCCCGCCGCCGCCTCCCCGCGCGTCTTCCACAGCGAGAACCCCACCCCCGACGCCAGGATCGCGAAAGTGATCCCCAGGCTCCACTCCACTGGGAACTTGCCGTTTTCGAACGCCAGGAGGTCGCCCAGGAAGATTTTCGATCCAATGAACACCAGCAGCACCGCCAGCGCATATTTCAGATAGTGAAAGCGGTGCACCATGGCGGCGAGCGCGAAATAGAGCGCGCGCAGGCCGAGGATCGCGAAGATGTTGGAGGTGTAGACGATGAACGGGTCGGTGGTGATGGCGAAGATCGCCGGCACCGAGTCGACCGCGAAGATCACGTCGACGAACTCGACCATGATGAGGGCCAGGAACAAGGGCGTCATGAAGTTGACGAGCTTGCCGCTGGTCGGGTCGGGCTGCTTCACGAAGAAGCGGTCTCCGTGGAGCGCGTCCGTGACGTTGAAGCGCTTGCGCACCCAGGCGAGCACGGGCGAGGCGCCGACGTCATACTCCTGTTCGGCCATCATCCACATCTTGACGCCGGTGAAGATCAGGAAGGCAGCGAAGATATAGAGCACCCAGCCGAACTGGCTGACCAGGGTTGCGCCTAGCCCGATCATGATGCCGCGAAGCACGATCACGCCGAGGATCCCCCAGAACAGCACGCGATGCTGGTAGAGGCGGGGAATGGCGAAATAGGTGAAAATCATGGCAATGACAAACACATTGTCCATCGCCAGGCTCTTTTCGACCACGAAGCCGGTGACATACTCCTTGGCGGCGGTAGGCCCGAGCTGCCACCCGACGAAGGCGCCGAACGACAAACCGAGCGTGATATAGCCGGCCGAGAGCCAGAGGCTTTCCTTCACTCCGATCTCGCGATTCTCCTTGTGGAGGACGCCGAGATCAAGGGCGAGAAGCGCGATGACGATCGCGAAGAAGGTGAGCCACAGCCACAGCGGCTTGCCCAGCCAGTCGACCAGCAGAAATTCCATCGGAGCCCTCTTTAACCCGTCAGGCGCCGCGGCCGCGCCGAACCGTCATGCCCCATTTCAGGGGTTCACGTCCGACATCACCACGCACGCCTGCGCGGCCAGAGGGGCCCGGATTGCGCCGCTATATCGGGAAGGGCTACCGACCGTTCAACCGGCCATAAGAATTATCAATGGGCGTAGCTGGGATCGACCCTATCCATTCGGCGTCGCAATGCCGGCCACGCCAGCAGGTTCCCGACCATCTTCAGGCCCATCCGCCCCTGCTCGGCCGCCTTTTCCGGCGTGCCCTGCGGCGGGTGGTTGAGGAGCGCGGCGCCCCCGGCCAGCGCGTGGATCTGGGCTTCGCAGGCGCGTTCGAGGAAGTACATCTTCAGGAACGCTTCGCCGACGGTCTCACCGATCGTCAGCGTGCCGTGATTGCGCAGGATCATGGCGTTCTTGCGGCCGAGGTCGGCGACGAGGCGCTCGCGCTCGTCGAGGTCGGTCGCGACGCCTTCATAGTGGTGGTAGGCGATCTCGTCGCGGATCAGCATCGCGGTCTGGGTGAGCGGCATCAGCCCGTCGGCCATTGCGGCAACGGCCTGGCCGTGCGGCGTGTGCAGGTGGATGACGGCATGGGCGTCGTCTCGCGCCATGTGGATCGCGGAATGGATGGTGAAGCCGGCCGGGTTGGTGAGATAGGGGGTTTCCATCACCGGGCGGCCATCGACGTCGATCTTGACCAGCGAGGAGGCGGTAATCTCGTCGAACATCAGATTATAGGGGTTTATCAGGAAATGATGCTCGGGGCCGGGCACGCGGACTGAAAGGTGGGTGAAGATGAGGTCGTCCCAGCCATGATGTGCCACCAGCCGGTAGGCGCAGGCGAGATCGACGCGGAGCTGCCATTCGGCATCTGAGACTTGCGAGCGAACATCCCCAAGATCTGCTGCAGCGGGCGGCTTCAATTGCGTGGCCATCATCTTCCTCCGTCGGCCGGCGGCACTTTCCCGGCGCGGCAGGCATCCGAACAATAGCGCACCTGTTCCCAGTCGCGCGACCATTTCTTGCGCCAGCTGAACGGCCGGCCGCAGTGGGCACAGGGCTTGGAGGGCAGCTCGGACTTCTTGCGCATCGGTGGCATGGCACCCGGGTTTGGCGAAAAGCCGGTTCGGGTGCAACATCATGGTCACGCAACGCTGCGAAAGCGAAGCCGAGACACGGGGCAGGAGCATGGCATGACGGGGTGGGACAGCAGGATCGATCGGCGCCAGCTGATCGGCGGGGCGGCGCTGGCTGGGGCCGGGCTGCTGCTGCCGGGCGGGCTTAGAGCCAAATCCCCGCCGGTGCCGCTGGTCGGGTTCACGCATGGGGTTGCAAGCGGCGAGCCGGGGCCCACCAGCATGCTGTTCTGGACCCGGTTCCAGGGGGTTGGCGAGACGGCCGTGCCACTTAAGCTGGAGATATCGAGCGACCCGCGCATGGCGCGCGCCCGGGTGATGGGCGAGGCGCTGGCCGAGCCGGGCCGGGACTGGACCGCCCGGGTGTCGGTGAAGGGCCTGGCGCCGGGGCGGACCTATTATTACCGGTGGGCAGGGCCGGCCAAGGCAAAGTCGATGACCGGGCGAACGAAAACGCTGCCCGAGGGAAGCCCGGCGGCCTGGCGGATGGCAGTCTTCTCCTGCTCAAACCTGCCCTATGGCTGGTTCAACGGTTATGCCCATGCGGTGGCGGCGGACGACTGCGACCTGTTCGTGCACCTGGGCGACTATATCTATGAATATGCGCGTGGCACCTACCCCTCGGTGCGCGAGGCAGTGCCGGGCCGCACGATCGAGCCGGCCGGCCAGACGGTGCGGCGCGCCGAATATTGGGCCCGCTATCGTGCTTATCGCGCCGACCCGGACTTGCAGGCGCTGCATGCGACGCTGCCATCGGTGACGGCGTGGGACGATCACGAGATCGCCAATGACGGCTGGACCGGGGGGGCGGAAAATCATGATCCGCGAACCCAGGGCGATTGGCGCGAGCGGGTGGCTGCGGCGACGGCGGCCTATCGGGACTGGATGCCGGTTTCGGACGCGAACTATGCCCGCTACGACATTGGGCGGCTGGCCACACTGTATCGGTTGGAGACACGGATCAGCGGGCGCGACGAGCCGCTGGACCTGGGCCGGGCAATCAAGCGCGGGCCCGACACGCTGACGGCGTTGAAGCGGTTGAAGGAAGAGGATTGGGTTGCCGGCAGCCGCCAGCTGCTGGGCTTGCCGCAGGAACAATGGCTGCTTCGCGAGATGGAGGCGGCGAGCCGGCGCGGCGTTCGCTGGCAGGTGCTGGCGCAGCAGGTGGTGATGGGAAAGCTGATGATGCCCGCGGGCGCCTCGCAGTTGGCCGGGCCGAACCCGAGCGCGCCGGTGGCGTCGGCACTGGGGGCCGGGGAGCTGGCGGCGAAGGTGGGGCTGCCGATGAACCTGGACGCCTGGGATGGTTATCCGGCGGCGCGGGCGCGGCTGCTGTCGGCGGCGCAGCGCAACGCGGTGGACCTGGTGGTGCTGGCGGGCGACAGCCACAATGCCTGGGCCAACGACCTGGTGAACGGAGGCCGGCCGGCGGGGGTGGAGTTCGCAGGTCATTCGGTGACGTCGCCGGGGTATGAAAGCTATCTCGCGGCGCCGCCGTCGCGGGTGGCCGAGGCGATGATGCAGGCCAACCCCACGCTGCGCTGGGCCGACACGGGCCAGCGCGGCTATATGCAGGTGACCCTGACTCCGGCCGAGGCGGTGTGCGAGTGGCGGTTCACGGCGCCGGTTGCATCGCGTTCCAACAGGTTGACGGGCGTGGTGCGCGGCCGGGTGGGGGCAGGGCAGCGGCGGTTGCAGATGGGCTGAAGCCGGCTGCGGTCAGCGCGAAGCGCTGATCCGCGACTCCGCGACAGCCCGGCCCCGGCCTTCGCTTGGGGCAGGCGGCCTGCGATCGGCGGAACCCGACGATCGGCAGAACCGACGACGCGGCGTTCAGCCTTCGGCTGACCTGCGGTTTGCCGCGGCGCTGCCAGTTGCGGAGTGTGCATCGGGCCGCTAACCCCCGCGCCCATGATTTCCCGCTATTCCCGCCCCGACATGGTCGCCATCTGGTCGGCCGAGACCCGCTTTCGCATCTGGTTCGAAATCGAGGCGCACGCAACCGAGGCGCTGGCCAAGCTGGGCGTGGTGCCGCAATCGGCGGCCGATGCGCTGTGGCGCTGGTGGGCGACGAATCCGGCGATCGATGTGGCGGCGATCGATGCCATCGAGGCTGTGACGAAGCACGACGTGATTGCGTTTCTGACCTGGGTGGCGGAGCAGGTGAGGGCCCATAGCGGGGAAGACTGGGCGCGGTTCATGCACCAGGGCATGACGTCGTCGGATGTGCTGGACACCTGCCTTGCCGTGCAGCTGACGCGGGCGTCGGATATCCTGGTCGCCGATCTGGAAGCGCTGCTGGCGGCGATCCGCGCCCGGGCGTTCGAGCATAAGTTCACGCCCACCATCGGCCGCAGCCACGGCATTCACGCCGAACCGGTGACCTTCGGTTTCAAGCTGGCGCAGGCCTATGCCGAGTTCGATCGGTGCCGGGCGCGGCTGGTGACGGCGCGGGCGGAGATCGCCACCTGCGCGATTTCAGGCGCGGTCGGCACCTTTGCCAACATCGATCCCGCCGTGGAGGCGCATGTGGCCACGAAGCTGGGGCTGGCGGTGGAGCCGATCTCGACCCAGGTGATCCCGCGCGACCGGCACGCGATGTTCTTTGCAACGCTGGGCGTGATCGCATCGTCGGTGGAGCGGCTGGCAATCGAGATCCGGCACCTGCAGCGAACCGAGGTGCTGGAAGCGGAGGAGTATTTCGCGCCCGGGCAGAAAGGCTCGTCGGCGATGCCGCACAAGCGCAACCCGGTGCTGACCGAGAATTTGACGGGACTGGCGCGGCTGGTGCGGTCTGCCGTGGTGCCGGCGCTGGAGAATGTGGCGTTGTGGCACGAGCGCGACATTTCCCATTCGTCGGTCGAGCGCGGCATCGGGCCGGACACGACGATCACGCTGGATTTCGCGCTGGCGCGGCTCACGGGCGTGGTTGAAAAGCTGCTGGTCTATCCAGAGCGGATGGCCCGCAACATGAACCGGATGGGCGGGCTGATCCACTCGCAGCGGGTGCTGCTGGCGCTGACCCAGGCGGGGATGTCGCGCGAGGCGAGCTATGCCGTCGTGCAGCGTAGCGCGATGAAGGTTTGGGACTCGGACGGGGCGCTTCAGTTGCGCGACCTGCTGGGGTCCGACGGCGAGGTGACGTCGCGGCTGGCGCCGGCTGAGCTGGATGCACTTTTCACGCTGGCCCCTCATTTTGCGAGAATCGATATGATTTTCGAGCGGGTGTTCGGAGCCGGCGGTTAATCAAGTTTTCCGACAGGACTGTAAGATATCCCGACAAATTAACCTTTTGTTTATGTTTAGTCTTTTGATCTCATTGAAGTTTTGGCTTGGCACGGTGCTTGCAAAGTCTGCGGCAACGCAATGATGCGGTCGGGAGCTTTATGATGAACAAGTTGATGCTGACGATTTCGGGTCTGGCGGCGCTCGGCGCGGCGGCCTCTGCCAACGCGCTGACGATCACCGAGGAGCCGGGCAGCAACCTGGCGGCCTTCGGGTATAGCGTCAACGTCGGCACGAAGACGATCACCCTTCGCGAGACCTGGGGTCCGGCAACGGCATCCCAGGTTGTCCTGAAGTTCGAAGGCTGGACCTATGGGGCCGGCTCCTGGATCGTGAACAAGTATGTGACGAACCTGACCGGTGCCGAGTGGACGAGCTTTTCCAACGAGTTGCTGGATCGCGACAAAGCCGGGTCGGACGACAAGGACGGGCTGAGCTTTGCGCAGTTGGGTGTTCCCCTTCGTCCGCGCGCGTCGGATGTGTTTGGGACCGTGGTAGCCGACGAGCTCGACGACCGCGACTACCTGCTGTTCGGCGACGGCGCCGTGGCGAGCGGCAACGCCGTTTTCATGACCTTCGGCCTGACGGCACGTCGGGGCGGTGAAGCCGACAATGTGAACCCCTTCTATCTGCGCCAGTCTGAACTGCTTGCCGGCGTGCCCGAGCCTGCGACCTGGGCGATGCTGATCGCCGGCTTCGGCATGGTGGGCTTTGCAGTCCGTCGCCGTCGTGGCCTGACAAGCGTTTCGGCCTGACCTGACGCCAGTCGGTTCGAACAAGCCGGCAGGGGGGACCCTGCCGGCTTGTTCATACCTGCAACTCGGCAAGGATCGGCGCAAAAGGTTAATGGGCGCCTCTAGTGTAAATCATGTTTACAGGTTTCGGTTCCCGACTACGCATAAGATATTGATTCCAGGTGAGTTGGAAATTGGCATGAAACTTGCCTGATCCATTTATCTTTCGGATCGTATCGAACGGAGTGAGCCATGAACGCCAACATCCTCGGGGCCGTCACCTTCGCTGCCCTGTCGAGTCTCGCGCTGCCGGCGAATGCCGCTATCGTGATCACCGAAGAAGCCGGCAACCTTGCGTCGCTGTCGTACAATGTGAACGTAGGCACGAAGACGATCGACATCTACGAAACCTGGGATGCGGGGACATCGCAGAATGTCCTCCTGAAGATCGAAGGGTGGCCCTACGGTTTGTTGTCGTGGACGATCAACAAATATGTGACCAACGAGACGGGCGCGACCTGGGCCGATTTTTCGCACGAGCTTCTGCAGTCAGACGAGGCGCTGTCCCCCGACAATGACGGGATCAGCTTTGCGCAGCTGGGTGTGCCGCAGCGGCCGCGGGCTTCCGACAAATATGCCAGCGTTTATGCCGATGAGTTGGCAACGCGGGACTTCCTGCGGTTCTTCGATGGCACGGTGGCGAACGGCGACACGGTGTTCTTCACGTTCGGGCTGACCAATCGGCGCGACAATGGCGACACCAATCCCTTCTTCCTGCGCCAGGCGCAGCCGGGCGTTCCCGAGCCGGCAACCTGGGCAATGCTGATCTCGGGCTTCGGCCTCGTCGGGTTTGCTATGCGCCGCCGTCGCGGCGTGGCCAGCGTTGCGGCCCAGCCGATCGGATAGCCGGGAAGCCAAATACAGGCGAATGCGAGCTGGCCTTTCCGCGACGTATCGGCCGGTGAGGGGGTGCGAAGATTGCTGAAGTTGTAAATAGACTTTACAGTCGTTAAGCTTCCCGTTGGCGCAAGCCTTTGATTCCTATCGTGCCAAACCCTTGGCACGAGTCTTGCTGTGCTCCCCTTGCAATTTTTTGCAATAGGAGTCGGAACTATGCTTACCAGGATGTTTCTCTCGCTCGCCGCGGTCGCAAGCCTCGGCGCCACTTCCGCAAGCGCTCTGACGATCACGCCGGAACCCGGCACCGGTTTGGCCGCGTTCAGCTTTACGGTGGTCGGTGACGTGATCACGATCCGCGAAACCTGGGGGCCCGGCACGATGTCGGATGTCATCCTGCGTTTCGACGATTTCGAGTTCGGTCGCGACTCGTATATCATCGAGAAGTATGTGACGAACAATACAGGTGTTGCGTTTACTGCATTTTCGAACGAACTGCTGCAGTCGGACATGGGCGGTTCGCCCGACAACGATGGACTGAGCTTCGCGCAGTTCGGGGTACCCGAGCGTCCCCGTTCGTCCGATTCGTTCACGACTGTTACCGCCGATGAAATCTCCGATCGCGACTACCTCAACTTCACCGACGGTGTGGTTGAAGAAGGTGAGACCGTATTCATGACGTTCGGCCTTACCAACCGTCGGGACACAGCCGATACCAACCCGTTCTTCCTGCGCCAGATGGCGTCGGAAATCGCGGTTCCGGAACCCGCGACCTGGGCGATGCTGATTGCCGGTTTCGGCATGGTCGGTTTTGCGATGCGGCGCCGCCGCGCTTCGGTGGCTTCCGTCACCGCCTGAACTGGCGATCGAGCCGATGCAATGGATGGGCGGCGGGGCAACCCGCCGCCCATCTGCGTCTGCAGTTATGTTGCAGTGCAATGTCAATTTGTTAACAGTGTAAACAAGTTTTACACCGCCTGTCAGGGCTAAAGCGGTAAGTCGCTGTTATGCTTTGTAACTGTGCTTGGCACGTCCCTTGCAGCCGTTCCCATGTTAACTTTAACCCAGGGAACTCGCATGAACCTCAAGGCATTTCTCCCGCTCGCCGCTGCCGCCATCGCGCTGTCGGCACCCGCGGGCGCCGTCGTCATCACCGCCGATCCGGCCGCAAACCTCGCCGACTTCAGCTATAACGTGAACGTCGCCACCCGTACGATCAACATCTTCGAAACCTTCGGTCCGGACACTGCCGCGTCGGTCATTCTGAAGTTCGAGGGCTGGAGCTTCGGCTCGGCCTCGTGGGTGATCAACAAATATGTGACGAACGAGACCGGCGCCGATTTCGGCAGCTTTTCGCACGAGCTGCTGCAATCCGACCTCGGCGGCTCGCCCGACGATGACGGGCTGAGCTTTGCGCAGTTCGGGTCGCCGTTCCGCACTCGCGCTTCGGACAGCTTCGGAACGGTATCGGCCGACGAGCTCGCCGACCGCGACTATCTGCTGTTCGACG
This sequence comes from Sandaracinobacter sp., assembly GCA_031425455.1. Taxonomy (GTDB): domain Bacteria; phylum Pseudomonadota; class Alphaproteobacteria; order Sphingomonadales; family Sphingomonadaceae; genus Sandaracinobacteroides. The sequence continues at coordinate 14,557 of JANPJJ010000209.1, read as the reverse complement.
AAGGCTCGATCCTGGACGGCGCCACCGGGTGGTTCACCTTCGGCATCACGGCTCGTCGCGCCACCGAAGATACCCGCACCTTCTATCTGCGCCAGTCGGAGTTCCTGGACGCGGTCCCGGAACCTGCGACCTGGGCGATGCTGATCACCGGTTTCGGCATGGTAGGCTTTTCGATGCGCCGGCGCCGGATGGGCATGACCTCGGTCAACGCCTGATATCGGGGGCGGTCTGCAATGCGAGGGGCGGGGCCGGTTACGGCTCCGCCCCTCTGCAGTTGCTCGATCGGCGTCGCGTTCTTGACTCTGCACGCCTTCGCCGCCATAGGCGCGGGCTGAAAACACCCGAAATCCTGTTTCGAGTGTCCATGGATGCACGCCGGTCAGCGAGGGTTCGCACGCCGGCGTATTTTGCGTTGCCGTTTTTGCACTGCCCGGGAAATCACGACCTATGCCGAAGGTGAGCGCCTGATGTTCGAGAGCCTGTCCGAGCGCCTTGCCGGCGTGTTCGACAAGCTGCGCGGCCGCGGCGCACTGAACGAGCTGGAAGTGCGCGCGGCCATGCGCGAGGTCCGCATCGCGCTGCTGGAGGCCGATGTTGCGCTGCCGGTCGTTAAGGATTTCATCGACCGCGCCACTGAGCGGGCCGTCGGCGCGGAAGTTCTGAAGTCGGTGACGCCGGGCCAACAGGTCGTGAAGATCGTCAACGATGCGCTGGTCGAGACGCTGGGCGGCGACAGCGCGGATCTGGACCTGGGCGTGACGCCGCCTGCCGTTATCATGATGGTGGGCCTTCAGGGCTCGGGCAAAACGACGACCACGGCGAAGCTTGCAAAGCTGCTGAAGGAAAAGCGCGGCCGCAAGGTGCTGATGGCGTCGCTCGACGTCAATCGGCCGGCAGCGCAGGATCAGCTGAGGATTCTGGGCGAGCAGGTCGGCGTGGCGACCCTGCCGATCCTCGCGGGGCAGCAGCCGACCGATATCGCCGGGCGCGCGCTGCAGGCGGCCAAGCTTCAGGGCTATGATGTGCTGATGCTGGACACCGCCGGCCGGCTTCATGTCGACCAGGCGCTGATGGCGGAGATGAAGGCGGTCGGCAACGCATCGCGTCCGGTCGAGACGCTGCTGGTGGTCGATGCGCTGACCGGCCAGGATGCCGTGAACGTGGCTGAGAATTTCGGCCGCGAAGTGCCGTTGACCGGCGTGGTGCTGACCCGGATGGACGGCGACGCGCGCGGCGGAGCGGCGCTTTCGATGCGCTTCATCACCGGCAAGCCGATCAAGTTCGTCGGCACCGGCGAGAAGATCGATGCGCTGGAGGCCTTTCATCCCGAGCGCGCCGCCGGGCGCATCCTGGGCATGGGCGATGTCGTCAGCCTGGTGGAGCGCGCGGCCGAGACCATCGACATGGCCGAGGCCGAGGCGATGGCGACAAAGCTTGCCAAGGGCAAGTTCGACTTGAACGACCTGCGCCAGCAGTTCCAGCAGATGAAGAAGATGGGCGGGCTGGGCGCGCTTGCGAAAATGCTTCCGGGCATGAACAAGGCGCAGGAGGCCATGGACAAGGGCAAGGTGAACGACAAGTCCGTGGCGCGGCTCGAAGCGATCATCCTGTCGATGACCCCCAAGGAGCGGTCCAAGCCCGAGGTGTTGAATGCGCGGCGCAAGATCCGGGTTGCCAAGGGCGCCGGCGTGACTGTGCAGGAGGTGAACAAGCTGTTGAAGATGCACGCCGATATGGAAACCGCCATGAAGCGGCTGAAGAAGATGGGGGGGCTGGGGGCGCTTGCCGGGATGTTCGGCGGGGGCATGCCAGGGATGGGCGGGGCGCCGGGCGAGATGCCGGTGCTGCCGCCCGGCATGATGCCGCCGGGAAGACTTCCGGGGGGCCCTCCCGGATTCAGGTTCAAACGTTAGAAATCGAAGCAAGGAAGAGAAGAACAATGGCACTGTCTATCCGTCTGTCGCGCGGTGGCGCGAAGAAGCGTCCGTTTTACCGCATCGTCGTGGCCGACAGCCGCGCGCCGCGCGATGGCCGCTTCATCGAGAAGCTGGGCACCTATAACCCGTTGCTGCCGAAGGATTCGGCCGAGCGGATCACGCTGGATACCGATCGTGCGAAGCATTGGCTTTCGGTAGGCGCACAGCCGACCGACAGGGTGGAGCGTTTCCTGGACGCCGCCGGCCTGGTGACGCGGACGCAGAAGAGCAACCTGAAGAAGGGCGAGCCCGGCGACAAGGCCAAGGAGCGGGCCGAAGTGAAAGCGCAGAAGGTAGCCGAGGCGGAAGAGGCAAAGGCTGCCGCGGCGGCTGCTCCGCCCGTTGAGGAGGCTTCGGTCGTGGCCGAAGAGCCTGCGGCGGAAGAAGCTGCTGCGGACGAAGCGGTCACGGAAGCGGCTGTGGCAGAGGCGCCCGTTGCTGAGGAAGTCGTCGCTGAAGAGGCGGTTGCTGAAGAGGCCGTTGCTGAAGTAGTCGGGGCTGAAGTAGTCGGGGCTGAAGAAGTCGGGGCTGAAGAAGTCGGGGCCGAGGCGCCTGCTGCCGAAGTGACCGCCGACGACGTGACCGCCGCCGACGTGACTGCAGACGAAGCGCCGGCTGCCGACGCCCCGGCTGCCGACGCGCCCGAAGCCGAGAAGGCAGAGGGCTGATCGCGATGGGCGCCGGGCGGCTGAAGGGTCGACCCGTCGTCATGGCGGCTGTTGCCGGCGCCCATGGCATCGGCGGCGAGGTACGACTGAAGCTTTTCGCGACGTCAGTAGAAAGCCTGAAGGGCTATACCGCCTTCCAGGTCGGCGAACGCACGTTGACGCTGAAAACCCTGCGGCCCGGGCCGCAGGGCGCCGTGGCTCGCTTTGCCGAGGTGGCCGACAGGACGGCTGCCGAAGCTTTGCGTGGCACCCTGCTGACGGTGCCACGCGAAAGCCTGCCGCCACTGGCTTACGGTGAGTATTACTGGCATGATCTGATTGGCTTCACCGTCGTGTCGCCAGACGGGATGCGGCATGGAACCGTCGTCTCGGTCGAGAATTTCGGCGCATCCGACTTGCTGGAGATCGAGCTGGAAGGGCGCGCGCGCAGGCTGGTCCCGCTGATCCCGTCGGTGGTCCCGGAGGTGGTCGATCCGCTGGTGATCGAGGCGAGGTGGCTTGAATAGTATATACTTGTCGTATATACAGCGTGAATGAATGCGCAGCGCAGCACCAGGGTCTTCAAGTCCGGAAACTCCAAGGCGGTTCGCTTGCCGGCGGACTATCCGCTCGAGCTCGGGCAGGAGGTTGTCGTGCGGGAAGAGGCCGGTCGTTACGTGATCGAACCGGTAAATGATCATCGGCCCAGCTTGAGTGACCTTTACGGATCGCTACCAGGCCTGAACCCAATCGCCCCGGAGGATCGCATTTTCGAAGAGGGCGATTTGCCGTGGCATTTGCTCGGCGTGGCGAAAGACTGACCGATCTACTTTCTCGACTCGAACATCCTGATCGCGTTTTTGGGGGGCGCCTCGCCTGGCCTGCATCGGCGGATGGTGACTGACGAGGCTCGGTTGGCGACGTCTGTCATCTGCTATGCCGAGGTTCTGCTCGGGTTTGTCCGGGCCGGGCAAGATGATCGGCAGGTGCGCCAGCTGTTCGATCGAATATCCGTGTTGCCGTTCGATCGGGCAGCGGCAGAGAGCTATGTGCGGATGCCCTTCCGTCGGCGCAGCTTCGATTGCCTCATCGGCGCCCATGCCCTTGCGATCGGGGCCGTGCTGATCACAGCCAACATCGGCGACTTCGCCGACGTGACAGGTCTGCAGGTCGAAAACTGGCTCTCGTGAGCTGGCAGGCCCAGGTCGTCACGCTCTACCCGGAGATGTTTCCGGGGCCGCTTGGGGTCTCGCTGGCTGGACGGGCCCTGGGGGCGGGGGCCTGGGCGCTCGAGGTGCTGCAGCTTCGGGATTTCGCGACCGATCGGCATCGCAGCGTGGACGATACGCCGGCCGGTGGCGGGCCGGGGATGGTGTTGCGGGTGGACGTGCTGGCACGGGCGGTGGATGCGGCGCGGGCGGCGAGCCCCGCGGCACCGGTGCTTGCGCTCACCCCCCGCGGCCCGCGCCTAACCCAGGCCCGCGTCCGCCGCCTTGCCGCTGGTTCCGGCGTCATCCTGCTGTGCGGCCGCTTCGAGGGATTCGACGAGCGTATTTTTGCGGCGCGCAATGTCGAGCCGGTGTCGGTCGGCGATTTCATACTCGCCGGTGGAGAGATCGGGGCGCTCGCCCTGCTGGACGCTTGCGTCAGGCTGCTGCCTGGCGTAATGGGCGCCGCTTCCAGCGGGGATGACGAGAGCTTCGAAAGCGGCACCCTCGAATATCCGCACTACACCCGACCTGCCGTGTGGGAGGGGCATGGGATACCGGACGTACTCACGTCGGGAGACCATGGGAAGATCGAGGCCTGGCGGAAGCGGAAGGCCGTTGAAGACACGAGGCTATGGCGGCCTGACCTGCTGGACGATCCGTCCGGCTGATGTCGCCGCCCTCTGGCGCCAGCAACCTGCCCCCGAAGAGGGCATGGGCCCATCGAGGCCCGAAGGAGAGAAGAATGAACCTGCTTCAGACCATCGAAGCCGAGAATATCGCCAAGCTGAAGGCGGCCCGGGCCGTCCCCGAATTCCGCGCCGGCGACACGCTGCGCGTCGGCGTGAAGGTGAAGGAAGGCGAGCGCACCCGCGTGCAGCAGTTCGAGGGCGTGTGCATCGCTCGCTCGAACAAGGGCATGGGCTCCAGCTTCACCGTGCGCAAGATCAGCTTCGGCGAGGGCGTCGAGCGCGTATTCCCGCTCTATTCGCCGATCATCGAATCGATCGATGTGGTGCGGCGCGGTGCGGTGCGGCGCGCGAAGCTTTATTATCTGCGCGGCCGTAGCGGCAAGTCGGCCCGGATCGCCGAGCGCAGGGATGCGCGCCCGGTGGCCGAGACTTCGCAGAGCTGAACGCGATGGATGCCGGCGTGGTCACCCCCGCGCCGGCTTCCGGCGTCATCGCGGCAGGCATCCACTGCTTTCCTGTCCGGATCTATTTCGAAGACACGGACTTTTCGGGCGTGGTTTATCACGCCAATTACCTGCGTTACATGGAGCGGGCGCGGAGCGACCTGCTGCGCGTGCTTGGGATCGACCAGCGTGGTGCGTTCGAGCGTGCCGAGGGCGTCTATGCAGTGGCCGATCTTCAGATCCGCTATCTGGCGCCAGCCCGGCTGGACGATGATCTGGTGGTGGAAACCACATGCCGGGCGCTCGGCGCCGCAACCGTGACCATGAGACAGCGCATTCGACGCGGCTCCACGATCCTGACCGATGCGAAGGTGAGGGCAGGCTTCCTGACGCCGGCGGGCCGACCGAGGCGCCAGCCCGCCGATTGGGTCGACCGGTTCGGGGAACTTTTGGCGCCTTTGCCAGGGCTCGATAAGGAAGACTTATCGAGTTCGGCCTGACGGCCGGCGCGCAGTCGCGCTGGCGGCGTTCCGCCGATGACCGAGTTGCTTCTCTCGGTTCTGCACGCTTGAGCCGGGCCGTTCACTTCCCGTAAAGGCCCTCCATCTATCCCGGGCGCTGCTGCCCGCTGCGGAGTGTTATGTGGACCCGATCCTGGTGACGGCTGCGGAGACGATGTCTCCCTGGGCCTTGTTTCTGCAGGCCGACCTTGTCGTGAAGGCAGTGATGGTCGGGCTGCTGCTGGCGAGCATCTGGTCCTGGGCGATCATCATGCAGGGATCTCGCCGGCTCACCCGCATCGACAAGGAGGCGGAGATTTTCGAACAGCGCTTCTGGAAGGCAAAGACGCTGGACGAACTGGAGGCGACCAAGGGCGTGCACCCGACGGCCGACCTGTTTCTCGCAGGGATGGGCGAGTGGCAGGCAAGCGTCGAGGGGCGCACCAATGTGGACCGCGAGGGGGTGCGGGCGCGGTTGGGCACCGTGATGGCGGCGTCCATCGATCGCTCCGTTTCCGACCTTTCGGACCGCTTGAGCGTGCTGGCCACGATCGGCTCGGTGGCGCCGTTCGTGGGCCTGTTCGGGACGGTGTGGGGCATCATGCGCGCGTTCATTGCGATCGGGGCGACGCAGAATACGAGCCTGGCGGTGGTGGCTCCCGGGATTGCCGAGGCCTTGTTCGCAACCGCGATCGGGCTGTTCGCGGCTATCCCCGCTGTGATCGGCTATAACCGGCTGCTGCACCGGATCACCCGGCTGGAGGATCGGCTGCAGGGATTTTCCTCGGCGTTCCACGCCCTGATGTCGCGCGAGCTGGACGGGGTGAAATGACCCGGCAAGGTTCTGGCCGGTGGTGATGGGCCTTCCGGGTGCGGGGCGCGGCAAGCGCCGCCGCGCGCCGATGGCCGATATCAACGTCACGCCGATGGTGGACGTGATGCTGGTGTTGCTGATCATCTTCATGGTGGCGGCTCCGCTCTTGGTGACGGGGGTCGCCGTCGACCTGCCGAAGACGGCGGCGAAGTCCCTGCCGAGCGACATTGAGCCGATTTCGGTGACGCTCGATGCCCACGGGCAGCGCTTTATCGGCGAAGAAAGATTGAGCAACGAGGCATTCAAGGCGCGCCTTGCGGCCTTGAAGACGGCGCGCGGAACCGACGCGCGGGTGGTGATCCGCGCCGACGCGACCATTCCCTACGGCGAGGTTGCCGGCCTGCTCGCCGATGTGACCGGATCGGGGTTCACGCGGGTGGCGCTGGTGAACCAGCCGGCCCAGCTGGCCCAGGGTGTGGCCCAGGCGGCAGCGCGGCAATGACCGAGCGCAACGCGCTGCTGACGGCGGGCGGCCTTCACCTGGCGCTGCTGCTGCTTTTGTCGCTCGGTCTCACGCGCGCGGTGCCGCGAATGGAGGCCTCGCCCGACGTGACCCCTGTCGAGTTCCTGGACGTGGGCGCCGAGGCGGTCGTGACCAGGCCTCCGGAGCCTTCCCTGGTGGCGGCGCCACGCGATCCGGGGCCGCTGCTTTCCAGCGAGGCGCCCGAGATTGCGCCGCCGGACGTGCCCACCCCGGCCGCCGTCGAGCCCGATCCGGTGCCCGACGATCTCTCGCCTCAGGATGCGATTGCCGAGGAGGTTCGGCGGGCGCCGCCGGCGAAGAAGGCTGCAACGACAAGTGCGAAGGAGCGATTCGATAGCGGAGCGCTGGCGGCGCTGATCGACAAGTCGCTGCCCAACGCGCCGGTGAAGCCGCGCGACACGTCGGCGTTTGCGAAATCGATCGAGCAGGCGATCCCGAGGGGCGCCCGGGTCGGGCCGCGGCAGATCGCAACGCTGGAGCAGGCGATCCGGGCGCAGATCGCGCCGTGCTGGAACCCGCCGATCGGCGGCGCCGATGTGCAGGGCATGACGGCCGTGCTGAAGATTCGGCTGAACCGCGACGGCGGCGTGGCGGCGCCGCCCGAGTTCGTCAGCCAGACCGGCGCAACGGCGGGGAACCAGGCCTATGCCCGGGCGTTTGTGGAAACGGCGCGACGCGCGGTGCTGCGTTGTGCGCCGCTCCAGCTGCCCGACGACATGTTCGCCTATTGGCGCGAATTCGAGCTGAATTTTGATCCGAGGCTGATGACATGATGTTGAGATTGCTCCTGCTGCTGTGGATGGCAGCGCCGGCGGCCGCGCAGCTTCGGGTGGACATCACCAGCGGCACCGAAGCGCCGATGCCGATTGCGGTGCCGACGTTCCCGACCGGGGCAGGTGCGGCGACACCTGCGGGCAATACGCTGGAGCTGGGGCGGCAGGTGGCCTCTATCATTTCCGCCAACCTTGCCGGCTCCGGGCTGTTCAAGCCGATCAACGCCGAGGCCTTCCCGGCGCCCGGGATGGCCGAGGTTGGGCAGCCGCAGTTCGGCGCGTTCCGGACGGCGGCGGCGCAGGCGCTGGTCACGGGCTTCGTGACCGCCAACGCGGACGGGACCCTGACGATCGGCTGTTATCTTTACGATGTATTCTCGGAAGAGCAGCTGCTGAGACAGGGTTTCACCGTGACACCGGCGGGCTGGCGTCGGGCGGCGCATAAATGCGCCGACCTGGTTTACTCGCGGCTGACGGGCGAGACCGGCTATTTCGACAGCCGTATCGTCTATGTGGCGGAGACCGGCCCGCGCACCAAACGAGTGAAGCGGCTGGCGGTGATGGACCAAGACGGTGCCAACCACCGCTTCCTGACCAGCGGCGCCTCGCTGGTGCTGATGCCGCGCTTTTCACCAGTGAGCGAGACGTTGACCTATATGAGTTTCGCCAACAACCGCCCGCGAGTCTGGTTGTACAATATCGGCACCGGCAGCCAGCAGGCGGTGGGCGATTTCGAATCGATGAGCTTCGCCGGGCGGTTCTCGCCCGACGGGCGGACCTTGCTGATGAGCGTCACGCGCGCGGGCAATGCCGACATCTATGCCTATGATGTGGGAAGCCGCCGATCGACCCGGCTGACCAACGGCAACTCCATCGATACCTCGCCAAGCTTCTCGCCCGACGGGCGCCGGATCGTGTTCGAAAGCGACCGCGGCGGCTCGCAGCAGCTGTATGTGATGAACGACGACGGATCCGGCGCACAGCGGATCAGTTTCGGCGAAGGGCGCGCCGGAAGCCCGGTGTGGAGCCCGCGCGGGGACCTGATCGCCTTCACCCGGATCCAGGGCGGCAAGTTCCGCATCGCGGTGATCCGACCCGACGGAACAGGCGAGCGGCTGTTGACCGACAGCTGGCAGGACGAAGGGCCGAGCTGGTCCCCCAACGGGCGTGTGATCCTGTTCAGCCGCACCGAGCGCGGCGGGCGATCGAGCCTGAGGTCCATCGACCTGACCGGCCGCAACGACCGGCGCATTCCGACTCCGGTGGAAGCGAGCGACCCGGCCTGGGGTCCGCTGTTGAGGTGATTTCAAATGCCACGAACTTTGCGTAAGGAGACATTGATGACGCAAAAGACCCTTCCGATCCTGATGCTGGCGGGTGCGCTGGCGGTCTCTGCCTGCGCCAGCAAGAAAGAGGTGCTGCCGGCCGAGGCCTGGCAGGCGGCGCCGGCGCAGCCGCAGCCGCCCATCGACCAGCCGGGCACGGTGCCGGCGCCAGAGGCGGTCGGATCGTCGGCACTGCCTGGGAGCCAGGCGGCGCTGGTGGCGGCAGCCGGGGCCGACACCGTCTATTTCCCGTTCGACAGCTATGCGCTGGACGAGGCGGCGCGCACCATTTTGGGCGGACAGGCCGAGTGGCTGGTCCGGAACGGCAATGTGCGGGTGACGATCGAAGGGCATACCGACGAGCGCGGCACGCGGGAGTATAACCTGGCGCTCGGCGAGCGGCGTGCCAATGCGGCCAAGAACTTCCTGGCCGCGCAGGGGGTGGATACGGGCCGGATCAGCATCCTGAGCTTCGGCAGCGAGCGGCCGGCGGTGGACGGCTCGAACGAGGATGCCTGGGCGCGGAACCGGCGCGCCGTGACGATCGTGGTTACCGGAGGCTAGATGTCAGTAAGGGCTGTTTTTGTAGGAGGCCGCTGGTGAGTCATCGGCCGTGGCGGGACATTCACCGCCGCAAATCCCGCCAGATCATGGTCGGCAAGGTGCCGGTGGGCGGGGATGCGCCGATCGCGGTGCAGACGATGACCAACACGCCGACCGAGGATGCGCGGGCGACGATTGACCAGATCCGGCGCTGCGAGGAAGTGGGTGCCGACATCATCCGGGTGAGCTGCCCGACGGCGGACGCCACTGCGGCGCTTGGGATGATCACCCGCGCGGCGAACGTACCGATCGTAGCCGATATCCACTTTCACTATAAGCGTGCGCTGGAAGCGGCCGATGCGGGCGCGGCCTGCCTCCGGATCAATCCGGGCAATATCGGCAGCGCGGAACGGGTGAAGGAAGTGGTCCGCGCGGCAAAGGCGAACGGCTGCTCGATCCGGATCGGGGTGAACGCCGGGAGCCTGGAAAAGCATCTGCTGGAAAAATACGGCGAGCCCTGCCCGGAAGCCCTGGTGGAGAGCGCGTTCGAGCATGCGAAGCTGCTGGAGGATGCGGACTTCCACGAGTTCAAGATTTCGGTGAAAGCGTCGGACGTGTTCCTGGCAGTGGCGGCTTATAACGAGCTGGCGGCACGGTCGGACTATCCGTTGCACCTGGGCATTACCGAGGCCGGCGGGCTGATCGGCGGCACGGTCAAGAGCTCGATCGGACTCGGCATGCTGCTGTGGGGCGGCGTGGGCGACACCATCCGTGTTTCGCTTTCGGCCGAGCCGGAAGAAGAAGTGAAGGTCGGCTTTCACATCCTGAAGGGCCTGGGCATCCGGGCGCGGGGGGTGAAGGTGATTTCCTGCCCCAGCTGCGCGCGGCAGGGGTTCGACGTGATCCGCACGGTGGAGACGCTGGAAGCGCGGCTGGCGCATGTGACGACGCCGCTGAGCCTTTCGGTGCTGGGCTGCGTGGTGAACGGGCCGGGCGAGGCGCGCGAGACCGACATCGGGCTGACCGGCGGCGGCAACGGCAAGCACATGGTCTATCTGTCGGGCGTGACCGACCATCATGTTGCGGACGCCGATATCGTCGACCATATCGTGAAGCTGGTGGAGGCCAAGGCCGCCGAGCTAGAGGCCGAGAAGCTGGCGATGGAGAGTGGCGCACTCGCGACCGCTGCGGAATGACACCGACGATCCGGGCCGCGACGCCCGTTGACGCCGGAACCGTGCTGGAGCTGGTGAAACAGCTGGCCGCTTATGAGCGGATGGCCGACGCCGTGACGATGGATATCGCCCTGCTGAACGCGGCAATGGCGGCGGGGCACTGCCGGGCGCTCTTGGCGTTCGACGGCGATGCGCCCGTCGGCGTGGCGCTGTACTTCTTCAATTTCTCCACCTGGACCGGGAGGCGCGGGCTTTACCTGGAGGACCTGTTCGTAGTGCCCCAGGCGCGGAAGGCCGGAATCGGGGTGGCGTTCTTCCGTGAATTGGCCCGGATCGCGATGGCCGAAGGCTGCCCGCGGATGGAGTGGCAGGTGCTGGAATGGAACGAGCTGGCACACGGCTTCTATCGCGGGCTGGGCGCGGAGCCGATGACCGAATGGCGGGTGTGGCGGCTGGAGACCGGCGCGCTGGAGCGGTTGGCCGGCTGATGGCGTGGCTGGTCCTTCTGGCCGCCGGGCTGTTCGAGGTGGGGTTTACCACCTGCCTGCGTTTGTCCGAGGGGTTTCGCCAGCCCTGGTGGACGGCCGGGTTCTTCGCCTCGGCAGGCTTGAGCTTCTTCCTGCTGGAGCGGGCGCAGCGGACCATTCCGCTTGGCACGGCCTATGCAGTGTGGGTGGGGATCGGCGCGGCCGGTACGGCACTGGTCGGCATGTGGCTGTTCCGCGAACCGGTGGAGACGGTGCGGCTGGTGCTGCTGGCGGTGCTGGTGGGGGCGATCATCGGGCTGAAGCTGGTTTCGCCGGGGTAGGAAGGCGTTGGTCCGTCATGGCCGTCATGCCAGCGAAGGCTGGCATCTCCCACCTATGCGGCTTCGGTGAGCGGGGAGATCCCAGCCTTCGATGGGATGACAGTGTTTTTGGGGGCAGGTTTTGCGTGCCGGCCTGCTCGCTGCTAACCGGCCCCCCATGAGCGATGATATGAAAGCCCAGCGCGCGCCGAAGGCGGCGCCGGTTCGGGGCATGCAGGACTTTCTCGGCGAGCAGGCCGAGCGGTTCGACCATGTAGTGGCCGTGTTCCGCGATGTGGGGCGGCGGTTCGGGTTCCGGCCGGTGATGGTGCCGGTGGTGGAGGCGACCAGCGTGTTCGCGCGGACGCTGGGCGAGACGACCGACGTCGTTTCCAAGGAGATGTATAGCTTTCCCGATCGGGGCGGCGATTCGCTGACGCTGCGGCCGGAGTTCACGGCGGGAATCGCGCGGGCCTATGTAAGCGAGGGGTGGCAGCAATATGCGCCGCTGAAGCTGGTGACGCACGGGCCGCTGTTTCGTTACGAGCGTCCGCAGAAGGGGCGGTATCGGCAGTTCCACCAGATCGATGCCGAGGTGATCGGGGCAGCCGAACCGGCGGCCGATGTGGAGGTGATCGCGTTCGCCGACCTGCTGCTGAAGGAGTTGGGGGTGCAGGGGGTGACCTTGCAGCTGAACACGCTGGGCGATGCGGAGACGCGCTCGGCGTGGCGGGATGCGCTGGTGGCGCATTTTTCGGCGCATCGCGATGTCCTGAGCGAGGACAGCCGGCGGCGGCTGGCGATCAATCCGCTGCGCATCCTGGATTCGAAGGAGGCGGCGGACCGGGCGCTGGTGGCGGACGCGCCGGTGATCGACGACTTTCTGAGCGCGGAGGCGGGCGCGTTCTTCGAGGATGTGCAGAAGGGCTTGCGGGCTTCGGGTGTGGCGTGGACGCGGGCTGCGCGGCTGGTGCGCGGGTTCGACTATTATCGTCACACCGCGTTCGAGTTCGTCAGCGACGCGCTGGGGGCGCAGGCGACCGTGATCGGCGGCGGGCGATACGATGGGCTGATCGAGACGATGGGCGGGCCGCCGACGCCGGCGGTGGGCTGGGCTGGCGGGATCGAGCGGTTGATGATGCTTCACAAGCAGCTTGGCGGCACGGTACCGTTGCATGTGGAAGTTGCCGTCATTCCAGAGGATGCTTCCTCTCAAGACGCAGCGAAGAGACTTGTTCAATTTATCCGACTTGGTGGGGACGCAGCAGAACTTTTTTGGAATGCAAATTCTCGCAAGGCGAAAGAGCGAGCAACTCGGAAGGGGGCGTCACATTGTGTGTTCGTGTCAACGCTCGGCGATGGTCGAACTATAGCGACCAAAGGCGAAGTTATGCAGCGGGACCTCATATCGGATTTCCAGTATAGGGACCTGCTGCAGGCAGCACTTAAAAATGCATTCGGTCAGGCTCGGGTCATCGAGAATGCCCGAACAGGAGTGATTATCTGGGCGTCAGTTGGCACCCGATGAGCGGTATTGTGTCTGATAGCCGTATCCAGCAGCTCATACAGCGCCATGAGGCGCTGTCATCCGAGATGTCGAACCCAGCGCTATCGCCAGTGCGGTTCGTGGCCTTGTCCAAGGATTATGCCGAGCTGACGCCGGCGGCCGAGGCGGCTCGGCGCTTGATGGCGGCTCGGGCGGAGCTGGCCGATCTGGAGGTGCTGGCGGCGGATGCGTCGGCCGATGCCGAAATGCGAGCGCTGGCGGCGGACGAACTGGTCGATCTGCGGGCGCGGTTGCCCGAGGCCGAGCGGGCGCTTGCGATCCAGCTGCTGCCGCGCGATTCGGCGGATGCGAAGCCTGCGATCCTGGAAATCCGCGCCGGCACCGGCGGCGACGAGGCGGCGCTGTTCGCCGGAGACCTGGCGCGCATGTACCAGCGCTATGCCGAGCTTCGCGGCTGGCGGGTGGAGATGCTGTCGGCCTCGGCCTCGGAGCTGGGCGGGTTCAAGGAAGTGGTGATGGGGGTGACGGGCGAGGGCGTGTTCGCGCGACTGAAGTTCGAAAGCGGGGTGCACCGCGTGCAGCGCGTGCCCGCGACCGAGGCGCAGGGGCGGATCCACACCTCGGCGGCGACGGTGGCGGTGCTGCCGGAGGCCGAGGAAGTGGATGTGCAGATCGACGACAAGGACCTGCGGATCGATGTGTTCCGCTCGTCCGGGCCGGGCGGGCAATCGGTGAACACGACGGATTCGGCGGTTCGCATCACCCACCTGCCCAGCGGTCTGGTGGTGATCCAGCAGGACGAGAAATCGCAGCACAAGAACAAGGCCAAGGCGATGAAGGTGCTGCGCGCCCGGCTGTACGAACTGGAGCGCGCCAAGCTGGCCGACGCGCGATCGGCCGATCGGCGGGCGATGGTGGGATCGGGCGACCGGAGCGAGCGGATCCGGACCTACAATTTCCCGCAGGGGCGGGTGACCGATCACCGCATCAACCTGACCTTGCACCGGCTGCCGGACATCCTGGAGGGGTCGGGGCTGGACGAGCTGGTGTCGGCGCTGATCGCCGAGGATGAGGCGGAGCGGCTGGCGGCGCTGGACGCCTGAGCTTGGACCGACATGCGATGCTGCGCGCGGCGGCGGCCGACCTGCCCGGGGAGACGCCGCGGCTGGATGCGGAATTGCTGCTGGCGCAGGTGCTGGGGCAGGCGCGGCTGACGATGCTGGCTTCGCGCGATGCGGTGCCGGCGGCGGCGGCGGCGCGGTTCGAGGCGCTGCTGGCGCGGCGTCGGGCCTTCGAGCCCGTTGCGCACATTGCAGGCGTGCGGGAATTCTGGTCGTTGTCGATCCGGGTGGACCGGCACGTGCTGGTGCCGCGGCCGGATAGCGAGACCCTTATCGTCGATGCGCTGGATGCGTGCGCTGGACGGCCGCCCGCGACGATACTGGACCTGGGCACGGGATCGGGCGCACTCTTGCTGGCGGCGCTGAGCGAATGGCCGGAGGCGACCGGGCTGGGGATCGACCGCTCGGCGGCTGCGCTGGAGGTGGCGCGGGGCAATGCCGCGGCACTCGGGATGGCGGGCCGGGCGGCGTTCCGGGCGGGCGACTGGGCCGAGGGGATCGA
>JANPJJ010000208.1:0-16720 GCA_031425455.1 Sandaracinobacter sp. | reverse complement strand
CCGAACCCGTCCGACGGCGCGGGCTTTGCCCGCGTTTTTCGTTTCTGCCTTCCTCCCCCACCTCCAAGCGGAGTCGGCGGCTTAGCCGACGGCCGTGCTTTTGCCGCACCGCGCACTCCCCTCACCCCGCTCGCTGCGCCGAGTCCCCGGCCTTCGCTGGGGCAGGCGCCCTCTCCTCTGGAGGGAGAGGGAGGGGGTTCCGCCGCCGACCCCGCACCGCTACACCCCATCCGATGTCCGAAACCCTCGCCCTCAACGCTCTCGCTGCCATCATCGGCGACGAGCCGCTTCGCGAGCGCTTCCTCGCCCTCACCGGCTATGACGTGCCCACGCTTCGCGCCCGCGCCGGCGAGCCGGACGTGCTGAACGCCGCGATCGACTTCCTTGCGGCGCACGAGCCCGATCTGGTGCGCATCGCGCAAACCCTTGGCGTGACGCCGGCCGCGCTGGCAGGGGCGATGGCATGAGGCCGCTGTTGATTCTGGACTGCGACGAGGTGATTCTGGAGTTTGCCGGCCCGTTCCAGCGCTGGCTGCGCGAGGCGCGCGATATCGAGCTGCGGTTCGACAGTTTCGCGCTGGTCGGCAACATGCGCCACCTGGCCGATGGAGCGCCGGTCGATCCGGCGGCCTTTCCGGCGCTGCTGGACGGCTTCTTCCAGCATGGCCAGCCGTTGCAGTTGCCGGCCGAAGGCGCGATCGAGGCGCTGACCGACCTGTCGGCCGACATGGACCTGGTTGTCCTCACCAACATTCCCGAGGCGTGGCGTGGCATCCGTCTGGCGCATCTGAAATCGCTGGGGCTGGATGTGCCGGTGCACGCCAACGACGGGCCGAAGGGTCGCATGGTGAAGGAACTGGCCGGCACCCGCGCGGCGGTGTTCGTTGACGATCTGCCGCCGCACCACAGCAGCGCCTTGAAGCATGCGCCGGCCGTCGGCCGGCTGCACATGGTGGCGGACTCGATGCTGAGGGGCTTGATTCCGCCGGCTCCGGATGCCCATGCCCGCATCGACCGGTGGGCGGAAGCGGCCGGCTGGATTCGGGACTATCTGAAGAAGGAAGCAGCATGAGCGTCGAGACGAAACTGGCGGACCTGGGCCTGGAACTGCCAAAGGCAGCGGCGCCGGTCGCGTCCTATGTGCCGGCCGTGGAGGCCGGGGGCATGTTGTTCGTGTCGGGCCAGATCAGCTTCGCGGCGGACGGCGGCCTGATCAAGGGCCGGCTCGGCGCCGACATGGATGTGACTGCGGGGCAGGAAGCGGCCCGGCGTTGCGCGCTGATGGTGCTGGCGCAGGTCGGCGCCGCGCTCGGCGGCTTCGACCGGGTGGTGCGGGTCGTGAAGCTGGGCGTGTTCGTGCAGTGCGCCGGGGAGTTCACCGACCAGCCCGAAGTTGCGAACGGCGCGTCGGACTTGATGGTTGCGGTGTTCGGCGAGGCCGGGAAGCACGCGCGGGCCGCCGTCGGCGTGCCGGCGCTGCCGCGCGGCGTGGCGGTGGAAGTGGACGCGATCTTCGAGGTGCGATGAGGTGAGCGAGGCCGACGCGCGGCCGTCTGTGGCAAGGTTGGTCGGTCGGGCCGCCGACATCGCGGCGGCGGACTGGGACCGGTTGGCGGGCGGCAATCCCTTTTCGGCCCACGCCTTCCTGACCGCGCTGGAAGACAGCGGCAGCGCAGTGGAGCGTGCCGGCTGGCAGCCGCTGCACATCGTGGTGGACGGGCCGGAGGGCCGCCCGGCCGGCATCCTGCCGGGCTATCTGAAGTCGCACAGCCAGGGCGAATATGTGTTCGACCATGGCTGGGCCGATGCCTGGAGCCGCGCCGGGCTGGACTATTATCCGAAGCTGCAGCACGCCACGCCCTTCACCCCGGCGACCGCGCCGAAGCTGTTGGCCGCCGATCCCGGGGTTCGGGCCCTGCTGGTGGCAGCGAGCGCGGCCGTGGTGCGCGAGAACGGCCTTTCCAGTGCCCATGCGACCTTCCTGTCCGACGAAGACGCAGCCGATTTCGCCGGCGCCGACTGGCTGGAGCGCAACGATGTACAGTTCCACTGGTTCAACGAGGGCTTCGGCGGATTCGGAGAGTTCCTGGGGGCGCTGAGCTCCAAGAAGCGCAAGGTGCTGCGAAAGGAGCGGGAAGCGGCATTGGCCGGCGTGGACGAGATCGTCCGGCTGAGCGGCAGCGAGCTGACCGAGGCGGCGTGGGACGCCTTCTGGGGCTTTTACCAGGACACCGGAAGCCGCAAATGGGGCCGGCCTTACCTGACCCGCGCCTTCTTCAGCCTGGTGGGCGAGCGGATGGGCGAGCGGGTCGTGCTGGTGATGGCGAAGAAGGGCGGGCGCTTTGTGGCAGGCGCGCTGAACTTCCTGGGCGACGATTGCCTCTACGGCCGGCAATGGGGCTGCTCCGAGGAGATTCCGTTCCTCCACTTCGAGCTTTGCTATCATCAGGCGATCGACATCGCCTGCGAGAAGGGGCTGGCCCGGGTCGAGGCCGGGGCGCAGGGGGCGCACAAGGTCGCTCGCGGCTATCGGCCGGTAGCGACCCGGTCGATGCATTTCATTGCCGACCTGCGCTTTCGCGCTGCGGTGGAAGACTTCCTGCGGCGGGAACGGCCGGCGGTGGCGTTCGAGGCGCAGGCGCTGTCCGGCGGGCTGCCGTTCAAGACGGCGGGCTCAATCGGCGAAGTCTGACGCGCGGTTGCCGAGCAGGAAGCGGGGCCCGGCTCCGGCGCGGCTGGCGCGGTCCTTCGGGTTGTAGAGCTTGCAGGTTTCGAGGCTGAGGCAGCCGCAGCCGATGCAGCCGTCGAGCAGGTCGCGCGATTCCTCCAGCAGCCGGATCCGGGCGTCGAGGCGGGCGCGGATCCGGGTCGAGATCGCCGCCCAGTCGGCACGGGTGGGCGCGCGGCCGCCATGTGAGGTGCCGGGAAGGGTTGCGAGTTCGGCGGTGACTTCGGCCAGGCTCAACCCGAGCTGCTGTGCGATCATGGCGAAGCTCAGGCGGCGGATATCCGCCCGCAGGAAGCGGCGCTGGTTGCCCGAGGTCCGCACCGGGTCGACCAGGCCGCGCGCCTCGTAGAAGCGGATTGCCGAGACCGAAAGCCCGGTGCGGCGGGCGAGATCGCCGATCGTGAGGAGGGTGGATACCGCCATGGAGAGCCTCGAAAAAAAATACTTGACCTCAACTTAGCTTGAGGTTCGATGGAAGGGAAGCCGGGGCGGCTAGCGCCCCTTTGAAAGGACTTTGCGATGGCTTCCCCCCGAATCGAGCATGTCAACCTCAGCGTCAGCGACCCGGAGCGTATGGCCCTGCTGCTGGAGGCGCTGTTCGGCTGGCGCGAGCGCTGGCGCGGGCCGGCGCAGCTGGGCGGCTGGACCATCCATGTCGGCAACGAGAGCAATTATGTCGCGCTGTACGCCAGGGGAGACGGGCCGGGTGAGTTCGGCGGGTTTCTCAAAGGCCAGCCGCTGAACCATCTGGGCATCGAGGTGGACGATCTGGACGCCACCGAGGCCAGGGTCGTCGCGGCCGGCCTCACTCCCTTCAGCCACGGCAACTACGAGCCCGGCCGGCGCTTCTACTTCTTCGATCCGGACGGGATCGAATATGAGGTCGTGAGCTACGCCTGACGGCGAAGCGAAAGGGGGTTCATCGAAGGCGGCCAGCCAGCAGCGCCTGCAGCGCCTCCAGCGTGTCGATCCGCGCGAAGTCCGCCGCCGACACCAGCGTCTCCAGCCCGGCGGCGGTTTCGCGCAAGATGGCGGGAAGCGGCGTCGGGTCCCCCGGCCGGGCGGCGTGGAACTCATCGCGGTGCAGGAACGCGACCGGCAGCGGCAGTGCTTCGATCGTGGTGCGCCACTCAGCCTTCATTCGGGCAAGCCCATGGGTCAGGTCGCACAGGCGGCAGGCATAGGTGCCGGGGCTGAACAGCTTGTGCAGCGAATCCAGCGCCGCATTGGCCAAGCCGCTGTCGGCATTGTAGATCATCAGCAGGCGGTCCGGCATGTGCCCAGCATGCGACGGGAGCGAACTACCGGCAAGTGTCCGCACAGCGATACAAGCTTTTGCAATGGAACAGGTTCGTCGATCGCGGATTGTCTGTTAAGGCCCTCTCGATCGGTGCGTGCTTGCCGACTCTCCCGGGGTGTACGCCCGGAACGTTAGGGGGGCACCTTCTTGGTCAGCGAAGATGCGATTTTCGAGTTTCTGGAGACCGACCTCGGGCTTGAGGTCGATGGCCTCGATTCGGCTGACCCGTTGTTCAGCACCGGCGCGGTGGACAGCTTCGCCCTGGTGTCGCTGATTCTGTTCCTGGAGCGGGAGGGCGGCTTCCGGATCAACCCCGCCGACGTAAATCTCGACAATCTGGACAGCGTCGAGAAGATGCTGGCCTTCTGTGAACGGATGGCGGCGTAATGGCAGAGCCCGTTTCCGTGGAGGCGGCGCACAGGGACCTGCTGCTGAGAGCGGCGGCGCGGTTCGGAACACCGCTCTATGTCTATGATTTCGGCGCCGTGGCGGCCCGGTTCCGCGAGCTCGACCGGCTGTTCGGCCACGCGTTCGGCGTCAGCTATGCCGTGAAATCCAACCCCAATCTCGAACTGATGCGGCTGGTTCGCGGCCTTGCGGACGGCTTCGACGCTTCGTCCATCGCCGAGGTGGAACAGTCGCTCGCGGCGGGCATGGCGGCGTCGCACATCAGCTTTTCCGGCCCGGCAAAACGCCCGGAGGAGATCGACCGCGCCGTCGAGCTCGGCATCGGCGAGCTGGTGCTGGAATCGCCCGCGGAAGCCGTCCTGGCGAGCCGGGCGGCACAGCGGCTCGGGCGCCGGCAGCCGGTGCTGGTGCGGCTGAACCCGCTCAGGATGCCGCGCCGCATGGGGGCCTCGATGGGCGGCTCGGCCAGCCAGTTCGGGATCGACGAGGAGGCGATCGGCTCTGAACTGCCGGCGATCGCGGCCCTGCCCGGGCTCGAGCTGATCGGCTTCCACGTCTATTCCGGCAGCAACTGCCTGGACGCGGCGGCCATCGTCGAGAATTTCGAGATCATGATCGACCTGATGCGCCGGGCGCGGGCGGCGACGGGCATCGACCCCTTGCGCCTGATCTTCGGCTCGGGCTTCGGGGTGCCCTACACGCCTGACGACAGGTCGCTCGACGTGGAGGCGGTCGCTGCCGCCGTGCTGCCGATGATGGCTGCTCTGAAGGCGGAGCCGGGCTTTGCCGCCGCGACCTGCACGCTGGAAATGGGGCGCTGGCTGGTGGGCGAGGCCGGGTGGCTGCTGGCGAGCGTGGTCGCTGAAAAGACCAGCCGCGGAGTCGAGCTCCGGATGCTGGATGCGGGCTTCAACAGCAGTCTCGCCGCCTGGGGCATGATGGGTTCGGTGATCCGGCGCAACTGGCGCATCGCCAACCTGTCGAACCCTGCCGGTCCGGTAGGCAAGTTCACGCTCGCAGGTCCGCTCTGCACCACCATCGACCGGCTGGCGAGCAACGCCGAGCTGCCCGCGCTTCGCGTGGGCGATATGATCGCCATCGCCGGGCTGGGCGCCTATGGGCTCAGCGCCAGCCCCACCCGCTTCATCAGCCACCCCGAAGCACGGGAAGTCGCCATCGTGAACGGGGCCCTGCGAGACATCAGCGGCGGGCTGCCGGTGGCCGCGCGCCCGGTTCCGGCCGAGCCGCAGCGCCGCGAGGGCGCGGCATGACCGCGCCGGAGGGGGCCACCAACGCTGCCGAAGCGGAGCGGCGCTTCGCGATCCTGGGCTTTCCGCGCTCGGGCACGACCCTGTTGTCGCGGCTGCTCGATACGATGCCGATGGTGAGCTCGCCGCCCGAAACCCATCTGCTGTCGGCGGCCGGGCGGTTTCTCGCCGAAGCGCGCGATGTCGACGGGCCGCCGATCGGCGTGCTCTCGGGCCTCGCCTTTTCGGGGATCGAGGAGGAGGAGGTCTATGCGCCGCTGCGCGAGATGATCTTCGCGCACCACCGCCGGATGGCGGGCGACAAGCCGCTGTGGGTGGAGAAGACCGGCACTGACATCTTCTATCTGGAGCAGCTGGAGCCGCTGCTCGCCGGGCACATGCGCTTCATCTGCATGGTGCGGCACCCGCTGGACGTGATCGCCTCGGTGCAGGATCTGAATGCCGCGATGGGGGCGATGCTGCCCGAGCTGCGGCCCTATGCGGCGATCCACGGCAACCCCCATATCGCAGCAGCGCACGCCTGGGCCGAGGCGACGTCCCGGCTGCTCGACTTTGCCGAGCGGCGCCCCGAGAGCTGCCACCTGCTGCGCTACGAGGATCTGGTTGCCGACCCGGCGGCGACGCTTGGCGCGTTGACCGCCTTCATGGGCGTGGAGCCCGACCTCGAAGCGGCGCTCGCAGCCGCCTTCGGCAGCGAGGCGCGGATCGGGCTGGGGGATTTTCGCATCCACGAAACGGGCCAGGTGGAGGCCTCGCGCAGCAACAGCTGGAGGAAGCGCATTCCGCTGGGCACCGCGGCGCGGGCGCTGCCGGTGCTGGCGCCGGTGATGGAGCGGCTCGGCACCCCGCTGCCGAAACTACCCAGGCCCAGCAGCCGCGCCGACAGCATCCGCCAGTTCATCTTCGCAAAGCATCTGACGGCGCAGGCCCGGGCCGGAGGCTGACGGCCATGTCGGCGCATTGCTTCCAGATGGCCCGCCGGATCGCCGGTGCGCGCGGAAATGCGCCCGCGATCGTGCAGGGCGATCTGACCCTGTCGTTTGCGGACCTTATGGACGGCGGCCTGCGCTGGGCGGCGCGGCTGGCCATCGAGCCGGGCGAGCGCGTAATCCTGTCGGCGCCCAACGGGCCGGACTTTGCGGCGGCCGTGCTCGGCATCTGGGCGCGGGGCGGCATCCCGACTTTGGTCCATGCCGACGCCCCGGCGTCGCACCTGGCGCATGCGGTTGCAGTCACCCAGGCCCGGCTGCTGCTGGGCGCAGTCGAGATCGACGCCTGCGAGACGATTGCGCTGCGAACGCCCGAAGTGCCGGCATCCGTCGTGAGGGATTCGGCGGGCCAGACGCAAGACGATCCGGCGTCCATCCTGTTCACCTCGGGATCGACCGGCCTTCCGAAAGGCGTTGCGCAGTCGGCGCACACGCTGGTGGACAGTGTTGGCCGGATTGGGCGGCACATGGGCTACCGCGCCGACGACCGGTTGGTCTGCCCGGTGCCGTTTGCGTTCGATTATGGCTGGGGCCAGCTGCTGTCTGTTTTGCTTGGCGGCACGACCCTGGTGCTGCCGGCGGCACCGGGCGGACTTGCGCTGTGCGAGGCGATCGAGCGCCACCGGCCGACTGTGCTGGCAGGGGTGCCGGCGCTGTTCGCCGACCTGTTTGCCGGGGTGGCGCCAGTGCACGCGACCGACCTGTCGTCGATCCGGCTGGTCACCAGCACCGGCTCGCGAATTCCCGACGCGGTGTTCCAGGCGATGCTCGGCGCCTTTCCCGATGCCGATATCTCGCTCAACTACGGCCTCACCGAAACCTATCGCTCGGCGTCGCTGCCGGCGGCGCTCGCCCGGTCGCATTCCGGTTCGGTCGGCCTGGGCATCGAGGGGGTCGATCTTGCCGTGCTGCGCGAGGACGGCTGCGTCGCCGCGCCGGGTGAGGAAGGCGAAGTGGTGCATCGCGGTGCCGGCGTGTTCCTGGGCTATTGGGGCGACCCGGTGCGGACCGCTGAGGTGCGGCGCCCGGATCCCTTGTGGCCGCATCGCGGGATCGAGCCGCCCTACGCCGTCTTCACCGGCGATCTCGGCTGGAAAGACAGCGACGGGCTGCTGCATTTGGTGGGGCGGCGCGACCGACAGCTGAAATCGATGGGGGTTCGCGTGAGCCCGGACGAAGTAGAGGCGCTGATCCTGTCAAGCGGGCTGGTGGCCGAGGCTGCGGTGGTGGCGCGCCCGCACCACACGCTGGGGCAGATGATTGTGGCGGTGGTCGCGCCCGAGGACCCGGCGGCGCTGAAGCCGCTGAAGCTGCACGCGAGGCAGACCATGAGCCCCTGGATGCAGCCGCGCGACTGGCGGCTGGTGCCGAGGCTGCCGCGACTTCCGGGCGGCAAGGTGGATTATGCCGGGTTGGCTCAGCTGGTGGCGGGCTGATGGCGCGGGTTGCCGTCCAGAAGCGGCCGGTGCGGGCCTGGCGCCAGCAGCTGGACGGCTTCGTCGCCGGGCTGACCCGGCCGTCGGTGCCGGCCTTCCTGGCGATGTGCGTCGCCTTTGCGGCAACGGCGCTACTGTTGCTGTGGCAATTCTCCGAGCAGGGGATCGCCGGAGCCCCGGGCGCCCATATCGCCCGGTCTGCGATCGATTCCGAGGCTTTCGTCACCCGCGAGGCGCTGCAGCTCGCCTTGTCTCCTGCGGCCCCATCTCCTGCGGCCCCATCCCCTGCAGCGACGCCTCGGCTGGTGGTGCTCGGCACGTCGTCGACCGCGCAGATGCTGGGCGACGGGTCCGGGCTGGCGCGCCAGCTGAAGTTGACGACCGGCTCGGACTGGCGCGTTCATGTGCTCGCGACTCCGCTGCAAAGCCCGATCGACCAGGTAACGCTTGCCGAAACGGCGCTGCGCTCGGCCGGGGAAGCACGGGTCCCG
Source organism: Sandaracinobacter sp. (assembly GCA_031425455.1). Taxonomy (GTDB): domain Bacteria; phylum Pseudomonadota; class Alphaproteobacteria; order Sphingomonadales; family Sphingomonadaceae; genus Sandaracinobacteroides. Next base: position 8,100 of record JANPJJ010000208.1, on the reverse strand, counting down.
ACGCTGATCGCGATCGGCTTTCAGGTGCAGCGCATGGGCTGGTCGGCCGAGCGGCTGGCCGATCGGCGATACCGCGACCGGCTGGGCCTGCGCTCCGCCTGGGCCGATGCGGAGCTGCGCGACGCGGGGCTGACACCGCGCCCGCGCACCGGCATCCATGCGCTCGATATCCACCCGTTCCTCGTGGAGAAGGGCATGGTTGCGCTCGGCCGACTGGCGCTGCAACGGCCGGCCCTCGCCCGGGTCGATTATTTCGACGAGCTCGACCCGGCCGATCCCGCCGGCGGCCGCCAGGCGGCGATCCGGGCGCAGATCTATTCGGGCGTTGCCAACGCAGACAGCTATCTCGCGCTTCTGGCCCGGCTGGCAGCGCGGATCGAAGCCATTCCTTCGGCACGGCTGGTCTTTTTCGAGGAAACGATGCGGCCCGGCTACGCTGCCGAGATCGGAGCCGCCGAGGTGGCTGCGCAGCAGCAGGCGCGGTTCGACCGGTTCGTCGCCGGCGTCGGCCTGCCCTATTGGCGGCTGGCGGACGAAGCGGGGCTCTCCGCGACGGATTTCCACGACCCGCTGCATGTGCGGCGCGGCCTGCCGCAGGCGGCGTTGCAGAGCGCGCTGGCGCAGCAAGTGGCCGCGCTGCAGGGACGGCCATGAACGCGCCGACTCCTCCGCCGCAGGACCGGCCGGTCGACCCCGCCCGGGCCCGGCGCTCGGGGGCGATCTTGCAGGGCCTCGTGGTGGGCGGGCTGCTGGTTCCGGCGATCCTGCAACTGCTGTCGCTGGCCGACGGCGTCGCCCCGTTCACCTATCAGGGCTTCTGAGCCCGCCATGATCAACTCCGGGCTCTGGTGGGTGGTGCTGGCGCTGACCGTTCCGGCCTACTGGCTGGCGCCGGTGCGCTGGCGTGCCGTGCTGCTGGGAGTGGTCAGCCTGGGGCTGATCCTGAGCTATTCGTTCCTCGATACGCTGGTGATGCTGGGGCTGTCGACGCTGGTGTTCGGTGCGAACCGCATCGCCGGCGACGGCCCGATGGCCCGGGCGGCGCGGTCCACCTTGCCGGTCTGGCTCGTGCTCGGCTATTTCCTGTGGGAGAAATATCTGCCTGCACTCGGCCGGATGCTGGCCGGGCAGACGGTCGGCCTGGAGCTGATGATCCCGCTCGGCATCAGCTATTTCTGCTTCAAGCTGCTGCACTATGCGATCGAAATGCGGCGTCGCACGTTTCCGCCGCACGGCCCGGACGATTTCATCGCCTGGCTGTTCCTGGCGCCGATCTTCACCGCCGGCCCGATCGAGCGGTTCGAACATTATCTGGTCAACCGCGCGCCTGCGTTTGCCCCGGCATTCCTGGCCGAAGGCGCACTCCGCATCGCACAGGGGCTGGTGAAGAAGTTCGTCGGCGGCACACTGGTGCTGATGATGATCCAGCAGGTGTCGGGCGGCGGGGTGCTGGCGATGCTGCCGCGCCTGGCCGAGGTGGACACCGGCATTGTCTGGGCCGTGCTGCTGCTCACGCTGCTGCTGGTTTACCTGGATTTCTCGGCCTATTCCGACATCGCGATCGGCACGTCGCGGCTGTTCGGGCTGACCATCATGGAGAATTTCAACTTCCCGTTCGTGGCAACCAACCTGCAGGGCTGGTGGCAGCGCTGGCACATGACGCTCGCCAACTGGTGCCGTGCCTATGTCTATATGGGAATGATCGGGCTGACGCGGAATCCCTATTGGGCGGTCGTGATGACCTTCCTGGTGATGGGCATGTGGCACTCGATCCAGCCCAATTGGCTGGTCTGGGGCCTGTGGCACGGGGTGGGCCTGGCGGTGCTGATGGCGTGGGGGCGGATGGCCCAGAAGCGGCGCTGGGTCTTCATGAAAACCGGCGCCGGCGCGATTGCCGGGCGGGGTCTCACCATCGGCTACGTCGCGCTGGGCGGCGCCTTCACCATGCTGCACAACCGGGCGCCGCTGTCCGATGCGGTGCGGCTGGTGGCGAAGGCCTTCTTCGTCGATGTATAGGAACCGGCATGGCTGAGCCCGATTTTCTGGCGGCAGCCCGCGCGATCGGCGAGGCGGCGGCTGCCGATCCGCCTTCCCCCGATGGCGAGAAGGCCCATTCCGACCGCATGCTGGCGGCCGTGCGCGCCGCCGGGCTGCTGTCGGTCGGGGTGCCGCCGGTGTGCGGCGGGCCGGGGCTCGGCGTCGGCGACACGGCGCGGATCGCGTTCGAGCTGGCGCGCGGCTCGGGCTCGGTCGGGCTGATCTATGCAATGCACATGTCGCAGGCGCTGACGGTGGTGCGCCACGCTGCCGACAATCCGCTGTTCGCCGATTTCCAGGCCCGGATGGTGCGGGACCAGATCCTGATCGCCAGCGGCACGTCGGAAAAGGGCGTGGGCGGGAACATCTTCGGTTCGATCTGCACCGTGGAGGCAGACGGCGACAGGCTGCTGATCGTCAAGGAAACGCCCAACATCTCCTACGTCGACCATGCCGGCGCCGTGCTGGTGAGCGCGATGCAGGCGGGGCCCAGAGGCAAGCCAAGGCAGGTGCTGGTGCTGGCGGAGGCAGCGGACATCGAATTCGAGCCCGGCCGAGAGTCCGGGTTTCTGGGCATGCGCGGCATCCTGAACCGGTCTTACCGGATCCGCGCCCGGTTCGGCCCCGAGGCGGTGTTCGGCCCGACCTATCCGGTGATCGCGCGGCAGACGATGACGCCCGCCATCCATATCTTCTGGGCCGCCCTGTGGAGCGGGCTGGCCGCCCGCAGCATCGCCAAGGCCAAAGCCTATGTCGCCGCCGCCGTGCCCGAGGAGAGCGAGGTAGGACAGGTGGTCCGCCACGACCTCACGCGCCTGGCAGACCGGCACCACCAGCTGAACGCGATGATCCGCGACGCCATCGCCGACGAGAATGCCAACAGCGCGCGCAGCGGCGCCGCCGCGCTGGACTTCGGCGGCGCGGCGCGGATCAACCGGCTGAAGGTGGCAGGCTCGGAACTGCTGCTGGAGATCGTGACCGGCGCGTTCCGGCTGATCGGGCTGCCGGCCTACGCGCTGGAAGGCCCCTACAGCCTGTCGGCCGAGCTGCGCGATGCGATGAGCGCGCCGATCATGGTGTCCAACACCCGGCTGTCGGCGAACAACGCGAAGATCGAGCCGTTCGTCGACGAACGGCTCTGATCGTTCCGGCCTACCCGTCCTAGTCGGCAGCCTTCAGATTGACGGTTCGCTCGGCCAGCAGCGTGCCATACTCGTCGCCGCCGTAGATTTCCTTCGTGGCCTGGTCCAGCTTCTTCACATGCGCCTCCAGGCCGAGCGCCTTGGCATAGGCAGCCGCGGTGCCGAAGCCGGCGATCCCGTAGTGCGTCATGCGCTGATACTGCGCAATGATGAGGACATCGCGCAGCTCCGGGTCCTTCGGCCCTTCCTCCAGGACATGGGTCTTGGCCTCGTCGACCAGGCCTTCCATGCCCTTGCAATGTTCCTTGCCGGTCTTCTCGCCCTGATCCGTCAGCAATTCCTTCACCACTTCGGTATGCCGGGAAATGCCCTCCATCGACTTTTCCAGCATGCCCTTCAGTTTCGGCTCTCCCGCCTTGGGCGCGATCTTTTTCAGGACGCGGAGCATCTGGTCGTTGGCGGACCAGAGGTCCTTCAGTTCATCGGCATAGATATCTTCGAGCGATTCGGGCGCTGACATCGACGGTTCCTTCGGCTTGCGGGCTGTCCTGCCCTCAACGCCCGCCCCCGTGCCCAGGTTCCCGTTCAAACCCCGATGCAGAGATATTTTGTCTCCATATACTCGTCCAGGCCATAGCGGCTGCCCTCGCGGCCAATGCCGGATTCCTTCACCCCGCCGAACGGCGCGACTTCGGTGCTGATGATGCCGGTGTTGATCCCGACCATGCCATATTCGAGCGCCTCGGCGAGACGAAACACGCGGGAGAGATTCTGGCCGTAGAAATAGGCCGCCAGGCCGAAGCGGGTCGCATTGGCGGCGGCGATCACTTGCGCGTCGGTTTCGAACCGAAACACCGGGGCCAGCGGGCCGAACGTTTCCTCGGTGGCGACCGCCATGTCGGCGGTCACGCCGGTCACCAGCGTCGGCTCGAAGAAGGTGCCGCCTGCCAACTGCGCGAAAGATCGGCGCTGCCCCCCGGTCACCAGCGTCGCGCCCTTGGCCAGCGCGTCGGCGATATGCTCCTCGGTCTTTTCCACCGCGCCCATGTCGATCATCGGCCCGATGTCGGTGCCGGGCTCGGCGCCGTCGCCGATCTTCATCGCCTCGATCCGGGCGGTCAGCCGGGTGACGAACGCGTCGTGGATGGCGGCCTGCGCATAGATGCGGTTGGCGCACACGCAGGTCTGCCCGGCGTTGCGGAATTTCGACGCGATGGCGCCCTCGACAGCGGCGTCGAGGTCGGCATCGTCCAGCACGATGAAGGGCGCGTTGCCGCCCAGCTCCAGGCTGATCTTCTGCACATTCTGCGCGGCACGCGCGTAGAGTTCCTTGCCGATCTCGGTCGAACCGGTGAAGCTCAGCTTGCGCACGACGGGATTCGACGTGAACTCGGCCGCGATTGCCGAGGCGCTGCCGGTGATGACCGACAACAGACGCGGGTCGAGCCCCGCCTCCACCGCGAGGATGGCGAGCGCGATCGCCGACAGCGGCGTGGCGGTCGCCGGCTTCACGATCATCGGGCATCCGGCCGCCAGCGCGGGGCCGGCCTTGCGCGTGATCATCGCGGCCGGGAAGTTCCAGGGCGTGATCGCCGCCGCCACGCCGATCGGCTGCTTCAGCACCAGGATGCGACGGTCCACCGCGTGCGGCGGGATCACATCGCCATAGGCGCGCTTCCCCTCTTCGGCGAACCACTCGATGAAGCTCGCCGCATAGGCGATTTCGCCCTTCGATTCGGCCAGCGGCTTGCCCTGCTCGGCGGTCATGATGGCGGCGAGGTCGGCCTGGTTCGCCAGGATCGCATCGAACCAGCGGCGCAGGACGATGCTGCGTGCTTTCGCGGTCAGGCCGGCCCAGGCGGGCATGGCGTCGGCGGCGGCGGCGATCGCCTCGGCTGCTTCGGCGCGGCCCAGCGTCGGAACACGCGCCAGCGTCTCGCCGGTGGCGGGGTTGGTGACGGGAATGCCATTCGCGCCGGCCTGGATCCAGCGCCCGGCGATCAGGTTGGCGCCGCGCAGGAGATCGGGGCGGGTGAGGATGAGGGGCATGAAAGTGTCTTTCGGGTCATTCCGCCGGCTTGGTGCCTTGGGAAGTCTGCGGCGTCTGATCGGTGAGGGCGGGGACGGGGTCGGCTATGGTCTTGCGGCGCCGCTCGGTGAACCAGATGGCAACGAGGCTGATCTCGTAGAGGATCACCAAGGGGATCGCGAGCAGCAGCTGCGAGACGACATCGGGCGGGGTGAAGACCGCCGCGATGACGAACGCCGCGACGATGAAATAGCGCCGGAACCCCACCAGCTGGGCCCGGCTGACGATGCCGGCGCGGTTCAAGAGCATGATCAGCACCGGCAGCAGGAACGCCAGCCCGAAGGCGAACAGGAACTGCATGATGAAGCTGAGATAATTGCCCACCGACGGCAGCGCCTCCTGGGTGATCCCGGTGGTTCCCAGGTCGCCCTGGAAACCGAGCAGGAACACGAGTGCCGTCGGGATCGCGACATAATAGGCGAAGCAGGCGCCGATTGTGAACAGCACCGGTGTCACCATCAGGAAGGGGGCCAGCGCATTCTTTTCCTGCCGGTACAGGCCCGGCGCCACGAAGCGCCACATCTGGGTGGCGACGATCGGGAAGCTCAGCATCAGGGCGCCGAAGAAGCCGACCCGCACCTGCACGAAGAAGGCCTCGAAAATCTGCGTGAAGATGACGCGGTCCTGCCCGGCGTCGGCCAGCGGGCGCACCAGGATGGTGAAGATATCGCGCGCGAAGGCGAAGCAGATGACGAAGGCGACGACGATGGCCAGCACCGACCAGAGCAGGCGCGAGCGCAGCTCGATCAGGTGATCGAGCAGCGGCGCCTTGCTGTCGTCGATGTCGTTCATGGCTGGGGCTGCGGCGCGGGGGGCGCCATGGGGTCGACTGGGGAGAAGGGTTCAACGTCGTCGATGTCGGACACCCCTCCCGCCGCCGCTTCGCGGCGGGTCGCCTCCCCTTGCAGCGGGGAATCCTGGGGCGTGGACTCCATGATCTTGCGGTTATGGTCCTGCCACTGCTTCTCCATCTCCTCTATCTCGGCCTGGCGCATCATTTCGTCGAAGCCGGAGCGGAGGTGGCGGGTCATCGCGCGCGCCTTGCCGGTGAACTTGCCAACCTGGCGCAGCGCGTTCGGCAGCTCCTTCGGGCCGATCACCAGCAGCGCCACGATCGCGATGAGGAGGAGCTCGGTCCCGCCGATCTCGAACATGTGGGGCTGCCTTCCGGGCCGTCAGGCGGGCGCGGTCAGCGCGGCGCCTGGTCGGGTGCGACGCTGGGCTGGGGTGCGGCCTGCTGCTGCGTGACCTGCGCCGGCGGGGCCTGGGGCGTTGCGATCCCGTCTTCCTCGTTCAGGCCCTTCTTGAACGACTTTATGCCCTTGGCGAGGTCGCCCATCATTTCCGAAATCCGGCCCTTGCCGAACAACAGCATCACGATGAGGGCGACGATGACCCAGTGCCAGATGCTCATGCTGCCCATGATCTTTGCTCCTGAACGGTCGCCGGCGCGCGGCGTGATTCGGTTCGCGTCTATCTAGTCGCTCGGGGATGTGGGCGCCAGTGCGGCGTCGGCGCGTCCCCCTGCACCATGCTCCGCATGGTTCCCCTCCCCCGCCAGCGGAGGAGGATCTTCCGGGAGCGGGTCCAACAGGCCTGCTGCCTTCAGTTCGGCGATCCCGGGGAGGTCGCGCCGGGTTTCCAGCCCGAAATGGGCCAGGAAGGCCGGAGTCGTTGCATATTGCATCGGCCGGCCGGGCGTTTCGCGGCGGCCGGCGGGGCGGACGAAGCCCGCCTCCATCAATATGTCCAGCGTGCCGCGCGCGGTCGCCACGCCGCGGATTTCCTCGATGTCGGCGCGCGTGACCGGCTCATGATAGGCGATGATCGCAAGCGTCTCCAGGGCGGCGCGGCCCAGCTTCTTCGGCACGTCGCGGGCGCGCTCCAGCACGCCGGCGCAGTCGGGCGCGGTCTGGAACAGCCAGCGGCCGCCGCGCTGGACGAGGTTGATCCCGCGAGAGGTATAATCGGCGCAGAGGGTTTCGAGCGCGGCACCCAGATCGCCTTCACCGGCGTAGGTGCGGATATCGGCGGGGGTGAGGGGCTCGGCGGCGGCGAACAGGACGGCTTCGACGCGGCGGGTGTAGTCCTGGGATTGGGTCGGCCCCACCCCCGACCCCTCCCTGGGAGGGAGGGGAGAAATTGGGTCAGTCGCCATCTTCGCCAGTTCTGCATTTAGTCGACATCGTCGATCTCGGCCTTCTCGCCCGTCACCCGCTGGCTCAGCGCGGCCGCCATGAACGGGTCCAGCGCGCCGTCCAGCACGGTCTGCGGATCGGTGCTGGTGGTACCGGTGCGCAGGTCCTTTACCAACTGATAGGGTTGCAGCACGTAACTGCGGATCTGATGCCCCCAGCCGATGTCGGACTTGGTGGCGTTCACCGCCATCGCCTCCGCCTCGCGGCGCTGCAGCTCGGCCTCGTACAGCCGGGCGCGCAGCATCTTCCAGGCGGTCGCCTTGTTCTTGTGCTGCGACCGCTCGGTCTGGCAGGCGACCACGATGCCCGAGGGAATATGGGTGATCCGCACCGCCGAATCGGTCGTGTTGATATGCTGCCCGCCCGCGCCAGACGCCCGATAGGTGTCGATCCGGCAGTCGCTCTCCTTGATCTCGATCTCGATCGAATCGTCGATCTCGGGATAGACCCACACACTCGCAAAACTGGTGTGCCGCCGCGCCGAGCTGTCATAGGGGCTGATCCGCACCAGCCGGTGCACGCCGCTCTCGGTCTTGGCCCAGCCATAGGCGCCCTCGCCCTTCAGCAGCATCGTCGCCGACTTGATGCCGGCCTGCTCGCCCGCGTTATAGTCGATCATCTCCACCCGGAACCC
>JANPJJ010000207.1:0-28393 GCA_031425455.1 Sandaracinobacter sp. | reverse complement strand
GGATCGATGCGCCGGGCCCGACGTCCGCCCGGGTCGCGCTCGCCGCGCGGCTCGAAGCCCTGCTGGTCGATGTGGCTTCGCCGCCGGCCCGGGTGGTGGTGAACGCCCGAACCGGCACGATCGTGATCGGCGGCAATGTGCTCATCCTTCCCGCCGCCGTCGCACACGGCAATCTGTCGGTCACCGTGACCGAGGACATCCAGGTCTCGCAGCCCGCCCCCTTTGCCCGCCGGGGCGACACCGCCGTTACCCCGCGATCGACCGTCGAGGCTCGCGAAAGCCAGGCCCGGATGGCCATGTTCGCGCCCGGGGTCAGGTTAAGCGATATCGTTAACGCTGTTAACGCTCTCGGGGCAGCACCCGGCGACCTCGTCGCTATCCTCGAGGCCCTGAAGGAAGCCGGCGCGCTTCGTGCCGAGCTGGTGGTGATCTAATGCCCGTTTCTATTCAACCTATTGCTGGAAGCCCTTCGGTTGGCACCACAGCACTACGCAAGGCCGGACAGGATTTCGAGGCACTGCTGCTGGAAAAGCTGCTGGCAAGCGCGAACCCCCGCCCTTCCGGGCCGGAGGCCGACTGGCGCGCCATGGCAGACCGGCGGCTGGCCGCCGATCTTGCCGCTGCCAGCCCGCTCGGCGTCGCCCGGATGCTGGAGACCCGCCGATGAGCGATATCCTGGCGATCGCCAATTCCGGCGTCCGCGCCTACGCCCGCGCGCTCGAAGTCGTCGCAGACAATGTCGCCAACGCCGGAACCCCCGGGCATGTGCGCCGAACCTCCACCTTGTCGCCCGCCATCGTGGAGGGCGGGCAGCCCCCTCTGGAGCTCGACCCGGTCGGCGGTAACGGCGTCCGGCTGACGGGGATCAAACGCGCCATCGATCTGCTGAAGGTCGATACGGTTCGCCGCGCCGAAGGCCAGGTCAACGCGCTCGACAGCCTCGACCGCTGGCTGGGCAGCGTGCAATCGGCGCTCACCGGGGCCAATGCGCTCGACAAGCCGATCGCGGAGCTGTTTGGCAGCCTGTCCGACCTCGCCAACGATCCCACCAACCCCGCAGTCCGCCAGACCTTCCTCGCCAAAACGGAGATGCTCGCAGACCGGTTCAACCGAACGGCCGCCGATCTGGAGCGGGTCGAAGGCGACATGATGCTGGAGGCCGATACCGAGGTCCGAACGCTGAACGGCCTCAGCCAGGGCCTTGCCGCCGTCAACGCCCAGCTCCGCCGCGCCACCGTCGGCAGCAGTGCTAGCGTGGTGCTGGCGGACGAGCGCGACCGTATCCTGGCCCGGCTTTCCACCATCGTCAGCTTCGAGGTCCGGATCGACGGGCGCGGCCAGGCCAGCGTTCGCATCCCCGACGCCGGCGGCCCCTTGCTGGTGGACGGGCAGACCGCCAGTTCGGCGCGGGTCGTGCCGTCGGGCGCCGGGCTGACCCTTCGCATCGGCCCGAAAGGCGCCGACGAAGCCGCGACCCTGGCCGGGGGGACACTCGCCGGCCTGTCCTCGGCGCGAACCTTCATCACCCAGGCGCGAACCCAGCTCGACAGCCTGGCCGATCGAGTGACCGACGACATGAACCGGGTGCACCGCGACGGCGTGGACCTTAACGGCCTTGACGGCGGAGACCTGTTCTCCACGCTGAAACCCGTCGTCACGCCGGCCCGCGCCAATGGCGGCACGGCGCGCATCGGTGCCGAACTGGCGGATGGCGCGTCGCCCGGCCCCCTCACCCTCGGCTTCGACGGCACCGACTGGACGCTCGCGCGCGACGATGCCTCGGCCAGCGTGACCGGCCCGCTTCCGCTGGTGCTCGACGGCGTGACAGTCGATGTTTCGGGCGGCAGCGCCGACAATGGCGACCTGTTCCGCGTGAAAGTCGGCACGGGCGCGGCAGGGATCGGGCTCCGTCCGCTGGCACCCGCCGACGTGGCGGTCGCCGCGCGCTGGCTTGCCGATGCCGCTCCCGCCAACCTGGGCGACGCCACCGCCGGTGTCCGGCTCGGAGTCGCGTCGGTGCCACCGGCCATTGCGCCGTTCACAGTGTCGGCCCTGCCCGGCGGCGGCCTCCAGCTCAGCGACGGCGTCGGCACCATCCTCGCCACAGGCGCCCCCGGGGACTGGCTGGCCGGCGACGGCTTCACCGTCCGGATCGAAGGCACCCCGGCGGAAGGCGACAGCTTCGCGATCGCCCGAACCGGCTCATTCGACGGCGGCAACGGCAATGCGATCGCGCTGCTTGCGCTCCGGGACACCGGCGGGGCCGCCGGCACGCTGGGCGAGGCGCAGGACCTCATCGTCACCCGCATTTCGGTTCCGCTGGCGGAAACCCGCACCCGGGGCGACATCGCGCGCGGCAATCGTGATACGGCCGCAGAGGCGCTGACCCAGGCCTCGGGCGTGGATCTCAACACCGAAGCGACCGAGATGCTGCGCCTGCAGCAGGCGTTCCAGGCCAATAGCCGCATCATCCAGACCGCGCGCGAGATTTTCGACGCCATCGTCAGCGCCACTGCCTGAGGAGCGCCGCATGCCCAGCCCTGTGATGGTGAACAGCCGCAGTCCGATCCCGGTGCAGGCCGAACGCATGAACCGGATCGAGGACCGTATCGCGCGGATCGACAAGCAGATCGCCAGCGGCGAGAAATTCACCGAGCCGGCAGAGGATCCGTCGGGCGCCAACCGAGCCGCCATGCTGAGCCGGCTGGACAGCCGGCTGCTGGCGGACCAGCGCAGCCTGGAACGCGCCACAAGCCGGCTCTCCCTGTCCGAGACGGCGATCGAGAGCGCCAACGATGCGCTGCTGCGCGCACGCGAACTCACGCTCACGGCCGCAAACGGCACGATCTCGGCCGACGACCGTAAGGTCATCGCGCGCGAGGTGCAGGTGCTTCGCGCGCAGCTGCTGGACAGCGCCAACGCCCGCGACGAATCCGGCCGCTACCTGTTCGGGGGCAGTCGCAACGCGACCCCGCCCTATGTCGCCGACGCGGCCGGCGCCGTGCAGTGGAGGGGCTTCTCGCAAGGCCCCGGTGCCGAGGCTGCGGGCATCGGCACCGGGGCGCCGCCGCGCGGGCCCGAGCTGTTCGGCGACGCGCTGACCGGCACCTTCGCCCAGCTGCGGGCGCTGGAAGAGGCCCTTGCCGAGCCCGACGCCGAGCTTCGCACTCCCGCGCTGGCAGCCGTGCTGGAGGGGCTGGAAACGGGCTATAATCGCCTGGTGCTGGGGCAGGCCAAGGTCGGCGCCGGGCTGGCCCGGCTGGAGACCGAAGGAAATCGCATCGCCGATGCCCGGCTCGATACGGCCGAGGCGCTGGCCGCCGTCACCGGTCTCGACCTGACCGCCGCGATTGCGGAACTCGAGGCGCTGAAACTCTCGTTGTCGGCGGCGCAGGGCAGCTTCACCCGGGTCTACGACGGCAGCCTGTTCGATCGCTTAGGGTAGGGTCCTGACCCTAAAGCATGTTCCGATCTGGCGGAATCGCCAGCATCGGAAACCCATGCGGAAAACAAAAAACCTGGAGCGGCCGATCTGATGCAATCAGGTCCAGACTCGCTCCAGACGCTAAAACCTACCCCCGATTCCCCGTTACCCAGCAGGAAGCTTTCCGACCCAGCCACCCACCAGATCAGGAGCCACCCCCAGCATGATGGCCATCGTCGGAGTCATCGTGCTGCTGGTGATGGTGTTCGGCGGCTTTGCCTTGACCGGCGGCGATCTGGGGCCGGTGATGCACGCCCTGCCCCATGAAATGCTGATCATCGGGGGGGCCGCCATCGGCGCGCTGATCGTCTCCAATGACATGAAGACATTGAAGCAGCTGGGCGGCGGCTTCGGCCGGATCGTGAAAGGCCCGCGCTTCAGGAAGCAGGATTATCTGTCGGCGATTTTCCTGACGGTGAAGTTGATGCGCCTGTTGAAGGCCGAAGGCGCCGTCGCCGTCGAGCCGCATGTCGAAGATCCGAAATCATCGTCGCTGTGGGGCGAGTATCCCGCGCTTCTGGCAGACCATTTCTTCGTTCACCTCGTATCCGATACGCTTCGGCTGCTGGTGGTATCCACCGGAACCGTCAGCTCGGTCGCGATCGAGGATGTGCTGGAAACCGCGATCGACACCCACCATCACGACGCGATGAAGCCGGCCGAGCAGCTGCAGTCGCTCGGCGATGCCCTGCCCGCGCTGGGCATCGTCGCCGCCGTGCTGGGGGTCGTGAAAACCATGGGCTCGATCGATCAGCCGCCTGCGGTGCTTGGCGCGATGATCGGCTCGGCCCTGGTCGGCACTTTCCTCGGCGTGCTGCTGGCCTATGGCATGGTGAGCCCGATGGCGGCCCGGCTGAAGGCCATCATCGAAGCCGACGCCGAAATCTATCAGGTGGTGCGCCGCGTCATCCTGGCATCCCTGCGCAACCAGCCCCAGCCGATCGTGCTGGAGACCGCGCGCACGGCGATCAGCCCGGCGAACCAGCCAGCCTTCACCGAAGTGTTCGAAGGCGTGCGAGGCAAATGAGAAGAGCACAGACATGAACGCAATGAGCCCGCTCCCCGAACCTGAGATCCTGATCAAGAAGGTGAAAGCCAAGGGGCACGGCGGCCATCATGGCGGCGCCTGGAAGGTGGCCTATGCCGATTTCGTCACCGCGATGATGGCCTTCTTCCTGCTGATGTGGCTGCTGGGCGCCACGAACGAAGACCAACGCAAGGGCATCGCCGACTATTTCGCGCCGACATTGATGGAATCGACCAACTCGGGCGGCTCCAACGGGGTGCTGAGCGGCCGCTCCATCGAGGAGCCCGACGGCAACGCGCCCCACGCCCGCCGCGCCGGGGCGATGGCGACCGCCCCGTTCCAGACCGCGAATGGCGCCCGCGCGCCGGCCGCGGCCGACGAAGGCCAGTTGCGAAAGGTGGAAAGCGAAATCCGCAAACGAATGGAACGAGACCCCGGGCTGAAATCGATGCAGGGGCAGATCCGCTTCAGCGAGACCAAGGAAGGCCTGCGAATCGAGCTGATCGACAAAGCGGGCTATTCGATGTTCACCAGCGGAACAGCGGCCATGGATCCGCGCGCGCTGAAGCTGCTGTCTGTGGTGGCGGACGTGATCGACGGCACGCCCAACAAGCTCGCGATCCGCGGGCATACCGACGCCAGCCCCTTTTCGGTGCGGCGCCCCGGGCAGCCCACCAACAACTGGTCGCTTTCCTCCGCGCGGGCCGAAGCGACCCGGCAGGCGCTGGCCAGCGCGGGGGTGCCGGCAGACCGCTTCGCCCGTCTGGAAGGCGTGGCCGACACCGACCCGCAGTTCCGTGAAAACCCGTACGACCCCCGCAACCGCCGGATGAGCGTGACGCTGCTGCGGGGATAGCGCACAGCCGGCGGTCGGGAGACCATTGCGCCTCCGCCACTCCAGACCACTCTGTTGCCTCGCCCCCGCCGCTCCCATATCCACGGGCTCATGCCCGGCCCTGACCTCCCCCCACCCAACCAGCTGCCGAACAGCCCGGATCGCTTTTCAGAAGATGCCGCGACCTATACGATGAAGGGCAGCCGGCCCGATCTCGAGCTGGGGGTGGAGGCGATCCGCAACACGTTGAAGACGCTGGGGCCGCAGCCAGGCGTCTACCGCATGTGCGATGCCAACGACCAGGTGCTCTATGTCGGCAAGGCGAAATCGCTGCGCGCCCGGGTGACCAGCTACACCCAGGTTTCACGCCTGCCCCGGCGCCTCCAGCGGATGGTGGCGCAGACACGGGGTATGACGGTGGTGGTCACACGGTCGGAGGCGGAAGCCCTGCTGCTGGAAGCGCAACTCATCAAGCGCTTCCGGCCACCCTATAATGTGCTGCTGCGCGACGACAAGAGCTTCCCTTTTATCGCCCTGAACCAGGCCCATGATTTTCCGAGGCTTTCGAAACATCGTGGAGCAAGGCGGCCGAACACACTGTATTTTGGTCCTTTTGCGTCAGCCGGATCGGTTAACACAACCCTTAATGCGCTACAGAAACTATTTCTGTTAAGGTCGTGCAGCGATAGTTTCATGGCGAACCGCAGCCGTCCCTGCTTGCTGCACCAGATCCGGCGCTGCGCAGCCCCCTGCACCGGGCGGATCGATCGGCCGGGCTATGCCGAACTCGTGGCAGATGCGCAGGCCTTCCTGTCGGGTCGCAGTCAGCAGGTGCAGAAGAAGCTCGGCTTAAAAATGAATGAAGCTTCCGTATCGCAAGACTATGAACTTGCAGCTGTTTTACGAGATAGGTTAAAGGCGTTAACCGCAATCCAGGGCGCCCAGGCGATCAATGCTGAAACCGACGCAGTCGACGCCGACGTGATCGCTGTCGCCACCCGCAACGGGATCGCCTGTCTACAGATATTCTTCATACGTGGTGGCCAGAATTGGGGCCATCGCGCTGTATTCCCCTCCCATGTTGCAGATGTGGAGGAATCAGAGATCCTCACGGCCTTCCTGGGTCAATTCTATGTCGATCTGGCGCCGGCGCGCACCCTTCTGCTCGATCGGGACCTGGCCGAGTCCGACCTGATCGCCGAGGCCCTGAGCACCCGCGCGGGCCACCGTGTTGAGCTTCGGGTGCCGCAGCGCGGCCATCTGAAACGGCTGGTCGAGGCTGCAAGCCGCAATGCGCGCGATGCAATCGACCGGCGGCTTGCCGAGTCAACAACCCAGGCGCGCAATCTCCAGGCCCTGGCGGACCTGTTCGCGCTGCCTTCGCTTCCCGAACGCATCGAGATCTACGATAACAGCCATGTCCAGGGCACAAACGCACTCGGCGCAATGGTCGTGGCCGGCCGGGACGGCTTCCTGAAGTCGCAGTATCGCAAATTCAACATGAAGGCCGGTGCGACGCTGCCCGGCCAAGCGGCGCCACTTGCCGGTGGCGACGACTTCGCGATGATGAAGGCCATGCTGACCCGCCGTTTCGCCAGGCTGCTGGCCGAAAGCGAGAACAGCGAGGCCACTGAAGACGCCCAATGGCCCGACCTGCTTCTGATCGACGGCGGCAAGGGCCAGGTTTCGGCCGCGCTGGCGGCACTGGCGGAGCTCGGCGTGGAGGATGTGCCGCTGGTCGGCATTTCCAAGGGGCCCGACCGCAACGCCGGTCGCGAGACCTTCCACCTGCCCGACGGTCGTGACCTCACCCTGCCGTCCAACGACCCGCTGCTGTTCTTTCTGCAGCGCCTGCGGGACGAGGCCCACCGCTTCGCGATCGGCGCGCACCGGCAGAAACGCGGCAAGGCGATGACCGTCTCGACGCTGGACGAGGTGCCCGGCATCGGCCCGGCACGCAAAAAAGCCCTGCTGATGCATTTCGGCACGGCCCGCGCCGTGAAAGGCGCCGCCCTGGACGACCTGCTGAAGGCGCCCGGGATCAATCGCGCGACCGCAGAAGCGGTCTACGCCCATTTTCACCCGGCGCGGTAGTCGCAGAGCTGGCGCAATTGCGCGCTTTCCAACCGGCGGAGCGCGGTGCAGTCTCCGCCCGCAACCGCCGGAAAGCACCGCATGATCCAGCTCTACACGTCGCCCACCCCGAACGGCTACAAGGTCTCGGTCGCGCTCGAGGAGATGAGCCTGCCCTACCGGGTTCATGCCGTCGACCTGATGAAGGGAGAGCAGAAAACGCCCGAGTTCCTCGCAATGAACCCCAACGGCCGCATTCCGGTGATCGTGGACGACGGTTTCGCCGTGTTCGAATCCGGCGCGATCCTGATCTATCTTGCAGAAAAATCGGGCTTTCTGCTCCCCGCGGATGCCAGGGGACGCAGCCGTGTGATCCAGTGGCTGATGTTCCAGATGGGGGGCATCGGGCCGATGATGGGCCAGGCGAATGTGTTCTTCCGCTATTTCCCCGAACGCATCCAGCCAGCGATCGACCGCTACCACGGCGAAGTGCGGCGCCTGTTCGGCGTGCTGGACAAGCATCTTGCGCGAAATGAATGGCTTGCAGATGATTATTCGATTGCCGACATCGCCAATTGGTGCTGGACCCGCACCGCGCGATGGTCGGGGGTTGACCCGGAGCCGTTCGAGAATCTCACCCGCTGGCACCGCGCCATCGGGGAGCGGCCGGCCGCCCGGCGCGGCATTGCCGTGCCGGAAGACAGCTCCGCACGCCTGACCGACGACGAGGACGGCAAGAAGTTCTCGCAGAGCGCCCGCACCATCGTCGAAATGGGCAAGCCGGCCAGCTGAGCAACCGACACGACAGCTTCACGAGACCGCCGCAAATCTGAAACCCGTTCGCCGCAGCCGTGCAACCTGCGGCTGTCAGACGCCCGCTCGGTGCCGACTTCGCATCGTTTTCGGGGGTTTTCATGGCAGTCCAGATCAGGTCGTTCCGTATCCTTCTTCTCGCCGGCGGCTCGCTGCTCGCCGCCCCGCTGCTGGCACAGCAGGCGCCCTCAACCGACGGCGGCGCCGCAGACGATGTCGAGACCATTGTCGTGTTCGGCCGCGGCGAGACCCGGCAGGTAAACGAAGTCGCCGAGGCCGACATCAAGCTCCTGCCGCCGGGCACCAGCCCGTTTCGCGCGATCGAAAAGCTGCCCGGCGTGAACTTCCAGTCGGCCGACCCGTTCGGCGCCTATGAATGGTCGACCCGGATCTCGCTTCGCGGCTTCAACCAGAATCAGCTCGGCTTCACGCTGGATGGCCTGCCGCTCGGCGACATGAGCTATGGCAACAACAACGGGCTTCACATCAGCCGGGCGATCATCTCGGACAATATCGCCGTCACCAGGGTCAGCCAGGGCGCCGGATCGATCACCACCGCCAGCGCGTCCAATCTGGGCGGTACGATCGAGTTCGTGTCGCGCGATCCCGCCGAGCAGCTGGGCATCGCCGCCAACGGCACCTACGGCTCGTCGGATACGTTCCGCGTCTATGGCCGCCTCGACAGTGGCCAGGTCGGGCCGCTGCGCGCGTCGCTTTCCTACGCCTATCTGAACGCCGGCAAGTGGAAGGGCGACGGCGAGCAGCGCCAGCACCAGGTCAATTTCAAGGCGGTCGCCGACCTCGCCGACGACGTCAGCCTCACCGGCTTCGTCAATTTCTCCGACCGCCGCGAGAATGATTACCAGGACCTTTCGCTCGAGATGATCGAGCGGCTCGGCTATGATTGGGACAATTTCGCTCCGAATTGGGCGCAGGCCGTTGTCGTGGCCGAGATCTACCAGGCCGGCGGTACCTTGTTTCCGGCCCCGATCCGATCCGTCGACGACAGCTACTACGACGCTTCCGGCCTGCGCCGAGACTGGCTTGCCGGCGCCGATCTGAAGGCGAACATCGCTGGCAACCTCAGCATCTCGCTGAAACCCTATTACCACTTCAACGAGGGGCAGGGCCTGTGGTATACCCCCTATGTTGCGACCCCGGGCGGTGCGCCGATTTCGATCCGCACAACCGAATATGAAATCAATCGCTTCGGAATTGTTTTTGATAGCTCGTGGAAATTGGGCCGGCACGAAATGTCAGCCGGTTTCTGGGTCGAGAACAATGATTTCACCCAGGCCAGGCGCTTCTACGGCCTGGCAGATGCCGACGCGCCATCGCGCGACTCCCTCAGCTTCCAGTCCGACCCGTTCTTCACGCAATGGGCCTTCGACTTCAACACCGAGACGCTGCAGGTCTATCTGCAGGACCGGATCGAGCTGGGCGAGAACTTCACATTGACCGCCGGATTCAAGGGCAACAGCATCCGCAACGGCTCCCGGCGGCAGGTTCCCGGCAGATCCCCGGCCGAAGGCAGCATTCAGTCGTCGGACTGGTTCCTGCCGCAGGCCGGCCTGGTCTATCGGCTGAGCGACGAAAACGAGCTGTTCGCCAGCTACACCGAAAACCGCCGCGCTTTCACCTCCTCGGCAACCGCCGGCCCGTTCTCCACCACCCAGGCCGGGTTCGATGCGATCCGCGGCAGCATCCGTCCGGAGACCTCAAAGACGTTCGAAGCCGGCTGGCGGTTCGGCTTCGGCCCGGTCCGGGGGGTCGTTGCGGGCTATTATGTCGATTTCTCCGATCGGCTGCTGGGGATTACATCGGGCGCAGGCATCGTCGGCAACCCGGTCGTGCTGCAGAATGTCGGATCGGTCCGATCCATCGGGTTCGAAGCGGGGGCGGCCTGGCGAATCACCGGGCCGCTGTCGCTGTTCGCCAGCTACAGCTACACCGATGCAACCTATCGGGACGATGTCGTGAACAGCAGCGGCACCGTTCTGGCGGCGATCCGGGGCAAGCGCGTCACCGACACGCCCGAGCATCTGGCGAAGGCCGAACTCGCCTATGATGCCGCGTCGGGCCCGTTCGGCCGTATCGGGCTCAACTATATGTCGCGCCGCTATTTCACCTACACCAACGATCGGTCGGTTCCGGGCCGCGCGGTGCTCGACGCCTCGCTCGGCTGGCGCTTTGCCGACATGGGCAATTTCCTTGACGGCTTCGCAATCCAGGGCAGCGTGACGAACCTGCTCGACAAACGCTATGTCTCGACCATCGGCTCGAACGGGTTCGGCAACAGCGGCGACAACCAGACGCTGCTCGCCGCCCCGCCGAGGCAGTGGTTCATCACGCTGCGAAAGGATCTCTGATGGGAAAAGGGGTGGCCACCCTGCTGCTGGTCGCGGCACAGTCGGCCATGGCTAGCCCTTCCTCCCCACCCGAGCGGCAACATGCCCCGATCGTCATCGCGCACCGGGGCGCCTCCGCAGACCGGCCCGAACACACCCTTGCCGCCTATCGGCTGGCGATCGAGCAGGGCGCCGACTTCATCGAGCCCGACCTGGTGCCGACGAAAGACGGCCATCTGGTGGCGCGCCACGAAAACGAGATCAGCGAGACGACCGATGTGAGCCGCCGGCCGGAGTTCGCCGACCGGCGCACCACCAAGGTGATCGACGGCCGGCAAGCGACGGGCTGGTTCACCGAGGATTTCACCCTTGCCGAGCTGAAGACCCTGCGCACACGCGAACGACTGCCGCAGCTGCGGCCGGGGAACACGGCATTCGACGGGCAGGAGCCGATCCCGACTTTTGAGGAGATCATCGCGCTGGCCCGGGCCGAGGGCGCGAAACGCGGCCGAACGATCGGTCTCTACCCCGAAACCAAGCATCCCAGCTATTTCCGCAGCATCGGGCTGCCACTGGAAGCCCGGCTCCTTGATGCACTGAAAGCTAATGGTATGGAAGGCAGAGAAGATGCTGTTTTCATACAGAGCTTTGAAATTGGTAATCTGAAGTTAACAAGGAAGTTAACAAGACTTAGGCTGGTTCAGTTAATGGCGGAAAGCGGTGCCCCTGCCGACGCCCCGGCCCTGCCCTATTCGCAGATGGCAAGCCCCGACGGCCTGAAAGCCATCGCGGCTTATGCCGACGGGATCGGGGTCGAAAAGTCGATGGTCATCCCGCGAGCCCCATCAGGCGCGCTCGCCGCTCCCACCGCGCTGGTCCGGGATGCGCAAAAGGCCGGCCTCGCCGTCCATGTCTGGACGTTCCGGCCGGAGAATCATTTCCTGCCGTCCCCGATGCGCGCCGGCGGCAGCCCGATCGGGCGTGGTGATGCCGAAGCCGAAATCCGGGCCTTTCTGGCCACCGGTATCGATGGCCTGTTCAGCGACTCCGTGCCGCCGGCGGTGGCTGCGGTTCGGCAGAATCGCGCACGATCAGCAGATTGAGGCGCGCAGCCGCGATCAGCCGCCCGCGATCGCCTTGCCAGGCTTCCACCCGCACATTCGCCACCCGGCGGCCCACCCGCATGATGAACGCTTCCGCATGCGTGTCTTCCATGGCGCCCTCGCGCAGGTAATCCACGGTCACATTCACCGGCTTCAGCATCGCGTCGGCATCGTCACCGGCATCCCTCACGGCTTCCCGCACCGCCAGGTTGGCGGCGATCTCCATCAGCCCCGCCACCGAGCCGCCGTGCAGCCGGCCGGGCGAGCCGATCAGATGCGGCCCGAACGGCATGCTGAGCCGTCGGCCCTCCCGCACCAGCCCCAGCATCTGCGCATAGGGGGGCATGGCCCCGCCCCCGCCGCTCATGCCGATCCGGTCAGCATGAAGGTGCCCGCCACATTCGCAATTGGGTGCTCGGGGTCGCCGTCATGGGCAATACCGCGCACGAACGCCACACGCCTGGTCATCTTGTAGCACTCGGCCCGGCCGAACACCGTCTCGCCCGGGGTTGCCGGCCGGAGATAGTCGCACCTTAGATCCAGCGTCGCATGCGGCTCGAACCGGCCCATGGTCACGAACACCGAAAAACCCGCCGCCGAATCCATCAGCGAGAAGATCGCGCCGGATGCGATCACCCCGCTGTCGGGATAGGCCACAAGCTGCGGCGCGTAGGGCATCTGCAGCTCGGCCCAGTTGCTGCCGCTCGCCACATAGCCGATCCCCAGCGCCTGCAGGTGCGGCACGGCCGACATGAAACGGTCGACGAAACGCTGCATGCGCCCCGCATCGTCCAGCACGCGCTTCTCGTCGGCGCCTTCTGCATTTGTCATGCCGCAAGCCGCGTTGCGGCTTCGCGCACCCGTGCGATCATATTCGGCAACCCTTGCGTCCGGTTCGACGACAGATGCTGCCGAAGCCCCAGCCGGTCGATCGCGGCGGCGAAATCTGTTTCAAGCACATCGGCCGGGGTCTTGTCCTGCGCCATGGCCACCACCAGCGCGACGATTCCCTTGGTGATCGCTGCATCGCTGTCGGCGAAAAACTGCAACCGACCTGCCTCGCCGACGGGGTAAACCCACACATTCGCCGAACAGCCCGGCACCCGGGTCGCCGCGGTCTTCAGCGCGGCTTCCATCGGCGGCAGCTGCCGACCCAGCGCGATAAGGGCCGCATAGCGCTCATCCCAGTCGAGGGCAGCTTCCCAATCGGCTTCGATCTCGTGGAACGACGGCAGCATCGACAGGGGAATAGGGGGCGGCAGGGCGCGGGGCAAGCACCGCGCCCTTCCGCCCGCCAGATCAGCTCCGGATCAACTCGGCGGCCTGTTGTCGTCGCCCCGCGGCGCCATGCTCCGCGCCGGCGGGGGCCGGTCGCGCAGCCGGTCGATCTCGTCAGACAGCTGGCGCGACGGATCTACCGCAATCTTCTCCAGGGTCGCAATGCGCTCGTTCAGCCGGGCGATTTCCTTCCGCAGCTGCGGCGCGTCGTCGATCATTCCCTGCCGCACATAGGGATTGTCGGGCGAGTTGCGCTCCCAGCGCCGCGCTTCCTTGTTCCAGCGCCCCCCGCTCATCACCTTGCCGATCACCGTGATCGCAACGATCAGGACGACTGCTTCCCAGAAACCCATCTCACACTCCTTATTCTGGTCCGGACTAGTGGCGCAGATTCTCGATCTCATGACTCAGGCGATTGCCGCCGTCGGTCGCGATCCGTTCCAGCACCTGTACCCGATCCTTCAGCGAGCCCAGTTCAGCGGAAAGCTGCGCATTCTCTGATGTGAGAAGTTTTATTCGTTCCAGAGTCTCGCTGTTGTGAACGGGTTTCAGCGCCTGACCCCAAGTGCCTTCAAGCGGATAGCCGTGTTTCATGCGGAACCAACTGGTGAAAACCCAACCGCCGATCGCGGCAAGCGCAACGACCACAACGGCGGGATTGGTGAAGATGTCGACGATGCTCATGTCAATTCCCCAATCGTTCGATTTCATCGGCCAGCCGCAGCCGCTTGTCGGTCGCGATCCGCTCCAGCACCTCGATCCGGGCTTCCAGCCGCTCGATCCTGGCGCCCGCTGCCGTTCCCATGTCGGCCGATTGCCGCTCCAGGAAGGTCAGCTTGCGCTCCTGCATCTTCCTCAGGTTCGCCGCCACGATCGCCACGATCGGGATCGAAAGTGCGAGGATCGGTATCAGCGCGTAAAGTCCGTCCATCTTGCTATCCCCTGTCGGGCCGCGTCAGCCGCGGCCCAGGTCGTCGATCTCGCGCGCCAGCTTGTGCTGCGGGCTGGTGTATTGCAGCTCGATATCGCGCAGCCGGCGGTCGACATCGCGAAAGCTGGAGCGGACTTCGCGGATCGTCCGCCCGGGCGCCGCGCGGGTCTTCTGCCAGAATTGCCGGTCCTCGGGATCGGCGTCCTCATTGGCATAGAGCATTCCGGGCTTGGCATCCGCCACCCAGCCGATGATCAGATAGGCAATCAGCGGAAAGGGAAAGCCGAACAGCGTTGCTATGACGGTTCCAACGCGAACCCACAGGACATCGAACCCGGTGTAGTCTGCGATCCCGGCACAAACGCCCATGAACCTGCCATTGCGCTTGTCGAGATAGAATCCAGTGCGGCGTGCCATTGTCAGATTTCCTTCCTCAAAGCCTGTTGCGGGCGCAACTCGGTGACACGGGCCGGAAGGTCCCGATCAGCCGCGATGATGCGCTCCACCGTGTTCACCCGGTCGTCGAGCCGGCGGGCGATGTCATGCAGTTCGTCCAGCAGATTTTCGTCTTCCATGGTCATGGTGCTGGCCTGCTTCCACTTGGTCACGTAGTGCAGGATCAGCCAGGGCAGCCCGATGAACAGAATGCCGATGACGATGGCGGCCGTGATCGGCACAAGGATGGTCTCGTCCATGGTTCAGCTCCCCGCTATCAATGCCGCGCCTGCATCTTGGCTTTCAGCTCGGCGAGCTCGGCCGCGACCGCGTCGGACGTCTTCAGCTCGGAGATCTCCTCCTCCAGGCTCTTCTGGATCGGCGCCAGATCGTAGACTTCGGCGCGGCCCTCGGCCATGTCGACCCGGCGTTCCATCACTTCGAAGCGCGAGAAGGCTTCCTCCACACGGGCCCCGCGGGTCATGGCGCGTACCCGGGCGCGGTTCTGCGCCGTCTCCAGCCGGGCCAGCAGCGCGTTCTGCCGCGAGCGGGCCTCGCGCAGCTTCGCCTCCAGCTTGCCGATATCGTCCTCATGGGCTCGAAGCTGCTCGTCCAGCGCTTCCACCTCGTGGCGCAGCATCGCGGCCGTCTGGGCAACCTTCTGCTTCTCGGTCAGCGCGGCGCCGGCCAGATCCTCGCGGTCCTTCGACAGGGCAAGTTCGGCCTTTTCCGACCAATTGTTCTGCGCCACGTCCAGCTTCATGATGGTACGGCGCATTTCCTTCTGGTCGGCAATGGTCCGGGCAGCCGAAGCGCGAACCTCGACCAGCGTTTCCTCCATCTCCATGATGACGAGACGGATTGTCTTCGCCGGATCCTCGGCGCGGTCCAGAAGATCGTTGACATTGGCCTGGATGATGTCCCGGGCGCGAGAGAAGATACCCATGTGAAGCTCCTGCATCGTTCTGGTCGTTATAGCTGTTTGCGACCGCGGTTCAGACAAAAAAGGTTCAGATAAAAAAGAGGGCCCGGAAGAAGATCCTGAGAGAGGGGGGTGGAAATCCTCCGGGCCAGGCTCCGGCTGCCTCAAAGAACGGACCGTTCTTCGGGACTGGTGGCAGACGGGGATTGCAGGTGAGAAAGATCATCGATCGCGGACGACGCCGGGGCCCGCAGATCCGCCGCCAGCACCGGCTCCGACGCAGCCAGCAGCGCAAGGCCGCCCGCCATCATCACCACCGTCCCGAACAGCGGGAGCTTTGCGAGATCTGAAATCATACGGGCCATCGGGGCGTCCTCGTCTTGATTGACATGAACGGTTATGCAGCTTCCATGCCAACTTCTGCGCGGCGCCGACTTCTCAATATCTTCAACGACTTGAGTATCTCTGGTAGGAAAGCTCACCACGGAAGTTGGTGAAATCCCCACCAACTATTGGCAGTTCTTCCCGATTCCGCTAAGCGATCGCCATGGCGGACAAACCCACCCAGCTGATCGGCCAATCCGGCCCGTTTCTCGATGCGGTCGAGCGCGCAAGCGCCGCCGCCGCGCTCAGCCGCCCGGTCCTGGTTGTGGGGGAGCGCGGCACCGGCAAGGAAATGATCGCCGAACGGCTGCACCGTCTGTCCCCGCGTTGGGAGGAGCCGCTCGTCAGCCTGAACTGCGCGGCGCTCCCGGAAAGCCTGCTCGATGCCGAGCTGTTCGGCTATGAAGCCGGCGCCTTCACCGGCGCGGTCAGGGCCCGCCCGGGCCGGTTCGAGGATGCCGATGGCGGCACCCTGTTCCTGGACGAAGTCGGCATGCTGACCGCCGCCGGGCAGGAACGGCTGCTGCGTGTGGTGGAATATGGCGAGCTGACCCGGCTGGGCAGCACCCGCATGATCCAGGTCGATGTTCGGGTCGTCGCCGCCACCAACGAGGATCTGCCGCGCCTCGCTGAAACCGGCCGCTTCCGCGCCGACCTGCTCGACCGGCTGTCGTTCGAAGTGATCACCCTCCCCCCGCTGCGCGCCCGCCGCGAGGACATCCGGCCGCTGGCCGATTTCTTCGGCCGGCGCATGGCGTCCGAGCTTGGCTGGCGCCAGTTTCCCGGGTTCAGCGCGCGCATCATCGAGGATCTGGAAGCGCATGACTGGCCCGGCAATGTGCGCGAGCTGAAGAACGCCGTCGAGCGCTCGGTCTATCGCTGGGGCGAAGCCGAGCGCGCGATCGGCGCCCTCGATCTCGACCCGTTCGACAGCCCCTGGCGGCCGAAGGGAGCCTTCGCCGCACGGGCCGCCTCAGCTGCACCGGCGAGGGCGCAGCACGACCCGGCCGGGCCGGGCCCGGCACCAGCGACCCCCGGTGAGCCCGCCAACGACGAAGCCGCCCCCGCGGATTTCCGCGGTGCAGTCGCGCTCTATGAACGAAAGCTGCTGGAACAGGCGCTCGCCACAAGCCGCCACAACCAGCGCCGTGCCGCCCAATTGCTCGGCCTCAGCTACGATCAGCTGCGCCACGCCATGAAACGGCATGCGCTGAGCTGAAAAAGTGGAAACGAGAGCAGCGCAACGCGCTGCCCTCGCCTCTTTCCAGTCAGCTCTGATCAGGCCGCGATGGCAACCCGGCGGCGTACCGCTGCGCCCACGAGACCGAAGCCCGCGATCATCATTGCCCAGGTTGCGGGTTCCGGCACCGCGCTGTCCAGACGCACGCCGAGGCCCGCGGGGATGCCGCCAAGCCCGTCGCCGCTGATGGTGACGGTATAGTCGCCGGCGCCCAGATAAGTCGTGAACTTGCCCAGCGATGCATTGAGCCAGGCGTCGCCGTAGACGCTGCCATCCGCCCGGCCATCGGCGGCGCCGGCGCCAACCACGGACACGCCGTTGATATCCCCGCTCAAGGTGTAGGTGTCACCGGCTCTGCAGCAATCCGTCAGGCTGAAATGTCCTCCGCTTGCAAGCGAGAACGTCCAGGGCGAAGCATCGGTTGTCGAGTCAGCGGTGGAGAGCGTGTCGCCCTGCCAACCGGAATCGATCATCAGGACAGTAGCCGATGCAGGTGCCGCCATCAGTGCAGCAGCCGCAAGAAGTGCAAGGCGAGTGTTCATATCTGGTCTCCCTCTCTGGACCGCCAAGAACCGGTCACCAAAAAATCAGCAATTTCTATGCCAAATTATGAGGGACATCGCTTATCAATGACTTATGCAGAACCTTGACGCTGGCATGTCAACTTTGTTTACATAAGGGATTGGTTAATCATGTTTCCGGGCAAGCTCGATCTTATCAGGCGGTCGCAGCAGCAGCTTCTCCACCCGCCGCCCGTCACTTGCCGCAATCTCGATAACCCAGCCATTTCGGTGCAGCAGTTTCTCGCCCATTTCGGGCACGCACCCGGCCAGCAGGACCGCCAGCCCCCCCAGCGTATCCACTTCGTCGCCCAGCTCGTTGTCGATGAAGCTGAGGCCCAGCACCTCCGCCAGATCGTCCAGGTCCAGACGCGCGTCGGCTTCATAGCTCCCATCCTCGCGCCGCTGTAGTAGCGACACTTCCTCGTCGTCATGCTCATCCTCGATATCGCCGACGATCTCCTCCACGATGTCCTCGATCGTGACCAGGCCGTCGGTGCCGCCATATTCGTCCACCACGATCGCCATATGGGTGCGCGTCCGCCGCATGTCCGTCAGCAGCTGCACGACCGGCATCGACGGCGGCACGAAAAGCACCGGCCGCATCAGCTCCGCCGGAGTCGGCAGCGGCGTGTCCTCGCCCGGCGCACTGCCGAACTGGTCGGCGATCACCGCATAAGCATCCTTCACATGCAGCATGCCCACGACTTCATCCAGGCTCTTGCGATACAGCGGCAGCCGGCTGTGCCCGGCCTCGCGGAACCGCGCCACCATCGTCTTGAAATCGCAGCCTTCCTCGATCGCGATAATGTCAGACCGGGGCACCGCGATATTCCCGACCTTCTGTTCCGACAGGTGCAGCATGTTGCGCAGCATGGTGCGCTCATGCTGGTCCAGGTCGTCAGGATCGGCGCCTTCGTCGCGGTGATCGTCGATCGCTCCCTCTTTCGACTCGCGAAAGGTGTGGGGTCCCTACAAAGGGAGTAACTCGCGGACGGCGGGCCAGAGCTAAGCGCCGTCCGCGCCTCTAGGGGAAGGGTCGCTCATTGGTCGGCGTCCATCGTTGCACTTTCCAGATAGGGGTCGGGGATTCCGAGCCCGGCCAGGATTCGCGTTTCCAGGGTCTCCATCGCTTCCGCCGACGCATCTTCGGCATGGTCATGGCCCAGCAGGTGGAGCGTGCCGTGGATCAGCAGATGCGCCACATGATCCGCCACCGAAATGCCTTTTTCGCCCGCCTCGGCGGCAATCGTTTCCGCCGCCAGCGCCAGATCCCCCAGCAGAATGTCGCTCTCTGCGCGTGCCAGCGCGATCGGAACGTCGGCCGCCGCCAGCATCGGAAACGACAGGACGTTGGTCGGCTTGTCCTTCTGGCGATAATCGCGGTTCAACCGCTGCACTTCCTCGTCGTCGGTCAAGCGCACCGCGACTTCGATCAGACCGTCGCCCGGCCCGAGCAGCGCCACGAACCCGGCACCCGCCAGCGCTGCCGCCACGGCGCGATCGGCCAGCCCGGTCCAGTCGGTGCGTTCGTCCCAGTCCCCGGCCACGATGTCGCAATCAACGTCGAGCATCGGGCCCTCCGCCCCGGCTCGGCAGGGCATCGGGCCCTTCATAGGCATCCACGATCTTGCCGACGATCGGGTGCCGCACCACGTCCTTCGAGGAGAAGCGCTGCACTGCAAGCCCCTCCAGCCCCTCCAGCCGAAGCACGGCATCGGCAAGCCCGCTTTTCCCCGGATCGGGCAGGTCGACCTGGTTGGGATCGCCGCATACTACCATCCTGCTGCCCTCGCCGAAGCGGGTCAGGAACATCTTCATCTGCAACGGCGTGGTGTTCTGCGCTTCGTCCAGGATCACGAAGGCATGCGCCAGCGTCCGCCCGCGCATGAAGGCCAGCGGCGCGATTTCGATCTCGCCCGACGCGATGCGTCGCTCCACCTGCTCGGACGGCAGCATATCGTACAAGGCATCGTACAAAGGGCGAAGATAGGGATCGACCTTCTCCTTCATGTCCCCCGGCAGGAAGCCCAGCCGCTCCCCCGCTTCGACAGCCGGGCGCGACAGGATCAGCCGATCCACCGAACCCGCGACCAGCTGGCTGACCGCCTGCGCCACCGCCAGATAGGTCTTGCCGGTGCCCGCCGGCCCCAGCGCGAAAATCACGTCCGATTTGCCCAGATGCTGGATATACTGCGCCTGCGCCGCCGTCCGCGCCACGATGGTCTTGCGCCGCGTCCGGATCATCGCCGGAGGACCGCCGGCTTCCACCGTAAGGCCCTCGGTCGAGGCGTCCGACGCCATGGTGATCGCCGCCTCGACATCGCCGGCATCCACCGCCAGGCCGCGCTCCAGCCGGGCATATAGATCGGTCAGCACGTCGCGCGCCCGTGCAATCCCGGCCGGCTCGCCTTCCACTGCTACCCGATTGCCGCGCGCGGCAATATAGACGCCGAGCCGATTTTCCAGCGTGATCAGATTCTGGTCGAACTGCCCGAACAGGCTGCCGAGCAGTGCCGGCCGATCGAAATCCAGCTCCAGCCGCGCGCGCCCGGGGACCTCGTCCTTGCGGGCACCGGCTTCGGAGGGGCGCTTCACCATAGGGCCTGGGTCCTGCTGGGGGGGGAATGCTGCAAAAGCTGTCCTTCAAGGCTGTTGGGGTGCGCTGCCACCAGATGAACGGGCAAGATATCGCCGACTGCCAGGGCAGGATCGCTGACCACGACGGACTGCAACCAGGGCGACTTCCCGATCCACTGCCCGTCGCGGCGGCCGCGCCGTTCGATCAGGATATCGCACTGGCGGCCGACCGAAGCCTGGTTGAAGCGCAGCGAGTTTTCGAGGATCCGCGCCTGAAGTCGCTGCAACCGGTCGTCCTTCTCCGCTTCATCGATCTGCAAAGCCTGTTCGGCGGCCGGGGTTCCGAGCCGCGGTGAATATTTGAAGCTGAACGCCTGCGCATAGCCCACCTCGTCCACCAGCGAGAGCGTGTCTGCGAAATCCGCCTCGGTCTCACCGGGGAACCCGACGATGAAGTCCGATGTGATGGCAAGATCGGGCCGGGCCGCGCGGAAACGCCCGATCAGCCCGAGGTAGAAGGACCGGTCATGCTTCCGGTTCATCGCAGCCAGCACCCGGTCGGACCCGGACTGCACGGGCAGATGCAGATAGGGCATCAGCTCGGGAAGATCGGCATGGGCACGGATCATCGCCTCGGTCACATCCCGCGGATGGCTCGTCAGGTAACGAAGCCGCGAGACCCCCGGCACCGCCGCCACGGCATGAAGCAGCTCTCCGAACTTCTTCTCCGAATCAGTCGGATCCTGCCACGCGTTAACATTTTGCCCCAGCAAAGTGATCTCACGCGCGCCGCCCTCGGCCAGTCGCCCGGCCTCCTCCAGGATCGCCGGCAACGGGCGCGAGGCTTCCCCGCCCCGCGTGTAGGGAACGACACAGAAAGAGCAGAATTTGTCGCAGCCCTCCTGCACTGTCAGGAACGACGAAGGCGCGCGCCGGGTTCGCGCCGGCAGCCGGTCGAACTTGGGGATCGTCGGCATGTCGAGATCGACCAGGCCCACCTCGCCCGCGGCTTGCGCTCGCAGAAGATCCGGCAGCCGATGATAGGCCTGCGGCCCGACCACCAGGTCCACGGCAGATGTGCGGCGCATGATTTCGCCGCCTTCCGCCTGCGCCACACAGCCGGTCACGGCGATGACGGGCTTTGCAGTGCCGCCCTTTCGCGCCCGCGAGGCGATCCGCCCAACTTCCGAATAGAGTTTTTCTGCCGCCTTTTCGCGAATATGGCAGGTGTTGAGGACGATCACGTCGGCCGCGCCGTCGCCGGCGTCGGTGAGCCCGTCGGCCGTCAGCGCCTCCGCCATGCGTTCGGCATCATAGGCGTTCATCTGGCACCCGAACGACTTTACCGAGAAGGTCCGCATCATTCCCGGCCTCGCGTCAGCTGGCGGTAGCCGACGCCGATGACGCTTTCGCAGTGCCGCGCCAGCGCCTTGCGGTCGGCGAAGTCGCTCAGGCGAACGGTATCGTGGCACCGGATCTCGGCATCGATCCGGCCCAGACGCATGCAGTCCAGCGCGTGCGGCCCCAGTTCCATGTCGCCGATCCAGGCCAGTTCGATCAGCCGGTTCCGCGTCAGCGGCAGCCCGTTCAGATGCGTATAGGCCAGCGTCACCGGCTGGATTCGAAACGCCTCGCTGCCGGACCCTTCCAGGACCGAAAACAAGGTCGATTTGAACGGCAGCAGCCGCACGCCATCATTGCTGGTGCCCTCCGGGAACAGGATCACATTCTCGCCTTCGGCGAGCCGATCATGGATCGCGTTCGCCTGCGCGGCCGAGCGGCTGCGACGGCCACGTTCCACATAGATCGTATCCTGCATATCGGCGAAAAAACCGACGACCCCCATCTCGCCGACTTCGGCCTTCGCGACAAAAGCGCCCTTCAATCGGCTGCCCAGTACAGGAATATCCAGCCAAGACAGGTGGTTGGAAACATAGAGCACGGAACCGCTGGCCAGTTCACCCGACAGCGTGACATGCACGCCAAGCGATCGGCTGACCGCGCGGTGCCACAATTGCGGCATGGCGTCGGCCGCCTTCAGGTCCATCAGGCGGGCGGCATAGGCCGGCGGCAGGAACGCACCGGTCGCCACCAGCGCGCCGGCAACCGACTTCACCGGTCCCAGCCGCTGAAACGGACGATCCGACAGGTGTTCCGGCAGGCGTTCGGAAGGCGCGTGCGACAGCGCCTGCCGGCCCGCTTTCGGCCGCCAGGGGGAAGAAGCGGAGTGAACGGAAGGCATCAAGGGGTCAGCTTCGCCCCTTCAACGGCACACCGTAAAGCTCCAGCCGATGGTCTACCAGGCGGAAGCCAAGCCGGTCGGCGATTTCATTCTGCAACTGTTCCAGCTTGTCGTCATGAAATTCGATCACATCGCCCGATTCGATGTTGATCAGATGATCATGGTGCTCGTCGGGGGTCGGCTCATAGCGCGACCGGCCGTCGCGGAAATCGTGCCGCTCCAGAATGCCCGCTTCTTCGAACAGGCGCACGGTCCGGTACACAGTGGCGATCGAAATGCCCTTGTCCACCGCGGACGCCCGGCGGTGCAACTCCTCGACGTCGGGATGATCCCGGCTGTCCGACAGGACGCGGGCGATCACCCGGCGCTGCTCGGTGATGCGCAGGCCCTTGGCATGGCACAAGGCCTCGATATCGATCGTTCCCGGCATCAACCCACCGCATCAACCCACCTGAGACCGGACAAGCCGGCACGCTTGCAGCAGCGCGGGCACGAACCCGGATGCTCTTCTTTCAGATAGAGCGTGGTGGCCGGTTCGGCAAGCAGCGGGGGGCCGCCCAACCGGGCCGCCCCCGTCGCTGCCGACGTCGCTGCCGGAAGGGGGCCCGCTACTTCTTGCGCGGCTTGCCCCGGGTAGTGCCGAGCCCGATCGACTTCGCGAGCTGGCGCCGGCTTTCGGCATAGTTGGGCGCCACCATCGGATAGTCGTTGGGCAGGCCCCACTTCTGGCGATAGTCGTCCGGCGTCATGCCATAGGATGTCATCAGGTGCCGTTTCAGCATCTTCAGCTTCTTGCCGTCTTCCAGGCATACGATGAAATCGGGCTTGATCGACGAACGGATGGCGACGGCCGGTTCCTGCTTCGGTTCGGGCGCCTTCTTGGGCGTCGACAGTCCGGAAAGCGTCGCATAAACATTCTGGATCAGCTGCGGCAGATCATTAACGGCAACGCTGTTGTTCGCCACATGGCTCGACACGATGTCCGCGGTCAGCGCCATCAGGTCATTATGTTCGATCTGGTCGTTCATTCGGATTTCCTCTGTGCGGTTGTGTGCAGGTCGATGCCTGCGTGAATTGCGGCCACGGCGCCCTTTTGTGACATTGCCCATTTCTTACATGGGCTGTTCCGCAACTGCGACCTTGTCCTTCTTGCAACGCGGACTTGCCCGCCTTGTCACTTCGAACGTCGGGAAGCAAGTGCGCTTGCAGAGCCGCAAGCAAAACCCGCCCTCGTTATTGAGGCAGGCCGCACTATTGTGTGCGGCTAGTGTTCAGTTCAAAGGTCTCGCCCCAGCGTGATGGCATCGATGCTTTCGCCCGTCACGGTCCGGTAATAGCCCGGCCGTCGGCCCAGCACACTGAATCCCGACGCCTGGTACAGCGCCAGGGCAGCCGCATTGCTGGCCCGCACCTCCAGGAACAGCCGGTGACCGCCCCTTGCGCGCGCGCTGTCCGCCACATGCTCCACCAGCGCCCGCCCCAGGCCCGCCCGGCGCCAACCCGGCCGGGTCGCGCAGAGCAGCAACTCGACATCTTCCTGCGCCTGTCGGCACAAGGCGAAGGCAACGGGCTCGCCGTCGCGGCGCGCAAGCTCCAGCCACGCCGACGCAGTCGACAGCAGTCCTGCCATCTGCGCTTCGGTCCAGGCTTCGCGAAAATGCGGATCGAACGCGTTGAACGCCATCAGCGCCGCCTCGGGCACGCCGGCCAAGCCCTCGATGCTCCAGCGCAGCCCCTCCAGCTCAGGTGCTGACGGTCGTATCTCCGGCACGGACATACAGCGGCTCTGCACGCACCAGCATGGAGTCGGCAAGACCCAGGACTGCCGCAGCCCGCGGCGCCAGTGCCGGGCCGGTGCCGCCGGCGAGCGATGCGCCGGTACCGACCATGGTCGCTCCTGGCCGGGCTGCCAGCAACGCGCGAGCCTCGTCCGCCGTGCCGGCTGCAACGTCGCTGTCCCCGTCGAGGCCTCCGGCCGCGAAACACTCGGTCCAGATTTGCCCGCGCGGCGCGCCGAGCGCGACCACCAGCGGGCCTCCGATCCCCTGGCTGCGGGCATCGGCCGCCACCAGCTGCGTTGATCGCACCCCATCAATCGTGCAGCCCCAGGCCAGGGCCAGGGCCTGGGCTGCGGCAATCCCGACCCGAAGCCCGGTGAAACTGCCCGGTCCGACCTCCACGATGACATGCTCGCAACCGGCATCGCGCCCGCCGAACGGCGCCAGCAGCCCGACGACCGCCGGCATCAGCGCCTCGGCATGGCCGCGCTCGATCGCCGCCTCATGTTCGGCCAAAGCCAGGCCCGGCTCGATCAGCGCCAGCGAAAGATGATGGCCGGTGGCAATAACCAGGGTTCGCCCGGCGACAAGCGCCGTCATGCGATCCGGCAGATCTCGTCGAAATCGAAGCGCGGGAGCCGGGGAAAGATCTTCCGTCCGCTGCCTTTTCCCAGCGAGCAGATGAAATTGGTTTCGATCTTCGTGCCGGCCCAGAAAGCGGCATCGACCTTCGCCTTGTCGAACCCGGACATCGGCCCGGCATCCAGCCCCAGCGCCCGCGCCGCCATGATCAGCCACCCGCCTTGCAGGCTGGAATTGCGGAACGCCGTGTCGCGGATCATCTGCGGGTCCGCAAACCAGCTTTTCGCATCGTCGTGCGGGAACAGCCGGGGTAGATGCTCGGCAAAATCCAGGTCCATGCCCATCACCACCGTGACCGGGGCTTGCAGCACCTTGGCGTGATTGCCCGCCGATACGCAGTCGGCGAGCTTCTCCTTCGCTTCGGGGCTGGTGCAAAACACGAAACGGGCCGGGAGGCAGTTGGCCGATGTGGGGCCGAACTTCAGCAGATCGTAGAGCGATCGGAGCTGGTCCTCCGGAACCGGCTCCGGTACCCAATCATATTGGGTGCGGGCCTCGCGGAACAGCTGGTCGAGCGCGATGTCGCCGAGCGGATCGCCCGGCATCAGACGGCGCGCACTTCAACGACTTCGGGCACATAGTGGCGCAGCAGGTTCTCGATCCCGCCCTTCAGCGTTGCCGTCGACGACGGGCACCCGGCGCAGCTGCCCTGCATGTGCAGGAACACGACGCCCTTCTGGAATCCGCGATAGACGATGTCGCCGCCGTCACTGGCCACCGCCGGGCGGACCCTGGTTTCCAGAAGGTCGCGGATCTGGGCCACGATATCGGCATCTTCCGGGTCGTCGTGAGTTTCGATCTCGGCCGCTTCGCCGGTCAGCAGCGGGCTGCCGCTGGCGTAATGATCCAGGATCAGCCCCAGCACTTCGGGCTTCAGGCTTTCCCAGTCGGCGCTGCCCTCGGCCTTGGTCACGCTGATGAAATCCGATCCGAAATAGACCCGCTCCACATCGCCAAGACGGAACAGATTATGTGCCAGCGGGGAACGTTCGGCCGCCTCGGGAGTGGCGAAATCCACCCCGTCGCCGGGCGCCACCATGCGCCCCGGCAGGAACTTCAACGTGGCAGGATTGGGGGTGCGCTCGGTTTCGATCAGCATGGCAGGCTCCTTGCCTTGCCATGTGGCCGCTTGGCGGGGTGCAATCAAGTGCAGGTCAGGTCAAACGGTCCAGGGCCTCGTCGTCGATCCCGCCCGGCACGATCATCACCATGCACGGCAAGGTGCCTGCCGCCTCGCCGGAGAAGAAGTCCACCAGCGGGCCGGGGCGACCCCTGGCCGCTGCCGCCAGCACCAGCGCGCGGATCGAACGATCGCTCGTCACCACCTCCAGCACGGCGTCGTTCGCCCGCCCCTTCACCAGTCGCACCGCCGGACGGAACCCGGCGAGTGCCTCCACCTCCCCTGCCCTGGCGGAAAGCAGCGCCTGGCCGATCTGCTCGGCCTCGGCCTCGATTTCGTGCTGGGCGCCGCCCCATTGCAGGAACTGGGTCGGCTTCAGCACGTGAAGCAGGGTCACGCGGGCGCCGGTGTGCTGTGCCCGGAGCGCGGCGAAGCGGACGGACTTGGCGCACTCCTCGGTGTCGTCGACGACGACGAGGAAGGTCTCGGCGGCGTCGGTCACAGCGCCTCGGCCGTGGGGCCGTCCAGAATGGCGCGCATGGCGTTTCCGGCCATCAGCAGCGAGTAGCCCGAGGTGACGAGGTCGCCCTGCCGCACGAACATGGGATCGAGCTCGGCTGCGGCATCCAGCGCATCCAGCGCCTCGCCCCAGCGCGCGGCGCGGCCGGAGCTACGGATCGCCGCCGCATTGTCGTCGCGGAGCCCCCGCATCAGCAGCGCCGCCGCATAGGCAGTTCCCCGCGACGAAGCGAACTGCACGGCGGGGGACGTTTCCGACGTGCCCCGGATCACGGCATCGCCGTGGGCCGCGGCGGTCTCCACCGCCGTCAGCAGCGCTGCGAGCGCCGCGCGGGAGCCGGGGTCCATCACTCGCCTTGCCTGCTCGCCGGGCTGCAGCGCCTGAGCGCGAACCCGGTTATGGGCTGCCAGCTGCTCGATCGCGCGGCCGTAGTGGCGCTCTGCCGGGAGCCCGACGGGTGGCCATCCGGCGCGGAGCCACCAGCTGTCGGGCGGGACCGCAAGCGACGTCGCCGCCAGCGTTAGCTCGGCCGAACCGCTGTTCCGGGCGAGCTCGGATATTGCCGAGGAGGTCGTGGTGACCAGATGCGACTGGAACGCCGGCGTTCGCCGGGCCAGGCCCGTGGGATAGAAGATGGGGTCGTTGGGCGTGAAGGCGCGGTCCTGCACCTGGTCCCGTAGGAGGGCAGCCGCCATTCCCGCCGTGACCGATCCGCCCGGCGGAAGCAGCTCGGGTTCGGGGCGCAGGCCGACATCGACGTCGACACCGGCGAGGATCGTCCCGACCACGCCGTACCAGCCGAACAGCAACGCCATCATCACCAGGAACAGGCGCAGCGGCGGCGGCAGCTGGGACCAGCGCCCCGGCAGAATGAAAGCCGGACTGGGGGTTCCGACACCGGGCGCCGGCGCCACCTTTACGTCATCGGAATCGCGGAAAGGCCAGAGCCGTTGCAGTGCCATGAAGCAGCCCTAGCCGCCCATCCCGGCGCGGTCCAGAACCGCATCCTCAGGAGGTGGGAACGCGCACGACCTTGCTGCGGGCGGGATCGCCGGGGAAATCGGTGAACAGCGCCGTCACCAGCTTGGGCATGGTGCTCGGCAGATCGTTGACCCGGGTGGTGGTTTCGGCGCGGCCTTCGAACAGCGGCGTCTTGTCCGACGTTCGCACGATGTCGAGTTCCACGAACGTGGGATAGACCGTGAAGCTGTAGACTTCCGGCTGGCTCCAGCCCGGGCCCCAGAACGGGTCGTAGAAACTGCCCCACCACATCGGGTGCCGGCCATACCAGCCGCCGCGGCCGTACCACCCCCAGGGCGAACCGAAGCCTGCGCTCATGGTGCCGGGGCGAGTCGCGATCCGCTCCCGCCCGGGCCCCGAGCCGAAATCCATCACCACGTTCAGATCGGCCGATTGGCCCTCCGCCACCGGGCGGAAGCCCTGCTGCTGCATCTGCACCGAAACGAGCTGGGCATAGCTCTGGAATTCCAGGCTTCCTGCCTGCTTCGGATCGGCGGGCACGATTGCAAATGTCTGCCCCTGCGAGGGCGGCATGGACTGAAAGCTTTGTACCCGCGCCTCGAACGGGGTGG
The DNA here is from genome assembly GCA_031425455.1 of Sandaracinobacter sp. GTDB lineage: Bacteria > Pseudomonadota > Alphaproteobacteria > Sphingomonadales > Sphingomonadaceae > Sandaracinobacteroides. The sequence goes on along the minus strand of JANPJJ010000207.1, from coordinate 486 downwards.
CGCAAGCGGACAGCAGGGCAAGGCCGGAAACGGCGAGCGCCAGCCGGAGGGATCGAGCCGAAAGAGTGCGGGCCATGCTGAACGTCCTGTCGTTGATTTGGTGCGGCTTACCACCCGGTTGGTGAACCCAAGCTGTCAGGCTGGCAAGAGAGATTGCCGTGAAGTGTAAAGCTTGCCGCTGGCAAGGTGCCCGGCTATGGCGCCTGCGTCGGGGAGTGGCGCAGCCTGGTAGCGCATCTGCTTTGGGAGCAGAGGGTCGCAGGTTCGAATCCTGTCTCCCCGACCAGGCCGAATGCGGCGTTGGTTAGTGCGCAGCACAAATCCACGACTCGCCGAAGGCCCGGCGCCTCAGCTTGCTCCCCAACCCGCCCAAATACCAATCCGGTCAGAAATTGTTCCACGTGGAACAATCCTATGTCCAACCGGACCAATCACTTAACCCTGAATCCTGTAGGATAATCCCCGTGGACCACCCACCGTTCACCC
>JANPJJ010000206.1:0-9222 GCA_031425455.1 Sandaracinobacter sp. | reverse complement strand
GGCGCGCTGCCGCCGGGCTTCCCGCCGGTGAAGATCGGCGACGACTGGTTCTGGGACGGCGGCATCGCCTCCAACGCGCCGTTGCAGCATGTGCTCGACGTTTCCAGCGAGCTGGACAAGAACATCTTCCAGGTGGACCTGTTCCCGGCCGAAGGGGAGATGCCCCAGACGATGCTGGATGCCGAGACGCGGGCGCAGGATATAAGATACTCCAGCCGCACCCGGCTGGGCACCAACCTGGAGATGACGCTGGCCCCGGTGCGCATGGTGATGCGCCATGTGCTGGAACAGAAGGCCGACGAGCTGACCGGGTTCACGCCCGAGCAGATGACGATTTTGCGCGAATTCGCCTATGAACAGCGGATCGAGATCGCCCACATCGTCTATCGCGACAAGGCCTATAGCGGGAAGGCGCGGGGCTATGAATTCTCGCGCCCGACGATGGAGGCGCACCGCGCCGCCGGCCGGCGTGATGCATCGAGGGCGCTGGAAGTGCGCGACTGGAACCTGGCCCCGACGCTGGAGGGGGTGCACTGCGTGGACGTGGGGCAGCCTGTGGAGCTGCGGGGGTTGAAGCCCAAGATCACGAGGTAGGGCGGTAGGCGGCCGCGGCCAGCGCGAAGCGCTGGACCGCGGACTCGCCGAACGCCCGGCCGGCGTGCGATTGACGGAACCCGGCAATCGACACGACCGACGGCGTGGCTGCGCCACGCTCTGCCTGTCTTTTCTGGCCAACCGGACTCGGCGGCTTTGCCGCCGGCCGGTCAGAACGCCGTCGGGGCCGCGCTCACCGTCACGAACCCGCCCGGCCCGACCTGCTGAACTTCCAGCCCCCGCTCGGCGATATTCCCCCGGAACCGGAAGATCCCGTCGATGCCCGCAAACCCCTGCGGGTCTGCCAGCATCGCCTGCGGGAAGGTCGTGCCCAGTTTCCACTGCGCGCCGGCCGTGCTGGCGGCGAGCAGCATCGCGTCGTAGGAGAGGCTGGCGAGCCGCGACGGGGTGCCGCCGAAGCGCGCGCGGTAGCGGGTCGCCATCGCCTGGAAACGGCGATCGGGAACGGCTGCGAACACCGCGCCCTTCAGCGCCGGGGACCGGCCCAGGCCGGTCTCGGTGTTCCACAGCTCGGTGCCCATCATCAGATAGCTGCCGGTGGGCGCACCGTATTTCGCCAGATGCGGCGCGAAGGCCGAAGCGATGGCGCCCGAATCGGCCACCAGCAGCGCCTCGAACGCGATCGGCGGGATCGGCGCCCCCTGCTTCAGCCGCGCGTCATGATCGGTTACCTTGCGCGCCGCGGCCGGCAGGGCGGCGGGCTGGCGCACGAAGCTGGTGAGCGCGACAACCTGGCCGTTATTGGCCGCGACCGAGCGGGTGAAGGCGACCGAGGTGCGCTGGCCGTAGATGCCTGCGGGGACCAGCGCGGCGAAGCGCTTCATGCCCTTCGATGCCGCGAAATCGACCACCCGGCTGACCGACTGCGCCGGCTGGAAGCCGAGCACATAGAGCCGGCCGGCGGCGATCGACGCATCGTTGGAGAAGCTGAGCATGCTGACGCCTTTGGGGTCGGCGACGGCCTTCACCTGCGCGGCGTCCCCCGCGAGCAGCGGGCCCAGGATCAGCTGTGCCCCGTCGGCGAGCGCCCGGTTGGCGGCGCCGCCGGCCCCAAGCGCTGCGGTATCGTAGCTGGTCAGCCGGATTCCGGCCTTGCCGGTATCGACGAGCGCCAGCGTTGCCGCATTGGCAAGGCTGATCCCGACCGGGGCGTTGGCGCCCGTCAGCGGCACCAGGATGGCGATGCGGTGGACGTCGCCGGGCTTTACCGGGCCGACCGCCTCGGGCGGGGGTGGCGCGACCACGACGGGGGCCTTCTGGCGCGGGGCGCAGGCCGCAAGCACCGCGAGCAGGGCCATGCCGGCGAGCCCGGCAACACGGCTCCGAGTCCGGCCGCCGTTACGCTTGCCGCCGCCGCGGCTGGCGCTTGCCCTTCCCGTTGCTGCCGCCCAAACATGCATCATGAACGCTCCACTTGCTGCGCCGCCCGAAACGGACGGGGCCGATGGCCCCCCACTGGCGCCGGGGCTCTACATCGTTGCCGGGCCTATCGGCAACCTCGAGGACCTCTCCCCTCGCGCCGCGCGGTGGCTGCGGCAGGCCGATGTGGTGGCGTGCGAGGACACGCGGGTGACGGCGAAGCTGCTTCGCGCCGCCGGAAGCGACCGGCCGATGCTGCCCTATCACGACCATAGCGGCCCCGACGTCGAGGCGCGGCTGATCGAGCGGATGGCGCGCGACGCGGTGGCATTGGTGTCGGACGCGGGCACCCCCCTGGTGTCGGACCCCGGGCACGGGCTGGTGCGGGCGGCGCGGCGCCACGGGATTGCGGTGACGACGGCGCCCGGCCCGTCGGCTGCGATCGCCGCGCTCAGCATCGCCGGGCTGCCGACCGACCGCTTCCTGTTCGCGGGGTTTCTGCCGGCAAAGGCAGTGGCGCGCGACAAGGCCATCGCCGGGCTGGCGGGGGTGCCGGCGACGCTGGTCTTCTATGAATCGGGGCCGCGGCTGGGGGCGACGCTGGGCGCGCTGGCGGCGGCCCTGGGCAGCCGGCAGGCGGCCGTGGCGCGCGAGCTGACCAAGCGCCACGAGGAGGTGGTGACGGGCACGCTGGCCGAGCTGGCGGGGCGCTATGCGGGGGCCGAGCCGAAGGGCGAGATCGTGCTGCTAGTGGGCCCGCCGGCACAGGAAGTCACCCCAGCCGAGGCCCTCGACCAGGCGCTGCGCGCGGCGCTGAAGACCATGTCGTCGGGGAAGGCGGCGGCGAGCGTGGCGGCGGCGCTGGGGGTGCCGCGCTCGGAGGTCTATGCCCGGGCGCTGGCGCTGAAGGGCGAGCCGTGAGTCGCAGCAAGGCCGAGCTTCGGGGGCGGCGGGCGGAGACCTTGGCAGCGCTCTGGCTCATTTTCCGGGGGTGGCGGATTGTCGCACGGCGGCGGCAGTTTCCGGCGATCGAAGTGGATATCGTCGCCCGGCGCGGGGCGATGATCGCAGTGGTGGAAGTGAAGTATCGCGCCACGCTGGAGGCGGCGATTGCAGCGCTTACGCCTGCCGCGCTCGGCAAGTTGCAGGGGGCTGCCCGGCAGTTGTCGGCGGAAAGCACGCGTGGCGGCCGGCCGCAGGCGAGCGCCCGGGTCGACCTCATTGCGCTGGCGCCCGGCTGCTGGCCGCGCCATATTCAGGGCCTGGGGTAAGGCCGAAACGGGCTGAGGAGTGAGCCGGATGGAACGACCGGTGGCCAAACTGGACGCGCTGGCAGCGATCGGGTGCCTGGACGACGAGGAAATCCCCCTCGACGTGGCGGCCCTGGAGCTTGCCGCGGCCGACCGCAGCCGCGCCGACCTGTCGGCCCCGCTGGCGCGGCTGGCCGGGCTGGCGGCGCGCCTTCCCGAGGGGCTGACCGGCTCGGCCGCGCGCGGCGCGGCCCTTGCAGACCTGCTGGCCGGGGCGGAGGGGTTCAGCGGCGACACCGACGATTATGATGCGCCGCGCAATGCCGACCTGCTGTCGGTGCTGTCGCGGCGGCGCGGGCTGCCGATCGCGCTCGCCATCCTGTATGTCGGGCTGGCGCGCCGGGTCGGCTGGCGGGCGCAGGTGCTGGCGCTGCCCGGGCATGTGCTGGTGGCCATCGGCGGCGAGGCCGACATGGCGCTGGTGGATCCGTTCCACGACGGCATCCCCGTCGACGGCGAGCGGCTGTCCGGGCTGGTCGCTGCGGCGCTGGGGCGGGGCCAGCCGGTGAAGCCCGAGCATGCCGCCCTTATCGACAATCGCGAGACGCTGGTGCGGCTGGTGATGAACCAGGCCGGCCGCGCGCGGCAGGCAGGGGACCATCCCCGCGCGCTGACGCTGTATCGCCGGCTGACGCTGGTGGCGCCGCTGCTGCCGGCGCTGTGGTGGGAACGCGCCCGGCTGGAGCAGCTGTCGGGCGACCTGGACGCCGCCCGCCGTTCGCTTGCCGCCATGCGCGAGACCACGCACGACCCGGCGCTGGAGGAGCGAATCCGCGCCGCCTGCGAGGCGCTGGCGAGATAGGTTTCGGTTTGACGGGGTGCAGCGGCACCCCCTATCAGCCGCCCATGCCGCGCCCGCTCAGGATCGCCGTCCAGATGGACGCGCTGGAGACCATCAACGTGGGCGGCGACAGCAGCTTCGCCCTGATGCTGAGCGCAGCCGCGCGCGGCCACCGGCTGTGGCACTATCTGCCCGAGCAGCTGGACTGGGTGGAGGATCGGGTGGTGGCGACGGCCCGGCCGGTGGAGGTGATGCGGCCGGCGGCGCCGGGCGATCCGCATTTTCGCTGGACCGGGGAGGCGGCGCCGCTGGACCTGGCGCGGGACATCGATGTGGTGCTGATGCGGCAGGACCCGCCGTTCGACATGGGGTATATTTCGGCAACCCACCTGCTGGAGCGGGCGCAGGCGGCCGGCGTGCTGGTGGTGAACGATCCGGCGTCGGTTCGCAACGCGCCGGAAAAACTGTTCGTGCTGAACTATGCCGACCTGATGCCGCCGACGCTCGTAACCCGGTCGCTGGCGGCAGCGCAGGCGTTCCGCGAGCGGCACGGCGAAATCGTGGTGAAGCCGCTGTACGGCAATGCGGGCGCCGCTGTGTTCCATGTGCCCGCGGCCGACAGCAACCTTCCCGCGCTGGTGGAGCTGTTCGGGCAGGTGTGGCGGGAACCCTTCATGGTGCAGGCGTTTCTTCCCGATGTGGCAAAGGGCGACAAGCGCATCGTGCTAGTGGACGGCGAGCCGGTGGGGGCCATCAACCGGCTGCCGAAGTCGGGCGAGATCCGCTCCAACCTGGCGGCCGGCGGCTCCGCGCATGCGACCGACCTGACTGCGGATGAGCGCACCATCTGCGAGCGGATCGGCCCGGACCTGAAGCGGCTGGGGCTGATGTTCGTGGGCATCGATGTGATCGCGGGGCGCCTGACCGAGATCAACGTTACCTCGCCGACCGGAATCGTCGCGATCGACCGGTTCAACGGCACCGACATCCCGGGCATTTTCTGGCAGCGAGTGGAAGCCCTGCGGACGGCCGCATGAACGACTGGATCGGGAGCTTTATCGACAGCTGGGGCGTGTTCGCGGTCGGGCTGCTGATGTTCGTGGAAACGGTCTTTCCGCCGATCCCGTCCGAGGTGATCATGCCGCTTGCGGGCATCCACGCGGCGCAGTCGGGCACATCGCTGCTCGCGGTGGGCGTTGCCGGGGCGCTCGGCGCGATGGCCGGCAATGTCCTGTGGTTCCTGCTCGCCTGGAAGCTGGGGCTGGACCGGTTCGAGCGCTTCATCGTGCGCTATGGCCGCATCCTGACGCTGGACCATGCCGAGATCGAGCGCGGGCAGCGGCTGTTCGAGCGTCACGGCGGCGGCATTGTCGGCGTGGGGCGGATCGTGCCGACCATCCGCTCGCTGATCTCGGTGCCGGCGGGCCTCGTCCATATGAACGTGAAGCGCTTCCTTTTCTATTCGACGATCGGCACGTTCGTCTGGACCATGGGCCTTGCGGTGGCGGGCTATCTGCTGGGCACCCGGTTCGACGAGATCGACCGGATCATCGGCCCGGTCTCCACCGGGATCATCCTGCTGATGTTCGGCATCTATTTCTACCGGGTGATGATGTGGAAGCGCTGGAAGGAAAAGTCTTGACCCGGGCGGTGATGGAGGTGCGAAACCCGCGCACGGGAATCGCCGATTTCCGCATCGTTCCGGGCTCGGCCGCAGAGGTGGCGGCAGCCGCGGCGCGGCTGCGGGCGGCGCAATCCGGCTGGGCCGAACTGGGGATCGACGGCCGGGCCGAGGCGCTGAAGGCGCTGGGCGCCGCTGTCGCCCGGCATGGCGCGGCGATCGCTGCGGCGCTGGAGGCCGATACCGGGCGCCGCCGCGTCTCGGCCCTGGAAGTGGAAAGCGTGATCGGCATGATCGGACGCTGGACCCGCCAGGCGGGCGCCATCGTTGCGGAGGCCGAGGCGAGCGGGCAGAGCGCCATGGCGACGGTCGACTGGCGGGTGACGCTGTGCCCCTACCCCCTGGTGGGCGTGATCTCGCCCTGGAACTTTCCGCTGCTGCTGGCGCTGACCGATGCCATCCCGGCGCTGATAGCGGGCTGTGCGGTGATGGTGAAGCCGTCGGAAGTAACCCCGCGCTTCCTGGCGCCGCTGCGCACGGCCCTGGCCGAGGTGCCCGCCGTGGCCGCCGTGCTGCACCTGATCGACGGCGACGGCGAGACGGGGGCGGCGCTGGTCTCCGAGGTCGATTTCATTGCCTTCACCGGATCGGTTGCGACCGGGCGCAAGGTGGGGGAGGCGGCGGCGCGGGGCTTCATTCCCGCCAGCCTGGAGCTGGGCGGCAAGGACCCGATGATCGTCCTGGAAAGCGCCGACCCGGTCGCCGCCGCTGCCACGGCGCTGTCGGCGAGCTGCCGCGCCACGGGGCAGGCCTGCCAGTCCATCGAGCGCATCTATGTGGCGGCACCGATCTTCGAAGCGTTCCGTGAGGCACTGGTGGCCGAGGCGCAGGCGATCCGGCCCAACCACCCCGATATCCGCTTCGGCGACGTGGGGCCGTTCATTTTCGGGCGCCAGGCTGATATTGTGCAGGCGCAGATCGACGAGGCGGTGGCGAAGGGCGCGACCGTGCTGACCGGGGGCAGGGTACTGGACCTGGACGGTGGAAGATGGCTGCTTCCGACCGTGCTGACCGGCGTGACCCGCGACATGCGGGTGATGCGCGAGGAAACGTTCGGGCCGGTGCTGCCGCTGATCCCGTTCGGGACCGTCGACGAGGCGGTAGCCCTTGCCAACGACAGCGAGTTCGGCCTGTCGGCGAGCGTGCTGGCGGGTACGCTGGGGGAGGCGGAAGCGGTTGCGGTGAGGCTGAACGCGGGCGCGGTTTCCCTGAACGACGGCGCGCTCACCAGCCTGTTGTCGGACGCGGAGAAGTCGAGCTTCGGGCTTTCCGGGCTGGGCCCGTCGCGGATGGGGGCCTCGGGGCTGCTGCGCTTTTTCCGGCGCCGGGCGCTGCTGCGCCAGCACGGCCGCCCGCTGCCGCTGCACGCGTTCAGCGAGACGGGCGCTTAGAGCGGCAGCGCCGCCAGCGTTGCGATGGCTGCCAGCTTCAACGAGCGGGCTGCATCGATTGCGGGCAGCTTCTGGTCCACCCGGAGCCGCCGCCACATCTCGATGCTGAGGATCGCGTCTAGTGCGGCGAACCGCACCGGATCTTCCACCGCGTCGGGCGGCAGATGCGCTGCCAGCAACTGCCGGAGCTGGGCTGCGATCGCGGCGTGATCGGCCTGGAGGAACGGCGAGCGCGGGCGGTGCACGGCCGCCGCCACGGCAAGCGGCAGGATTTCCTCGAAAAAGCGCACCCGCCGGTCGATCAGCGCGGAGAGCCGCGCCTTAGGCGTCTCGCCCTTTACCGGGACCGCCAGGATCGGGAGCAGCCGCGCCCGCATCACGCCGTGCATTTCGCGGTAGATCGAGTCCATGTCGTTGAACAGGCGGAAGACGGTGCGCCGCCCGACCCCGGCCTTCTCGGCGACCGCCTCGGCGCTGGGCGCGGTTTCGCCGGCGCGGACCAGCTCCAGCATGGCTTCGACGATCTTCTGCCGGCTGGCGGCCGACCGGCGCCGGCGCCCATCGCTTTCGGCATGACCGTCGCTTTTGGCGTTTCCGTCGCCAGCGAACCCGACGCTGTCGCTGGTGGGTCTGACGTCGCCGTCGCGTCTGTCCACGCCCCTTGCTCCCGCTGTGCGCCGAGGGTTGGCGCCAGTTTCGCACGCCGTCAAGGCAGCGGGACTGTCAAGGCTGGGAGATCGGGCGGGCCACATCGCTGCTTGACGGTGGCGCCGGGGCCGCACAATATCGACCCTGGAAGTGCCACTTTATCGGCCGGGCGGTATCGGGGGGTATCGGGGCGGTCGGAAGGGGGGTGCCGAGTTTCCGGGTGGGCAGCTTGCCGCCGCACTGGGGTCAGGCCCGGCTGTGGGCGGTCGAGCAGGATCTGGCCGCCATTGCCGGAGAGCTGGAATGAAGCGCCCCCGGTGGATCGCAGGCTTGCTGATGCTGGGGCTGGCGGCGGTGCCCTCGGCCGTGCTGCCGGCAGCCGCGAGGGGTTGCGACCCGTTGATTCACGAGGCGCCGGTGGAGGGGCCGGTCCGGATCGATGTGCCATCGAACGCGCCGTGGAAGGAAGGACAGGCATTTGTCTAATGGGCCAACGGACGGGGCGCCGAAAAGGGGGCTGGACCGTCGCTCGCTGCTGGTGGGCGGGGCTTTGGGCGCAGGCGTGGTGGGCGCAGCTGCGGTCGGCGCGCGTGCGGTCGAGGGGCAGCGCCGCAAGATGGTGACGCCGGCGGCCGTCGCCCAGGGCGCCCCGGCCGAGATCGCGCAGAGCTTCGCCGACAGCCGGCCGAAGGACGTGAACAAGGCCGTGTGGAAGGCCGGCAGCCCGAACATCGTGGCGATCATCCTGGACGATGTGGGCTTTGCCGATCTCGGCTGCTTCGGCTCGGAAATCCCGACGCCCGCGATCGACGCCATCGCCGCGGCCGGCCTGCGCTATGCCAATTTCCGCACCACCGCGATGTGCTCCCCCACGCGGGCCGCCTTCCTGACCGGGCTGAACCACCATGCCGTCGGGATGGGCTGGCTCGCCGATATTGATTCGGGCTACCCGGGCTATCGCGGCGACCTTACGCGAGAGGCCGCGACCATCGCCGAAATCCTGGGCGACGCCGGCTGGAACAGCTTTCTCTGCGGCAAATGGCATGTGAACTCGGGTCATTCCACCGGCGCCAACGGGCCGTACCACAACTGGCCGACGCAGCGCGGCTTCGACCGGGCCTATTGGTTCCAGGGCCACTCGACCGACTATTTCCGCCCGTCCGAGCTGTTCGACGGCGTCGCCCCGGTCGAGCCGCCTGCGGGTGACGACTATTATGTTACCGATGACCTCACCGACCGGGCGATCGCCTATGTCGGGACCCAACAGGCCCTCGAGCCGGGCCGCCCCTTTTTCCTGCAGATCGGCTACCCCGGCGTGCACTCGCCGCTGCAGGCGCGGGGGCGTGAGCGCGACGTTTTCAAGGGCAAATACGCTGCGGGATGGGACGCTGTGCGCGCCGCGCGGCTGGAACGGCAAAAGGCGCTGGGGCTGGTGCC
>JANPJJ010000205.1:0-2342 GCA_031425455.1 Sandaracinobacter sp. | reverse complement strand
GCTTGTGCGCGGCATCGCGGCCCGTCAGCATTCGGCCGTTCAGCAGCAGCCGGTCCCCGGCCTTCCACCCCCGCACCACCTCGGGCGTCAGCGCATCCAGGTCTACCGGAATCGCATCCGGCGAAGGCTTCCAGTCCACCTTCGGCCAGCGCGACAGGTCGGGCGCCGGCAGATAGGCCGCACCCCCCACCGCCATCAGATACGCAGCACCATGCTTGGCGATCGCCTCGATCCCGGCCGGGCCGCGCTCGGCCTTGCCCACCATCGCGATCAGCCCGGTCTCCGCCAGCATCGTCTCGGTGAACTTGTCCATCCGCGTCGCCGTGGTCGGCCCCGCCGGGCCCACCACCTCGTCCCGCACCGGGTCCACCGGGCCGACATAATAGATCACCCGATTCCGGAAGCTCACCGGCAGCGTCTCGCCCCGCGCCAGCATGTCCACCATCCGCTTGTGCGCGGCATCGCGGCCCGTCAGCATTCGGCCGTTCAGCAGCAGCCGGTCCCCGGCCTTCCACCCGCGCACCACCTCGGGCGTCAGCCGATCCAGGTCCACCGGAATCGCATCCGGCGAAGGCTTCCAGTCCACCTTCGGCCAGCGCGACAGGTCGGGCGCGGGCAGATACGCCGGCCCGGACCCGTCCAGATGCACATGCGCATGCCGTGTCGCCGCGCAGTTCGGGATCATCGCCACCGGTTTCGAAGCCGCGTGCGTCGGCGTGTCCAGGATCTTCACGTCCAAAATCGTGCTCAGCCCCCCCAGCCCCTGCGCCCCGATGCCCAGCGCGTTCACTGCATCGTAAATCTCGATCCGCAGCTCCTCGATGCGGCTCGCAGCCCCGCGCGCTTTCAGCTCGCCCATGTCAATGGGCCCCATCAGCGCTTCCTTGGCCAGCACCATCGCCCGCTCGGCCGTGCCGCCGATGCCGATTCCCAGCATGCCGGGCGGGCACCAGCCGGCCCCCATCAGGGGCACCGTCTTCACCACCCAGTCGGTGATGCTGTCGCTCGGATTCAGCATCACGAACTTGCTCTTGTTCTCCGAACCGCCCCCCTTCGCCGCCAGCGCGATCTCTACGCCCTCGCCCGGCACCAGCTCCACATGCACCACAGCCGGCGTGTTATCCCGCGTGTTCACCCGCGAAAACGCCGGGTCTGCCACGATCGAGGCGCGCAACTTGTTATCGGGAAAGGCATAGGCCCGCCGCACGCCCTCGTTCACCATCTGGTCCAGAGTCATGTCGCCGTCCCAGCGCACCCCCATCCCCACCTTCACAAAGGCCACCACAATCCCGGTATCCTGGCAGATCGGCCGATGCCCCTCCGCACACATGCGCGAATTGGTCAGGATTTGCGCAATCGCATCCCTCGCCGCCGGGCTCTCCTCCAGCTCATAGGCGCGCCCCAGCGCCTCGATATAGTCCAGCGGGTGGTAATAGCTGATATGTTGCAGCGCATCCGCCACCGTCTCGATCACGTCGTCGCTGCGAATAAGGGCCATCGGTTCGTCTCCTTCCCCGGGCCATAGCCAAGGAACCGCCCGGCCGGAAAGGGCAGGGGGCACGCCCGCCACTTTTCTGTGCACAACCGCGCGAACAAGCCGCCCCCGTTCGCGATGGCGCTGGCGGCGGCACCCTCCGCCTGCCACGGTGACAGCCAGGGTCCGGGCTTCGCAGCCAAGCCCGGCAACAACTGCGGCAAAAGCAGCGGCCGCCACATTTTCCACTTGCCAGCCGCGACGGATTTGGCACTATCCCTAGTTGCTGAGGGGGCGGATTACCCCCACACATTGTGTCCGGCCTCGAATCGCGCTGTGCGGCCTTCAGCCGGCGGCGGTCGCAAAAAGGCCCGGGCAATGCTATATCGGAAGGCTGGGGTCACCCCGGCCGACCGCAACAAAAGACGAGAGATTGAGGGGACCAGATGGATTTTCAGCGTAGCGAGACCGCGCCGGACGACGCGGCTTCGATCAAGCCCGACAGCCACGCCATCTACCGCGCGCGCTTCCCCATCGTCACGGATCCGTCGCGCGACGTCCTTCTCTCCGAGTTCGGCGTCGAAACCCTGAAGGACCGCTACCTTCTCCCCGGCGAAGGCCCGCAGGACCTGTTCGCCCGCGTCGCCGCCGCCTATGCCGACAACGGCGAGCACGCCCAGCGCCTCTACGACTATATGTCCCGCCTCTGGTTCATGCCCGCCACCCCGGTCCTCTCCAACGGCGGCACCGGCCGCGGGCTCCCGATCAGCTGCTACCTGAATTCCGTCTCCGACAGCCTCGAGGGCATCGTCGGTACCTGGAACGAAAATGTGTGGCTGGCAGCCCGCGGCGGCGGCATCGGCACCTA
>JANPJJ010000204.1:0-2723 GCA_031425455.1 Sandaracinobacter sp. | reverse complement strand
CGCGTCATTTCCGCCTTTGCCAAGATGCGGACCCAGATCGAGAACATGACCCGCGAGGCGGAGTTCGGGACCGCGGGCGAGCATCAGGAGATTCTCGAAACCTACAAGATGTTCGCGTACGACGAGGGCTGGGTGCGACGGATCAACCTTGCCATCGACAGCGGCCTGACCGCCGAGGCGGCGATCGAGCGGGTGCAGCAGCGGACCCGCGCCCGGATGCTGGAGATCGACGATCCGATCCTGAAGGAGCGGATGCACGATCTCGAGGACTTGTCCAATCGGCTGATGCGGATCGTCAGCGGGCGGATGGGCACGGCGGCGCAGACCGGCCTGCCGGGCGATAGCGTGCTGATCGCCAGGAACCTCGGACCGGCGGAACTGCTGGAATATGATCGCCGGCGGCTGAAGGCAGTAGTGCTGGAGGAAGGCTCGCTGACGGCGCACGTGACGATCGTTGCGCGGGCCATGGGCGTGCCGGTGATCGGGCGGGTCAAGGACATCGGCCACATCGCCGCAGAGGGCGATTCCGTGCTGGTCGACGGCAATCAGGGCAGCCTGGTGGTTCGGCCCGGCCGCGCCGTGGTGAGTGCGTTCGAGACACGAATGGCGATGGGGCAGAAGCGCCGCGCCGAATTTGCCGCCATCCGCGCGCTTCCGCCGATTACCCGGGATGGCGCCCGCGCAACCCTGATGGTGAATGCCGGGCTTGCCGAGGACGCAGGCGCGCTGGACTCGACCGGGGCCGACGGTATTGGCCTGTTCCGGACCGAGTTCCAGTTCCTGGTTTCCGCCGCGTTGCCGGGCCGGGACGCGCAATATCGGCTGTACCGGCAGGTGCTGGAAGCGGCAGGCGACCGGCCGGTGGTGTTCCGCACCGTGGACATCGGCGGCGACAAAGCTCTTCCCTACCTAGCCGACGTCACCGACGAAGCCGAGAATCCGGCGATGGGCTGGCGCGCGCTGCGCCTCAGCCTTGACCGGTCAACGCTGATGAAGGCGCAGGCACGGGCCTTGATCGAAGCGGCGGAAGGCCGGGTCTTGAGGGTCATGTTCCCGATGATCTCCGAGCCGTGGGAATATGAGGAAGCGCGAGCCCTGTTCGAAGCGCAGATCGAGTGGGTGAGGGCGCGGCGGCCGGGACCCGCCCGGATAGAATTCGGCGCCATGCTGGAGGTGCCGAGCCTGGCCGAGATGCTGGACCAGCTTCTCCCGCGCATCGACTTCCTGTCGATCGGTACCAACGACCTGACCCAATTTCTGTTCGCCGCCGACCGTGCCGACCCGCGGCTGGCGATGCGCTATGACTGGCTGAGCCCGGCGATCCTGCGCTTCCTGCGGCGAGTGACGCGGGAGGCGACGGCGGCCGGGGTGCCGGTCAGAGTGTGCGGCGAGATGAGCGGGCGACCGCTGGAAGCCATGGCGCTGATGGGGATCGGCATCAACAATTTCTCGATCACCCCTGCGGCGATCGGGCCGGTCAAGGCGATGATCCGTTCGCTGGACGCCGGAGCGGTCCGCAGCAAGGTGGAAGCGCTGCTTGCCAAGCCACCGCGCGATATGCGCAAGGCGCTGACCGACTGGGCTAAGCGGCACTCCGTCGCAATCGACTAAGTCCTTCAAGTTGACGGGACCTTCGCACCCCGCGACAAGAAGCCGCAAAGCCTTGGGAGGGTGATCGACACGCAATGGATGAAGTGACGAGCGAAGCCGGTACAGTCGGGGAGCAGCTGCGGATTGCGCGCGAAAACCAGGGTATCACCCTGGAAGACGTGGCGGCACGCACGCGCATTCCGACCCGGCACCTCCTCAGCCTCGAGCAGGGGGAGTGGGACAAGCTTCCCGCGCCGACCTACACGATCGGCTTCGCCAAAAGCTATGCGGTGGTGCTGGGGCTTGACCGCGCCGTGATCGGCGACGCGCTGAAGCTCGAGATGGGTGCCGGCGCGCTCGCCGCTCGGCCCGAAGCGCAGGTGTTCGAGCCCGCCGATCCGGCGCGGGTGATGCCGCGCTGGCTGGTGCTGATCGCGCTGCTGGCCTTGGTCGCCGTGGCCGCGGCCTTTTTGTGGAACCGCAATCGGGAGCTGAGCGCGCCTGACGAAGTGGTCGCAGAGGCGGCTGCGCCCGTTGCTGCCCCGAGCGCTGCGGTTCAGCAGCAGCCGGCGGCGGCTGCAGCGTCCGGCGGGCCGGTGGTAATCACTGCCAATGAGGCTGCCTGGATCCAGGTCACCGAGCGTGGCGGCCGCACCCTGTTCCAGGGCGAGCTTGGAGCCGGGCAAAGCTATGAGGTGCCGGCCACGGTTGCCGCGCCGGTGCTCCGGACCGGGCGCCCGCAGTCGATCCGAATCTCGGTTGGAACGGCGGACGCGCCAGCGGTCGGGGCCGCCGACGTGACGGTCAGCAACGTTTCGCTGCTTCCGGCCGACTTGATGCGTGGCCCGGCGGCAACGCCCGCGCCAACGCAAGCGCCCGCCCGCCCATAGTTCATTGACCGGCCCAGTAGTTCATTGACCGGCAAGGTCGGTCCTTTCACGGAATGACGCCATTATGCGCACCATGATGCTCGGCCTTACGGCCCTTACGCTCTCCGTTCCCGCCGCCGCCCAGCGCCAGCAGCCGACGCCCGAACAGCGCATCGATCGGCTGGAGCGGCAGACGCGCCAGATCCAGCGGCAGGTCTTTCCCAAGGGCCAGCCGGCGGACACGGCCGGGATCGACGATAGCCC
>JANPJJ010000203.1:0-5922 GCA_031425455.1 Sandaracinobacter sp. | reverse complement strand
CTCCCACTGCAGCGCATGTGGCCAGCGGGGAGATGCCAGCCTTCGCTGGCATGACAGGATTCTTGGAAATGCCGCACGGGTGGATGGTTGTCGACAAGCCGGTCGGGCCGACTTCGGCCCAGGTGGTGGGCAGGCTGAAATGGGCGCTGCGGCACGCTGATTATGGCAAAGTGAAGATCGGCCATGGCGGCACGCTGGACCCGCTGGCGTCCGGGGTGTTGCCGATCGCGCTGGGGGAAGCAACCAAGCTGGCCGGGCAGCTGTTGAACGGGCCCAAGGCCTACCGCTTCGAAGTGGCGTTCGGCACCTCGACCGCAACCGACGATGCCGAAGGTGCGGTGGTGGCGACGAGCGAAGTTCGGCCGACCGAAGCCGAGGTCCGGGCGGTTCTGCCCCGCTTCACGGGGCCAATCGTGCAGGTGCCGCCGGCCTATTCGGCACTGAAGCTGGATGGCGAGCGCGCCTATGCCCTGGCACGTGCGGGGCAGGAGGTGGTGCTGACCGCCCGCGAAGTCAGGATCCTGTCGCTAGCGCTAGTGGCGGTCGATTCGGACCGTGCAACGCTGGACGTGCATTGCAGCAAGGGAACCTATGTCCGCAGCCTGGCGCGCGATATCGCGCTGGCCCTGGGGACGGTGGGCCATGTTTCCATGTTGAGGCGGACGGCCGCCGGCCCGTTCGTGCTGGACCAGGCGTTGGCGCTGGACAAATGGGTGGCGATCGTGCAGGAGCGCGCGCTTGAACAGGCCCTTTTGCCGCTGACTGCCGGACTGGACGACATCCCGGTTCTGGTGGTCGACCCCCGCGAAGCCGAGTTGCTCAGACATGGGCAATTGCTCGATCTGGAGCAAAGGCGGACGGGGCCCCGTGTGAAGCCCGGCCAATATATCGCCATCCTCGGGCCTGTTCCGGTGGCGCTGGTCATGGTTTCCGAGCACGCCGTGAAGGTGGTGCGGGGATTCAACCTGACGTAGGAGATCTACGATGTCGATTGCCTCCGACCGCAAGACAGCGGTTATCGCCGACAATGCCCGCGCGCCTGCCGACACCGGAAGCCCCGAAGTCCAGGTCGCGATCATCACCGAGCGGATCAAGAATCTCACCGAGCATTTCAAGACCCATGCGAAGGACAATCACTCGCGCCGGGGCCTTCTGATGCTCGTCAACAAGCGCCGTTCGCTGCTGGATTATCTGAAGCGGAAGGATCTGGAGCGCTACAAGGCGCTCATCGCCAAGCTCGGCCTGCGCAAGTAGGCTGAACCCGACGGCCCCGGGATTCCGGGGCCGTCTTCCTATCGCCCGAGCTGCGTCTTGCGCCGGGCGGGTTTCGTCCGAACTGCCTCTGGCGATGGGTCAGAGGCTTGAGAAAGCATTTTGATGTTTACCATTGCCAAGCAATCGATCGAATGGGGCGGCCGTACGCTGACCCTGGAAACCGGCCGCGTCGCCCGCCAGGCCGACGGCGCCGTGCTCGCCACCTATGGCGAGACCGTGGTGCTGTGCGCCGTGACCGCGGCCAAGTCGGTGAAGGAGGGGCAGGATTTTTTCCCGCTCACCGTGCACTATCAGGAGAAATTCTCCGCCGCCGGCCGAATCCCGGGTGGCTTCTTCAAGCGCGAGCGCGGCGCCACCGAACATGAAACGCTGACCTCGCGCCTGATCGACCGTCCGGTCCGTCCGCTGTTCCCCGAAGGTTTCTACAACGAGATCAACGTCATTGCCCAGGTGCTGAGCTATGACGGTGAGAATGAGGCGGACATTGTAGCGATGATCGCGGCGTCGGCTGCGCTCACCCTCTCCGGCGTTCCGTTCATGGGCCCGATCGCGGCCGCCCGCGTCGGCTTTGCCGACGGCGAATACAGCCTCAACCCTTCCAAGGAGATGTTGAAGGAAGGCCGGCTCGACCTGGTGGTCGCCGGCACGCACGACGCCGTGATGATGGTCGAATCGGAAGCCAAGGAGCTTTCCGAAGACGAGATTCTGGGTGCCGTGATGTTCGCGCATCGGAGCTTCCAGCCGGTCATCAAGGCAATCATCGGCCTTGCCGAAAAGGCCGCCAAGGAGCCGTGGGAGCTGAAGCTCTCCGACGACAAGGACATGCTGGCGACGATCCGCAAGGAAGTCGGCAAGGACATCACTGCTGCCTACAAGCTGACCCAGAAGTCGGCCCGGCAGCAGGCCCTGGCCGATGCCAAGGCCAAGATGAAGCCGATGTTCGCATCCGCCGACAGCGCTACCCAGCAGAAGGCCGGCAAGCTGTTCAAGAAGCTGGAAGGCGACATCGTTCGCGGCGCCATCCTGAAGGACGGCAGCCGCATCGACGGCCGCGACACAAAGACCGTGCGCCCGATCCTGGGCGAAGTCGGCTTCCTGCCGCGCACCCATGGCTCCGCGCTGTTCACCCGCGGCGAAACCCAGGCGATCGTGACCACCACGCTTGGCACGGCCGACGCCGAGCAGATGATCGACGGGCTGGACGGGCTGAAGTACGAGCGCTTCATGCTGCACTACAACTTCCCGCCCTATTCGGTGGGCGAAGTCGGCCGCTTCGGCGCGCCCGGCCGGCGTGAAATCGGCCATGGCAAGCTCGCCTGGCGCGCGCTGCACCCGATGCTCCCAGGCAAGGACGAGTTTCCCTACACGATCCGGCTGCTCTCCGACATCACCGAGTCGAACGGCTCGTCGTCTATGGCGACGGTGTGCGGCGGCAGCCTCGCGCTGATGGATGCGGGCGTTCCGCTGAAGCGGCCGGTGGCCGGGATCGCCATGGGCCTGATCCTGGAAGGAAAGGATTTCGCCGTCCTCTCCGACATCCTCGGGGATGAGGATCATCTGGGCGACATGGACTTCAAGGTGGCGGGAACGTCGGAAGGCATCACCAGCCTTCAGATGGACATCAAGATCGCGGGCATCACCGAGGAGATCATGAAGGTCGCGCTGGCGCAGGCCAAGGAAGGCCGCGCGCATATCCTGGGCGAGATGGCGAAGGCCATCACCGAAGTGCGGTCTGAAATGTCGGCGCACGCGCCGCGCATCGAGACGATGTCGGTGCCCAAGGACAAGATCCGCGACATCATCGGCACCGGCGGCAAGGTGATCCGCGAGATCGTCGCGACGACCGGCGCCAAGGTGGACATCGAGGACGACGGCACGGTGAAGATCGCGTCGTCCGATCCGGAGAAGATCGAAGCGGCGCGCCAGTGGATCCTCTCGATCACGCAGGAAGCGGAAGTCGGCAAGATCTACACCGGCAAGGTCGTCGGCATGCCGGAATTCGGTGCCTTCGTGAACTTCATGGGCGCCAAGGACGGCCTCGTGCATATCTCGGAAATCAAGAACGAGCGGGTGCAAAAGGTCTCCGACGTCCTGTCCGAAGGGCAGGTCGTGAAGGTGAAGGTGATCGGGATCGACGACCGCGGCAAGGTGAAGCTGTCGATGCGGCTGGTGGACCAGGAAACCGGCGCCGAGCTGGAAGATACGCGTCCGCCGCGCGAGGGCAGTGAGCGCTCCGATCGCGGGCCGCGCCGTGAAGGTGGCGGCCGCGATGGCGGTGGTGACCGTGATCGCGGGCCTCGCCGTGACGGGGGCCGCGATGGCGGCGACCGTGGGCCGCGCCGGGATGGGGGGCGTGACCGCGCCGAGCGTGCGCCGCGCCGCGAACCGGAAGGCGACGCGCCGCTGCCGGCTTTCCTGACCGGCAACGACGACTGAGCTGAATCATGAGCGAAAAAGGGCCGCTGGCGATCCCGCCTGCGGCCCTTTTCATGCCGGCCTCAGCGCCCGGCGGTCAGTCGCAACAGCTTGCCGTCGGCATCGTCCGTCAGCAGCCAGATTGCGCCGTCCGGGGCTTCGGCGACTTCGCGAATCCGCTCGCCGCGCGATGTCAGCAGCCGTTCCTCGCCGGTGACCCGGCCATCGGCAAGAGTCAGGCGGACCAGCGACTTGCCGGACAGGGCGCCGACCAGCACATTGCCGCGCCAGTCGGGGAACATCATGCCCTGGTAGATCACCATGCCCGAGGGCGAGATCACCGGGTCCCAGTAATAGACCGGCTGTTCCATGCCTGCCGCAGTGGTCGATTGGTGGATCGGCTTGCCGGAATATTCCTCGCCGTAGCCGATCGTGGGCCAGCCATAATCCTTGCCCCGCTGCACCAGGTTCAGCTCGTCGCCGCCCTGCGGGCCCATCTCGATTTCCCACAGCCGGCCTTGCGCATCGAGCGCGGCCGACAGGATGTTGCGGTGACCGCTCGACCAGATCTCCGGCAGTACACCGGCGTGACCGACGTGGGGATTGTCCCTGGGCACACTGCCGTCGGGCGCGATCCTCACCACCTTGCCGAAATGGCTGTCCAGCTTCTGCGCCTGCGCCCGGCCCGGCAGGATCGAGCGCTCGCCGAGCATCACGAACAGATTGCCGTCCGGCGCGAACTGGAGGCGGCCGCCGTAGTGCATTGTCGAGTCGAGCGTCGGCATCATCCGGAAGACGACGCGCACATCGTCCAGCCGGGGCGCGGCGCCGTCTACCAGCCGGGCGCTGGCCACCGCCAGCCCGTTGCCGCCGTCGCGCGGCTCGGCATAGCTGAAGAAGATGCGGGCGGAGGTGGCGAAATCGGGCGCCACCTCGACATCCATCATCCCGCCCTGGCCGCGCGCATCCACCTTGGGCGCGCCGGCGAGCGGAGGGGATTTGGCGCCGACGGCGGTCACCAACCGGATCGTGCCGGCGGCCTTTTCGGTCACCAGCATCCGTCCGTCGGGCAGGAAGGCGATCGCCCAGGGCTTGTTGAAGCCCGATGCCACTTCGGTGACGACGGGGGCTGCCGCACTCTTGATGGCGGGCGCCCGGGTCTGGCCTGGGAAGGCGGGCTTGAACTCGGGGACACTCGGGGGCCCGGTTTCTACCGGCACGCCGGTGGCGGCCGCTTCCCGGCGCGGAACGGTCTGCTCGCCCTGGGCGGCGTTCTGCGGGGCTTGCGCGCAGGCAGCAGTTGCGGCGAACAGGGCAAAAACGGATAGAGCGCTGGCGGTCTTCATCATTGCGGAGTCCTCGGGCGGTCGACGTCGGGGGGAAGCATTAGGGCGACTGCAAAGTTCCTTCACCCGAAAAATGGGGAGCCGCCATGCTCACACTCTATATCGCCAACAAGCGCTACTCTTCCTGGTCGCTGCGCGGCTGGCTGGCGGCGAAGCAATCCGGGCTGCCGTTCGAGGCGGTGATGGTGGACATCTACGCGCCGGACTGGGGCACCACGCGTGCACAAGGGGTGTTCGGCGAAGCCAATGGCAAGGTGCCGATCCTGGTGGATGGTGAAGCCCTGATCTGGAACGCGATCGGCATCATCGACTGGCTGGACCGGCTGAGCGGGGGGACGCGGTTCTGGCCGCGCGACGGCAAGGCACGCGCCTTCGCGGTTTCGGCCGCAGTGGAAATGCAGGCCGGCTTCATGGCGCTGCGTCAGGGTTGCCCGATGAACGTGATGCGTCACTATCCGGGCTGGGCCCTGGCGGAAGATGCGAAGGCCGATGTGGCGCGGGTGGAAGCGCTGTGGACGACGGGACTGGACCGTTTCGGGGGACCCTGGCTGGCGGGCGCCGACTGGGGCGCGGCCGACATCCTGTTCGCGCCCGTAGCCTCGCGGCTGACGACCTATGATGTGAAGCTGTCGGCCCCGACCGAGGCCTATCGGGCGCGGGCGATGGCGCATCCGCTGGTGGCCGAATGGGTGGTCGATGCTGCCGCCGAGACGACGCTGCTGCCTCACTACGAGTTCTAGGGAAAGCTGAAGCCGTTCTTGTCGAGCCGCATGCCGATGTCGGGATAGTGGCAGACGTCGGTTTCGGGCAGGTCCGGTCCGACCGAGACGAAGCGGGCCGGGTCCGACGAGCGGTTCTGCAGATGGTGGCCGTTGGGCTCGCCGGC
>JANPJJ010000202.1:0-11204 GCA_031425455.1 Sandaracinobacter sp. | reverse complement strand
TAGCGCGATGCCTTGCGCCATTGCCAGCTGGAGCATGGAGAGGCCCTGCACCAGATAGTTAAGGGCGCCCGAGACGACCGAGCGGTGGGTCGCGACCGCCCCCTTGGGGGCGCCGGTCGAGCCCGACGTGTACATGATCGTGGCGTCGTCTTCGGGAGAGAGCGGCGGCAGGTACCAGGGCTCCGGCGGGGATGCGACGAGCGCATCTTCCAGCGTCTCGGCGCCGAGGGTGGATGCCACGGCGCGGCTGGTGCGGACGGCGACCAGGGGCAGGCTCAGCCCCTCGATCTCGCGGATCCGCCGGGCCCGCTCCTCGTCGGCGAGGATCACGCGGGTGCCCGAGTCGCGCAGGCCGTAGGCGAGCTCCTCGGTCTTCCACCAGGCGTTCATCGGGACGACGATGGCACCCACCATGGTGGCGCCGATGAAGGCCGATATCCATTCGGGATAGTTGCGCATGGCGATCGTCACGCGATCCCCCTTGGCCACGCCGTGGCGGTGCTGCAGCATGGCGCCGATCTTCAAGGCCTGGGCCTGGATGTCTGCGAAGCTCAGCCGCTCGCCTTCATAGACCAGGAACTCCTTGATCGCATGGGCGGGCAGGAAAAAGGCGAAATAGTCGCGCAGCGAGGCGGGGGCATGTTCGAACACGGGCAGTTCCACGCCTCGGATGGTCGCCTTTCCCACGCCGAGCTGGCCGCCGGGGGCGGTGATCGCAGCCGTGGCGGCATCGATGGCCTTGTCGAGATCGGTCAGCACGTCAGGGTCTCCGTCAGTAGTTCAGCATGCGGGCGAGGCGGTCGCCGTGGAACGCGCCGTCACCGAAGGTCTCGCCGGCTGACCGGGCGCGCTTCATATAGAAGCCGATGTCGTAATCGTCGGTCATGC
Source organism: Sandaracinobacter sp. (assembly GCA_031425455.1). Classification (GTDB taxonomy): domain Bacteria; phylum Pseudomonadota; class Alphaproteobacteria; order Sphingomonadales; family Sphingomonadaceae; genus Sandaracinobacteroides. Next base: position 10,316 of record JANPJJ010000202.1, on the reverse strand, counting down.
CGATGCCGCCGTGCATCTGCACTGCCTCGTTGGTGGCGAGTTTTGCGACATCGCCGGCCTTGGCCTTGGCCAGCGCGACATAGAAGGGCGCTCGCTCGCTGCCCTCGTCCAGCGCAGTGAGCGCCTTCAAGGTGGCGGAACGAGCGAGTTCGACTTCGCAGAACAGGTGCGCGGCGCGGTGCTGCAGGGCCTGGAAGCTGCCGATCTTCTGCCCGAACTGCTCGCGCTGCTTCAGATAATCGACCGTGGTTGCAAAGCTCTGCGCCGACACCCCCAGCAGTTCGGCCGCTAGGCAGGCGCGTCCGGCGTCGAGCGCGGTTTCGAGCGTGGCGAAGCCTTCGCCGACCGTGCCCAGCACATCGGCGCCATCGACCTGTACGCCGTCGAGCGTGACGGCGGCGGCGTTGCGGCTGTCCACCATCCAGCGCCGTGCGACCGAGACCCCGGCGGCCCCGGGGTCGACGAGGAACAGGGTGATGCCCGCCGTGTCGTCGTCGGCGCCCGAGGTGCGCGCAGCGACGATCAGCCGGTCGGCGACATGGCCGTCGAGCACGAACGGCTTGGCGCCGGTCAGGCGGAAGCCGTTGCCCGACGGTTCGGCGCGGGTGGCGACCTGGTGCGGCGCGTGGCGCGGCGCCTCGTCGGCGGCCAGCGCGACGATCAGCTCCGCGGCCGCCATTTTCGGCAGCAGGGCGGATTTCTGCTCGTCGGAGCCGGCCTTTGCGATGGCGACGGCGGAGAGGACTGCCGACGACAGGAAGGGCGAGAGGGTGAGGTTGCGCCCGATGGCTTCCTGGATGAGGCCGGCGGCGACCATTCCCAGGCCGGCGCCACCGAACTGCTCCGGGATGGCGACGCCGGCGAAGCCCATCTCGGCCATCTTCGCCCACAGGCCCCGGTCGAACCCGTCAGGGTCCTTCGCGTCGCGCAGCTTGCGCAGCTGGGCGACCGGGCCTTCGCTGGCGAAGAAGCCGTTGGCGGAGTCCTTCACCATCCGCTGTTCGTCGGTCAGCACCAGAGCCATTTAAGAGGGTCTCGCTTTCATGGGGTCGCTCAAATTCTGTCATGCCAGCGGAGGCCGGTATCTCCCAGCCATGCGCTTGCAGCACCCGGGGAGATCCCGGCGTTGGCCTCGCCAGTCCTACGCACCGCTGGGATGACGGGGTCCGGGAGGAATGGGTAGCGTTCCCTCATCCGTTCACGCCCCCGGCAGCTGGAGGACACGCTTGGCGATGATGTTGAGCTGCACTTCGGACGTGCCGCCCTCGATCGAATTGGCGCGGCTGCGCAGCCAGGTCTTGGCTTGATCGCCTTCATGCTTCGTCTCACCCTCCCAGGTGAGACTGTCTGACCCGCCGATCGACATCATCAGCTCCTGGCGCTGCTTGTTCAGCTCGGTCCCGTAATATTTCAGCATCGAGGAGAGCGCGCCGACGCCCTGGCCTGCCTTGGCTTCGTCCTTTACCCGCTCCATCGTCAGGCCGAAGGCCATGGCGTCGATTTCATGGCGGACGATGTCGGCCCGGAGCAGCCCGTCCTTCAGCTTGCCCGATTTGCCCGTCCCGATCGCCTTCTTCGCCATCTGGTGCATCGAATCGCGCCCCATCGAGCCCATGTCCATGCCGCCGATCATCTCGCGTTCGTGGGTCAGCAGATATTTGGCGATGTCCCAGCCCTTGCCGGGCTCTCCGACCAGGTTCCGCGCAGGCACGCGGACATCGTCGAAGAAGGTCTGGCAGAAGGGCGAATAGCCCGAGATCAGCTTGATGGGCGAGGTGGACACGCCCGGGCTTTCCATGTCGAACAGCAGAAAGCTGATCCCGAGATGCTTGGGCGCGGCCGGATCGGTACGAACCAGGCAGAAGATCCAGTCGGCGCGGTCGGCGTAGCTGGTCCAGACCTTCTGGCCGTTGACGACGAACTCATCGCCCTCACGGATCGCCGATGTGCGGAGCGCCGCGAGGTCGGAGCCGGCCCCAGGTTCGGAATAGCCCTGGCACCAGCGGATTGCGCCGCGTGCGATTCGGGGCAGATGCTCCAGCTTCTGCGCCTCGTTGCCGTATTTCAACAGTGCCGGTCCCAGCATCCAGATGCCGAAGCTGCTGAGCGGCGAGCGGGCGCCCAGGCCACGCATTTCTTGCGCCAGCACCTTCGCCTCTTCCTTGGTCAGCCCGCCGCCGCCATAGGCCTTCGGCCATTCCGGCACCGTCCAGCCCTTCGCCGCCATCCGATCCAGCCACAGCTTCTGCGCGTCGGATTTGAAGCGCCATTCGCGGCCGCCCCAGCAGACATCGCTGTCGCTCTCCACGGGCGCCCGCATCTCGGCCGGGCAGTTGGCGTCCAGCCAGGCGCGTGTCTCGGCGCGGAAAGCCGCCAGTTCGGGCGTCTCGTCCATTGCATTCCTCCCCGAAGCGACTTGTGGCGCTTCGCTCCTGGCCCCGGTATGGAGCGCGCCATGGAATTTTTCCAGACACCTGTCGAATGGGCGAGCCTCGGCCTCGATCCCGTTGCCTTCCAGATCGGCCCGCTGGCGCTGCGCTGGTACAGCCTTTCCTACATTGTCGGCATCCTGGCGGCCTGGTGGCTGCTTGCCCGCATGGTGCGGCGGCCGGATGCGCCGATGGAAGCGAAGCAGGTGGACGACCTGATCAGCTGGGCGACTCTGGGCGTGATCCTGGGCGGGCGGCTTGGCTATGTGATCTTCTACAATCCGGGTCAGTATCTCGAGGCGCCGCTCGACGCGTTGAAGCTGTGGGAAGGCGGCATGTCGTTCCATGGCGGGCTGATCGGCGTGATCGTCGCGATGCTGCTCTACGCCCGGTCGCAGGGGCTGCCGGCGCTTCGGGTGCTGGACTATGTGGCAACGGTCACGCCGATCGGGCTGTTCCTGGGACGGATGGCGAACTTCGTGAACGGGGAGCTGTGGGGCCGGCCGACCGACGGCAGCTGGGGCATAATCTTCCCCGATGCCGGGCCCGAGCCGCGCCACCCGAGCCAGCTTTACGAGGCGGCGCTGGAAGGCCTGCTGCTGCTGGCGATCCTGTCGGTGCTGTTCTGGTTTACCGATGCGCGAAAAAGGCCGGGGCTGCTGGGCGGCGTGTTCCTGACGGGTTACGGGCTGTCTCGCTTCATGATCGAGTTTTTCCGCGAGCCCGACCACCAGCTCGGCGTGCTGAGTTTTGGCCTGACCATGGGGCAGACGCTGTCGCTGCCGCTGATCGGGGTCGGTCTCTATCTGCTGGGAACGCTGAACCGCCGCCCGCTCGCCGCGGCATGATCCCGGCAGTCGCCACGCTGCTGGACGACGGACCCATTCCGCTCGCCCGGGCGATGGCGATTGCGGCCGACCATTATTACGCGGCCCGGGAACCGTTCGGGCCGGCTGGCGACTTCGTTACCGCGCCCGAGATTTCGCAGATGTTCGGCGAGCTGATCGGCCTGTGGCTGGCTGACCTGTGGCAGCGCGCCGGATCGCCTGCGGACGCGGTGCTGGTCGAGCTGGGGCCGGGGCGCGGCACGTTGATGACGGATGCCCTGCGAGCGGTGCGCCGGGCGGCCCCCGGGCTGGCGGCAGTGCCCCTGCATCTGGTCGAGCGCAGCCCGCGGCTGAAGGGCATGCAGGCGCAGAAGCTGGCCGGGGCAGTGTGGCACGACTCGGTCGAGACGCTGCCCGGCGATCGCCCGCTGCTGCTGGTCGCCAACGAGTTTCTCGACGCCCTGCCGCTGACCCAGTTCGAGCGGACCGAGGCCGGCTGGGCGCTGCGCCGGGTGTCGAGGGACGGATGGGACCTGGCGCTGGCCGCGAACCCCGCCTTCATTCCCGAAACGATGCGGGGCGCTCTCCCCGGCAGCGTGCACGAGCGCAATTTCGCCGCCGAGGCGCTGGTGGCCGGGATCGCCCGCCGCCTCGCCGTGCAGGGCGGGGCCGCGCTGTTCATCGATTATGGCTATGCCGGCCCGGCACTGGGCGACACGCTGCAGGCGATCCGCAATGGAGCCTTTGCCGACCCGCTGTCCACGCTGGGCGAGGCCGACATCTCGGCGCATGTCGATTTCGCCGCCATGGCCCGGGCGGCGGCGCCCCATGTGCAGCTGTTCGGGCCGGAAGCGCAAGGAATGTTCCTGGAGTCGATCGGGATCGGCGCAAGGGCGGACGCGCTGAAAGCCATGGCGTCGATCGAGACCCGCGCCGAAGTGGAGGCGGCTCGTTCGAGGCTGGTGTCGGTGGGAGCCATGGGGCGGCTGTTCCAGGCGCTGGCGCTGGTGGCGCCCGGCTGGCCAGCTGCGGCGGGATTCAATAGGATGGCACGATGAGCATCTATGCAGACCGACTCGCCGCGCTTCGCGCCGAGCTTGCCGCCCGGGGCCTAGACGGCTTTATCGTGCCGCTGACGGACGAACATATGTCGGAGTATGTCGGCAGCTATGCCCGGCGGCTGGAATGGCTGACCGGATTCGTTGGCAGCGCGGGGAGCGCTGTCGTGCTTGCGGCGAAAGCGGCGATGTTCGTGGACGGGCGCTACACGCTGCAGGTGCGGCAGCAGGTCGATGGCGCGCTCTACGAATATCGCTCGGTGCCATCGGAGCCGCTGGTCGACTGGATGGCGGCGAATGCGGCCGCCGGGACGCGGATTGGATATGACCCCTGGCTCACCACGCGTGCCTTCGTGCGCAATGCGGAAGCTGCGCTGGTAGCAAAGGGCGCGAGCCTGGTTGCAGTCGACAGCAACCCGATCGACTCGATCTGGACGGACCGGCCATCGCCATCGCCTGCGCCGGCGGAGGTGCTGGGGGTTGAATTCGCCGGGCAGGCTTCGGCCGACAAGCTGGCGATGCTGGCGGCCGAGCTGAAGGCCAGGGGCGCCGGAACGCTGGTGATCGCAGCGCTGGACTCGATCGCCTGGGCTTTCAACATCCGGGGCAGCGATGTGTCGCGGACGCCGGTGGTGCGCGCCTTCGCGCTGGTGCGCGACGATGCGTCCGCCACCCTGTTCACCGATCCCGCCAAGATCACTTCGGAGGTGGCAGCCCATCTGGGCGCCGACGTCGAGGTTCGCCCCTATGGCGATTTCGGGCCGGTGCTGGAGGGTTTGGCGGGCAAGGTCATGCTGGACCCGGCCTGGTGTGTCGCTGCCGTGTTCGAAGCGCTGGCCCGGAGCGGCGCCACGCTGCTGGAGGGTCGCGACCCGTGCATCGGGCCCAAGGCGGCAAAGAACGAAGTGGAGCTGAACGGCATGCGCGCTGCCCATGTGCGCGACGGGCTTGCCGTTTCGAAGTTCCTTCACAGCCTGGCTGCCGACCCCGCTGTCGACGAGCTGGAGGCGCAGGCCCGGCTGGAGGGGTTCCGGCGCGAGTCCAACTTGCTGAGGGATCTGAGCTTCGACAGCATCTCGGCGTTCGGCCCGAATGGTGCCAGCCCGCACTACCGGTCGGAGCCGGCAAGCAATCTGCCGCTGGCGGGGAACAGCCTCTACCTGATCGATTCGGGCGGCCAATATCCCGACGGCACCACCGACATTACCCGCACCATTGCGATCGGTACGCCCACTGCCGAGATGCGCGACCGTTTTACCCGCGTGCTGAAAGGGCATATCGCGCTCGCCACTGCGCGCTTCCCGAAAGGCACGCGGGGCGGGCAGCTGGATAGCTTCGCGCGGCAGTTCCTATGGTCCGCTGGCCTCGATTATGCCCATGGCACCGGCCACGGCGTGGGCCATTTCCTGGGGGTGCACGAGGGGCCGCAGCGCATCGCCTCGGCGCCGGGAGCGATGGGGGTGGACGAGGTGTTGCAGCCCGGCATGGTGCTGTCCAACGAGCCGGGATTCTACAAGGCTGGAGAATATGGCATCCGGATCGAGAATCTGGTGATCGTGGTGGAAGATCCCCGCCGGGGCGACGTCGAGCCGATGCTCGCGTTCGAGACCATCACGCTTGCCCCGATCGACAAGGAGCTGGTCGAGCCGGCGCTGATGACGGCCGTGGAGATCGGCTGGCTGGACGCCTATCACGCCCGGGTGCGCGACGCCCATGCCCCGCAACTGGAGGGCGAAGTGCTGGACTGGCTGCTGGCCGCCACGGCACCGCTGCTGGAAAAGGCGCGCGTTGCCGCCTGAGACGGAGCGCGGCACGGCGCACCCGCTGGACCTGGGGCGCACCGCGCCGTTCTGGAGCTGGCTCGCCCCGCTGACCGCCTGGCTTGCGTTCGGGTTGCTGCAAGCCCGCACCGGGGAGACCGGAATTGCGCTGATGCTGGCGGCGCTGCTGCTGCCGGCCGTCCTCGCCGCCGTGCACCATGCCGAAGTGATCGCCGTGAAGGCCGGGGAGCCGTTCGGCACGCTGGTGCTGGCACTTGCCGTCACCATCATCGAATGCGCGCTGATCGTCACGCTGATGCTGGCGAAGCCCGACGCTTCGGCGCCGCTGCTGCGGGACACCGTCTATTCGGCGGTGATGATCATTCTGGGCGGCGTCGTGGGCCTCTGCATCGCGGTGGGCGCGGCCCGCCACCATGTGCAGCGCTTCGGCCTTTATGGGGTATCGGCCGCCAATACCACGCTTGCGGCGCTTGCGGTGCTGGTGCTGGTGCTGCCCAACTTCACCACCTCGACCGAGGGGCCGACCTATTCGCAGTCGCAGCTGCTGCTGGTGGGCGGCGCGAGTCTGGTGCTGTGGCTGCTGTTCGTGGTGGTGCAGACGGTGCGCCACCGGGACTATTTCCTTCCTGATGACCAGGACGACGACGGGCATCACGACAGTGCCGACAACGGTGCGCGCCAGCTGTGGATCGCGGTCGCCCTGCTGCTCGCCTGCCTGGGTGCCGTAGTGTTGCTGTCGAAGAGCCTGTCGGACCCGCTCGCGGCCGTGATCGTCTCGACCGGGGCGCCGGTCAGCGCCGTGGGCGTGGTGATCGCTGGCGTGGTGCTGCTGCCCGAAGGCGTCGCCGCGGTCCGCGCCGCGCGGGCGAACCGGCTGCAGACCAGCCTGAACCTGGCGCTCGGCTCGGCGCTGGCCACGATCGGCCTGACGGTCCCGATCGTCGCGGCGCTGTCGGTGGCGTTCGGCTGGACCTTGGAGCTGGGCCTGGATGCGAAGGGGATCACGCTGCTGGCCTTGATGCTGTTGGTGGCCAGCATGTCACTGGGGACCGGGCGCACGACCGTGCTGCAAGGGGCCGTGCATCTGGTGATCTTTGCCTTCTTTCTGTTCACTTCGTTCACGCCGTGATTCTCACGGTTCCGCGCATTGGCGCGGGCGCGCAGACGCGCTTGCGGCCCTTCGGGCCGAGGGACGATTGCCGGGGATCGTGGAAGCCTCGAGGGGAACCCGGCCCGTGCTCGTTCGTTTGCAACCTGCGTCCGGCAGGATCATGCCGCCACCAGCCAGGAGACTCCCATGCCCGCCAGATTCACCCTGCCGCCGCTGCCGTTCGCGCCCGAGGCGCTTGCGCCGGCGATCGGGGCGGCGACCTTCGCCCAGCACCACGGCGGCCACCACCGGGCCTATGTCGACAAGTTGAACGAACTGGCCGACGCCGAGGGGCTGGACGGAGCCGACCTGATCGAGATCATCCGCGAGACCGCCGATGCCGACCCGGACGGGGTTTCGGAGCAGGTGTCGACCAGCGACGTCTTCGTGCACGCTGCCCAGCACTTTAATCACTGCTTCTTCTGGAAAAGCCTGAGCCCTGCCGGGGGCGCGCCGGAGGGCGAATTGCTCGCAGCAATCGAACGCGACTTCGGGTCGGTGGCGAAGCTGACCGAGCAACTTGTGGAGGCCGGCGCCTCGCATTTCGCCAGTGGCTGGGTGTGGCTGGTTTCCGACAACGGAACGCTGCAGGTGCTGGCCACCCACGATGCGCAATGCCCTGTCATCGAGGAGCATCTGAAGCCTCTGCTGGTGATCGACCTGTGGGAGCATGCCTATTATCTGGACCACCAGAAAGAGCGGAAGGCCTATCTGAAGGCTGTGGCGGACAGGCATCTGAACTGGGCATTCGCGGCCGAGGCCCTGGCCGCCGACGGTGTCGACGACCTGGACCTCGGGATCGAGAATGCAGCGACGGCGGACAGCTGACGCCGGCCCGGATCAGCGCTGCGCGTCGACCAGAACGAGTTCGCTGTCGTCCAGCGCCTCGACGCGCAGTTCGGTCACGTCGCGGATGGCGATGCCGTCGCGTGCGCCGGCCGTCTCGCCGTTCACACGAACCCGGCCGGTCGCAGGCACCATATAGCCCACCCGGCCCGGATGGAACCGGTAGGTCGCTTTGGTGCCGGCCTTCAGGGTGGCGCCGAGCACCCGCGCCGGCGTCTGGATCGGCAGCGCGCCTTCATCCCCGAGGCCGCTCGCCAGGGCCACGAACTGCCCGGCGCGGTCGTCCTTGGGAAACGGCCGTGCACCCCAGGCCGGGGGTGCCCCGACGGTTTCGGGCAGGATCCAGATCTGGAAGATGCGGGTTTCCCCGTCCTCCAGATTATACTCGGCGTGGCGCACCCCGGTGCCCGCGGACATCACCTGCACGTCGCCGGCGCCGGTGCGGCCCCGGTTTCCCAGGCTGTCTTCATGGGTGATCGCGCCCTGGCGTACATAGGTGACGATCTCCATGTCGCGGTGCGGATGCGGCGGGAAGCCGGAGCGCGGCGCGATGATGTCGTCGTTCCAGACCCGGATCGCGCCCCACCCCATGCGGTCGGGATCATGATAGTCGGCGAAACTGAAATGATGGCGGGCGTCGAGCCAGCCATGGTCGGCGGCGCCGAGGCTGTCGAAAGGGCGGATGTCGATCATCGGTCGTTCCTGCATGTTGAGAGTTGATCGCAATATAGGATCGGCGCGCCGCGCCGGAAGTGCAAGCCCCGGTTGGGCCCTGAACAGTGGCGCTTTCCCCGCCGTTGGCGTGTGCGCCCGTTCTGGTGTAATGGTTAACGCGAATGCCGGGCAACGCACCCCCGGCCAGACGCAAAGGCTCGTCCCATGGAGCTGTTGCTTGCCAATCCACGCGGTTTCTGTGCCGGCGTCGAGCGCGCGGTCGGTACCGTCGAGGCGTTGCTGGCGCAGCACGGCGCCCCGGTGCATGTCCGGCACGAGATCGTGCACAACCGCGCCGTGGTGAACGGGCTGGCGGCGCAGGGCGCGGTGTTCGTGGACCGAACCGAGGATATTCCGGAGGGAGCGATCGCCGTGCTGTCTGCGCATGGCGTGGCGCCCTGGGTGATTGCGGAGGCCCGGGCCCGCGACCTGCGCCTGGTGGACGCCACCTGCCCGCTGGTCACCAGGGTGCATCTGGAAGTCGCCCGGCAGGGCCGGGCCGGCCGGTCGGTGCTGGTGATCGGGCACCGGGGCCATGTCGAGGTGGAAGGGCTGCTTGGGCATTTTCCCGCCGGGGCCCCGGGAATCATAACGGTCGTGGAAAGCCTGGCCGAGGCGGGCCGGGTAGAGGTGCCGGACCCGATTGCGGTCGCCTGGGTTACCCAGACCACGCTTGCTGTGGGCGAGGCCCGGCGCATCGTCGCCCGCCTGCGGGAGCGTTTTCCCCACCTCGCCGATCCGCGCGGCGATACCATCTGCTATGCGACGCAGAACCGGCAGGACGCGGTCCGGGCGCTGGCCGCCTCGGCGGAGCTGGTGCTGGTGCTGGGCGCGCCGCACAGTTCTAACTCCAACCGTCTGGCCGAAGTGGCGCGCGAGAGCGGCGCCCGCTCCATCCTGATCGAGGGCCCCGACGATTTGTCGGAGAGCGACTTCGCCGGCGCTTCGCGCATCGGCCTGACCGCGAGCGCTTCTGCCCCGGAACGGCTGGTGGAGGCCACGATCGCCTGGCTGCGGGAGCGCTACCCAGGCCTTGTTGTCACGCCGATGGGCGAGCCCGAAAGCGTGCATTTCAACCTGCCCACCGCCATCAGAGACTTGAAGAGGGAGATCGACGCCATGGACGATGCGAAACCCACCCTGTCCACCAACGCCGCCGGTGCCGCCACGCCGGACCGCGACACCGGAGTCGGCGCGAGCCTGGACGGGGTGCTGGACACCGCCGCCGATCTGGCCAAGTCGCTGCGCGACACTGCCGAGGATGCCGGCGAGTTCGCCAGCGACCAGATCGCCCGGGTGGTGAAGGCCGCCGCCGAACTGCGCGACCGCACAGTGTCGGAAAAGATGCTGGTCGAAGCCCGGAACCGCCCGTTCCTGCAGGGCTTCCGCAACAGCGCCCATGCGGCGCTGGACGTCGGCTTCGATGTTGCGGCGGTCGCCGTGCAGGTCGGGCTCGACGGGATCGACCTGGTGCTGCGGCGGCCGGCTGCGGGGTCGGCGAAGGCGGGCTA
>JANPJJ010000201.1:0-17063 GCA_031425455.1 Sandaracinobacter sp. | reverse complement strand
GGACCATCTTGCGGGCCTGGTCGCCGCGAATGTTCTGCAGCTTCTTCTCGTCCACCATCTTGAAGCCGCCGAAGGTCGCCGGCTGTTCCATTCCCGGATTCTGGATCTGCGCCTGCCCGTCCATCAACAGGCCGAGCTTGCCGAGCTCTTCCATGAAACTTTTGGTGCGGGCAATGGCCTGCTCGAACTGCTCACAGAACTGGAGGACATTCTTGGTCACGTCAGTCGGCTGCTTCTCGGCATCGAACATCTTTTCCGGCGCGTCGGCCGTCACCTGGCCGGCGCTTTCGTCAAACACCAGGCTCAGCAGCTGCGCGTCTTGCGTGAGGCGCGCCAGCATGAACGGATAGCGGCGGACATAGGCGGGGACATAGACGCCCTGCTTCCAGTTCCCCTCGGCATTCACGAACAGGTTCTCGCCTTCCTTCAGGCCGACCAGCGCGAGCGGTACGCCTTCGGCCCCGTCGGAGAACACGATCGGGAAGTGGCGCTGCGCCATCACGAACTCGTCGACCGTAATCGGGATGGCGTGGGTCCCGCGTGCGAAGCCCAGTTCCGTGCGCTGCACCAGCCCGTGGCCGGCGTGCAGGTCCGTCGTCAACGGGATGAGATTCTGGTAGAAAAGCGGAAGCTGGGCGGCAGGTTGGCTGGCCATGAAAATTCCCTGATATGAAAAGAGCGCCCGGCAAAGGGCGCTGACCGCGCGGCTCTAGCGCGGCTCGGCGGAGCGCGCAAGCAAGCGGGGATCAGCCGAAAAGCTTCCCAGGGTTCATGATGCCTTGGGGATCCAGTGCAGCCTTGATGGCTCGCATCGCCGCCAGTTTCCCGGGATCGCCGAGCCGCTGCAGCTCGGCCGCCTTCAACGTGCCGATGCCATGCTCGGCAGAGATCGAGCCGCTATAGCTGGCGATAAGGTCGTGCAACGCATGCCGCGCCGCGTCGCTCTCGCGCGCCAGCCAGCCCGGATCGGCGCCCGGGGGCGGACGCAGGTTCCAGTGCAGATTGCCGTCGCCCAGATGCCCGAACACCAGCGGGCGGGCCCCGGGCAGGCGGCTGGCGAACAGGCGCACTGCATCGGCATGAAAGGCCGGCACATCGGCAACTGCGACCGAGATGTCGTTCTTGATCGCGCCACCATCGCGCTTCTCGGCTTCGGGAATGCCCTCCCGCAGCGCCCAGAGCGCGTCGGCCTGCGTGCCGGATGCTGCCACCGTTGCATCCTCGATCTCGCCGGACCCAAGCGCCGATTGCAGCACGGCCTCCAAGATGGTCGCCGGGCCGCCGAGCTCGATAAGGACATGGAAAGCGTGAGCATCGGTCAACGGGGAACGCGCCCCGGGCACATGTGCCAGAACGAGTTCCAGCGCATCGGCAGCGATCAGCTCGAAACTCTCAACCGTCTCGCCGGCCGCGGCGCGCAGCCGTCGCATCAGGGCGAGCGCCCGGGCAGGGCTGGAAACCCCGGCCCAGCCGACCGCACGGTCCGACAAGGCGGGGGCGAGCCGAAGCGCGACCTGGGTTACGACACCCAGCGTTCCTTCCGCGCCGATCAACAGCTGCTTCAGGTCGTAGCCCGTATTGTCCTTCCGAAGCGCCGAAAGCTGATCCAGCCGGGCGCCATCGGGCAGCACCGCTTCCAGCCCGAGCACCAGCGCCCGCATCGAACCGTGGCGCAGCACCTGCACGCCCCCGGCATTGGTCGACACCAGCCCGCCGATGGTGGCGCTGCCCTTGGCGCCGAGCGACAGCGGGAATCGACAGCCGGCGGCTTCGGCGGCCGCTTGAACATCCTGCAGGATGGCGCCCGCCTGCACCACCATGCTGAGGCCTGCCGGGTCGAGCGACAGGATCGCGTTCATCCGGCGAAGCGACAGGAGGACGACCGGTCGATCGGAGGCTGCCTCGGGCACGCTGCCCCCCACCAGCCCGGTATTGCCGCCCTGCGGGACCAGCGCGATGCCGTGTGCGGTGGCGATCCGAACGATGGCTTCCACTTCGGCAGTGCTTCGCGGCAGCAGCAAGGCGTCGGCGCTGCCCCGCTTCTGCCCGCGCCAATCGACGAGACAGGGCGCCAGATCGGCCGGATCGGTCAGCACCGTGCCCGGCGGCAGCGCGGCCTGCAAGGCAGCGAGCGCCGTCATCGGCACGCCATCAGGCCTGCGCGAGCTTGTCGATCTTGGATTGCAGCGCCTGCAGCTCCGCCTTCAGCGCCCTCACATCGTCGGCTGGCGCTTCCTCGGCAGCTTCCGGCTTGGGGCCGGTCGTCCACATGTCTGCGGCGGCCTTCATCATCGCCATGTTCTGCCGGGCGAGCGCTTCGAAAGGGTTCGCCCCGCCGGCCATCACGCCCATCATCGTGGTGCGCACCTGCTCCTGGTTGCGGCGGAACGCTTCCATGGACGCCTCCAGATAATGCGGCACCATCGACTGCATCTGGTCGCCGTACATCGAGATCAGCTGGCGCAGGAAACTGACCGGCAGCAGGGTCGTGCCCCGGGTTTCCTCCTCCACAATGATCTGGGTGAGCACGCTGTGGGTGATGTCGTCGCCGCTGCGGGCGTCCACCACCTTGAAGTCGCGTCCGGCGCGAGTCATCTGCGACAGATGATCCAGAGTGATGTAGCTTGAGCTCTCGGTGTCATAGAGGCGCCGGTTGGCGTATTTCTTGATGATGACGGGTGAATCGTCGCCGGCGGCGGCCTGGGGCTTGGGCATGGAGGTTTTTCCGATTCCGGTAGAGCGTGCCGAGGCACGGAATGCGCCGTCGCTTAGCATGTGCAACATGGCGCGGCAAACAAATGGTGCTGCGCAGCATGGGTAACCGGAACAAGCCGCCCGCGATGGGCCGGGGCCCGCATCCGCTGCCGCTGTTCCTGGCGCTGGCGGCACGGCAGGCGGGAGAGGACCGGGCCCGGCTGGCGGCGATCCTGGCGGGGCTGAAGCGCTATCAGGAAGTCGCCCGCACAGACCCGATGCCGGCATTTCCCGTCATCGGGCGCCTAGGCGGCGTGCGGTTGCTACGGGTGGGCGGGCCGGACTCCGGACCGGCATTGGTGATCCTGCCCTCGCTGATCAACGCCCCCGCCGTGCTGGATCTCGCGTCCGACAGGTCCCTCATTCGCCATCTTGCAGCGGCAGGCCATCGCACATTTCTGGTGGACTGGGGACCGATGGGGCCGGGCGAGCGGCGCCTGGGCCTGGCGGGGCTGGTATCGGCCCGGCTGCTGCCGCTGCTGCGTCGGCTGGACGGGCCGGTTGCCCTGCTGGGCTATTGCCTGGGCGGCACGCTGGCGATCGCCGCGGGCCAGTTGCTGGGCGAGCGGCTCGCCCGGCTGGCGCTGATTGCCGCCCCCTGGCATTTCGACGGGTTCGAGCCTGAGGCGCGCCGCCACGCTTTAGAGACCTGGCGTGCCGTTCGCCCGGTCGGGAAGGCGCTCGGCGCCGTGCCGGTGCAACTGCTCAACCCGCTGTTCTGGGCGCTGGACGAGGCGGCCGTGGTCGCCAAGTTCGAGGCGCTGTCGCGCCGGCCGGAGGGCGACCCGCAGATCAAATGGTTTGCAGCGGTCGAGGACTGGGCCAACAGCGGCGCGCCGCTGGGCCTGGCTGCAGCGCGCGACCTGTTCCTGCACGGTTTCGGCACCGACCGGATCGGGCGCGGGTTGTGGCGGGTGGGCGGGGTGCGGATCGACCCGGCAGCGCTCCGCGCGCCTATCCTGGACGTCGGCGCCACGCGGGATCGGATCGTGCCCCCCCCTGCCCGGATTCGCCGCCCCGGCGTCGCCCACCTCGAAGTGGCGTCGGGCCATGTCGGGATGGTGGTCGGCTCGGGCGCCCGCGAAAGCCTCTGGGCGCCGCTTTCAAACTGGCTCCATGGCGACTAGATAGCGTCGAAACCAGTGCGCCGCCGGGCGCGCCCGCAAGGAGCCTTTCATGACCGATGTCGTCATCGCCGCCGCCCGCCGCACGGCCGTGGGCAGTTTTCTCGGCAGCTTCGCCACCACTCCGGCGCACGAACTCGGCCGGGTCGCGATCGCCGCCGCGCTGGCCGACGCCGGGATCGAAGGGGGCGATGTCGGCGAAGTGATCCTGGGCCAGGTGCTGACAGCGGCGCAGGGGCAGAATCCGGCGCGGCAGGCGGCGATGGCGGCGGGCATCCCGCAGGAGGTTCCCGCCTGGGGCGTGAACCAGGTGTGCGGCTCGGGGCTGCGGGCGGTCGCACTGGCCGCCCAGGCGATCCGCAACGGCGACGCGGCGATCATGCTGGCCGGCGGGCAGGAAAGCATGTCGCTTTCCCCGCACGCGCAGGCCCTCCGTGCCGGGCAGAAGATGGGCGCGCTGGAACTGGTCGACACCATGATCAAGGACGGGCTGTGGGACGCCTTCAACGGCTATCACATGGGCATGACCGCCGAGAATGTCGCCGAGCGCTATCAGATCGGCCGCGCCGCGCAGGACGAGTTCGCCGCCCACAGCCAGAACAAGGCCGAAGCCGCAAAAAACGCCGGCCGTTTCGTCGGTGAGATCGCACCCGTCACCATCAAGGGCCGCAAGGGCGACACCATCGTCGACCAGGACGAGTATATTCGCGACGGCGCCACGGTGGAGGGAATGGCCGGGCTGAAGCCCGCGTTCAAGAAGGACGGATCGGTGACGGCCGCGAATGCGTCCGGCTTGAACGACGGCGCTGCCGTCTTGGTGCTGATGTCGGCCACCGAGGCGGCGCGGCGCGGCGCCCCGGTGCTGGCGCATGTGAAGAGCTGGGCGTCGGTGGGGGTCGATCGTGCCGTCATGGGGATCGGGCCGGTGCCGTCGTCCAGAAAGGCGCTGGAGAAGGCCGGCTGGTCGGGCGCGGACCTCGACCTCGTGGAAGCGAACGAGGCCTTTGCAGCCCAGGCGCTCGCCGTCGGGCAGGAGCTGGGGCTGGACCCGGCCAAGCTGAACGTGAACGGCGGGGCGATCGCGATCGGGCACCCGATCGGCGCCTCGGGGGCGCGGATCCTGACCACGCTGGTGCACGAGATGGTGCGCCGCGATGCGAAGAAGGGGCTGGCGACGCTGTGCATCGGTGGCGGCATGGGAATCGCCCTCACTGTCGAACGCTGAGCCGTGAACGACCGTCCTTCCGGACTGCCGATGTCGGCGGGCGAGGCGACCGCCGACGATGCGGCCGACCTGCCGCGCGCGCGCACGCTCCGCCCTGAGCATCCCGGCGAGGGCGAAGCCATCCTGTGGCAGGGCCGGCCGGCCATGCTGGCGCGCAAGCTGTTCGAGCTGATCGGCTTCCTGCTGCTGCTGGCGCTGCTGACCTGGCTGGCGCTCACGCTGATCCAGCCGCATCTGCAGGGCTCGGCCTTTGCCGGGACGCCGAACACGCAGTCGCTGCCGCTGATCCTGGCGATGGTGGCCGGCATGGTACTGATCATCGCACTGCCGGTCTGGCTTCGCTCCAGCGCGCGGGCGCGGGCGCGCTACATGCTTACCAACCGCCGGGCTCTGGTGTGGCTGGGGGACCGGATCGCCGCCGAGGCGATCCTGTTCGGCGCCGAGATGGAAGCCTCGCCGGGCGAAGTGCAGTTCCGCACTTCGGGGTTGTGGCTGGACTGGCGTCTGAAGGACGAAGGCGACGACCGGCTGCGGTTCGAGCAGATCGGCGACGCGATTGTCGTGGCGGCCCTTGCCGAGGAACATGGGGCCCGCTGGCTGAACCGGCCGGAAGCGCCGCCGACGGGGCACGGGGATGCGGGTGATGAGGACTCAGGCGGCTGAAGCGGGGCGCGCCTTGATGCGGGCGTGGTAGGCGGCGACATTCGGGTGCGAATCCCCGGCGCGAAGACCGACCCATTTGGCGAAATCCAGGCTGACGAAGGTGGTGATGTCGGCCACCGTGAACCGATCCGACGCCACATAGTCGCGCCCGGCGAGCCGGTCTTGCAGGCCGTCCATCCAGTGCCGGGCCAGCAGCAACCCGCGTTCGGCAAGACCCGCGATCTGCGGCGTCGGTGGCGCCACGCCAGGAACGCCGCGGACCGCATAGGCCGGCGCGGTGTTGCGGAATGCGGCGGCGATGTTGAACATGCCTTCGAACTCCATGCGGCGCTGCCAGCTTTCGACCTCTGCGGCTTCGAACGCACCGGCGCCGAACAGGTTGGGCTCGGGGTGAAGCGCCTCGATATAGCGGCAGATTGCGATCGATTCGTCCAGGATGCGACCGTCGTCCAGCACCAGCGTCGGCACCACGCCGCGGGGGTTCACGGCAAGATAGGTCGGTTCCAGATTGGCCCCGGCCTGCACGTCGATTTCCACGCGTGGAATGTCGACGCCCTTTTCGGCCAGGAAGATCCGGACCCGGCGCGGATTGGGCGCGGCGCGCATGTCATAGAGCTGCATCGGACTTTCCTTTTCGGGTCGGCGAAACTATAATCGGGTTACCATGCAGACGAACAGCCTCATTCGGGACACGCGACGCGGCTGACCGCCGCCACGCTTTCAGCTTCTGAAATGCGGTGCGGCGGGCGGGTGGCTGGCGGCCATCCGGCGGGAGCAGGCCCTCCCTTCATCATCCCGAAACCTGCCAGCTGCATGAGTGTCCCATGGATTTCCTGTCGACCGATTCCGTCCCCCCTGCCGACGTGGCAGCCCTGCTCGACCTGTGCTTCGGCCCGGCGCGGCAGCGCCGCACCGCAGCGTTGCTCCGGCACGGGGCGCCACGCCTTGGCGATGCCTGCTTTGTGGCCTTGGATGAGGGCCAAGTCGTCGGCAGCGTGGAGGCGCACCGGCTGGAATGGCGGCAGGCCTCTGCCGTTCGCCCGCTGGCGCTGCTCGGCCCGCTGGTCAGCCATCCGGTGCGGCGCGGCGAGCGGATCGGTATGCGGCTGATGGACCTGTGCCTGGCGGAGCTCGACAAGCTGGGCCTGCCGGTGATGCTGATCGGGGACGCGCCCTATTATGGCCGCTGGGGCTTCGCTGCGGACCCCTGCCGGCAGTGGCAATTGCCGGGCCCGGTCGAGCGCGACCGGCTGCTGCTGCGGGCGAAGGCGCCGCACCGCTTTTCCGGCCAGGCCGTCCTGGGAGCGCCCGGCAGCTCGCTGCAAGCGGCTTGACCGGCCGGGCACCCGCGCCCATGTCCCGGCCCATGGTCACCATGTCGAACGATCCGGGATCGACGGCGGCGCCGATCCGGCCGGAAGGGCCGGACCTGTCGACGGCAAGCCTGGCCGAGATCGCACAGGCGGTGGCAGACAAGCGGCTGCCGCCTGTCGACGCCTGGAATCCCTCGCACTGCGGCGACAGCGACATGCGGATCGCGTGCGACGGGACCTGGTTCCACATGGGGACGCCGATCGGCCGCCCGGCGCTGGTGAAGCTGTTCTCGACGATCCTGCGGCGCGAGCCCGACGGCGGCTATGTGCTGGTCACGCCGGTCGAGAAGCTGTCGATCGCAGTCGACGATGCACCGTTCCTGGCGGTGGAGGCGACGAGCGACGGCAGCGGTCGGGATCGGACGCTCGCCTTTCGCCTGCTGAGCGACGAGATCGTGATCGCCGGGCCGGCCAATCCGTTGCGCGTGGAAACCGCCGGGGATGGCACGCCCCGGCCCTATCTGCATGTGCGAGGGCGCCGCGAGAGGCCGCTGGAGGCGCTGGTGAACCGGCCGGTGTTCTACCAGCTTGCCGACCTGGCGCTGGCCGAGCAGGAGCGAGGCGGCGGTCCGCTGGGCCTCTGGAGCGGAGGCGCCTTCTTTGCTTTCGACGCCTGACCGCTCGCACGGTCGTCTTGTCGAGCGGGTGCGGGACAGTCTCGCACTGGCGCAGACCCCCATTTTGACAGGCGACCAGGATTTCGGCCCCTACGGCACCGAGGTGCAGGCCGCACTGGTGCCGGCCGCGGTGCTGGTTCCGATCGTCCGGCGCCCGGAACCGGGGTTGCTGCTGACCACCCGCACCACGCATCTGCGCACCCATGGCGGCCAGGTCGCCTTTCCCGGCGGGCGGATCGATACGGGCGATGAAGGCCCGATGGCGGCAGCGCTGCGCGAGGCCGAGGAGGAAATCGGCCTCGCGCCCCACGCGGTCGAGGTATTGGGGCTCGGTGACCGATACCAGACCGGCACCGGCTATGCCGTGCATCCGGTGGTCGGGCTGATTGCGCCGGACCTGCCGTTGCGTTTGAACCCGGACGAAGTCGCCGACCTGTTCGAAATCCCGCTGGCGTTCGCGCTGGACCCGGCGAACCACCGAATCCGGGAGGCCGAGTGGAAGGGCAAGCTGCGGCGCTTCTATGTGATCGAATGGGAGGGCCGCCGCATCTGGGGGGCGACCGCGGGCATGCTCGTGAACCTGTCGGCAAAGCTCGCATGACCGCGCTGGACCCGGCGCTGTGGCGCGACCGGCCGGGCTTCCTGCGGCTGCTGCGCACGCTGGGCGCCGAGCGGGGCGACACGCGGCTGGTGGGGGGCGCCGTGCGGGACTGGCTGCTGGGGCAGAGCGTGGCCGACGTCGATCTGGCGACCCGGTTGCCGCCCGCCGAGGTGATCGCGGCGCTGGAGGGCGCCGGAATTCGCGCGGTGCCGACCGGCCTCGCCCATGGCACGGTGACCGCGATCGTCGGGCAGACGCCTTACGAGGTCACCACGCTTCGCCGCGACGTGCAGAGCTTCGGCCGTCATGCCGAGGTCGCCTTTACCGACGATTGGCGGCTGGATGCCGAGCGGCGGGACTTCACGATCAACGCGCTCTATGGCGACCCGCTGACGGGCGAAATCGGCGATTTCTTCGAGGGGCTGGAAGATCTTGCCGCGCGCCGGGTCCGGTTCATCGGCGAGCCGCTGGCACGGATCGCCGAGGATCATCTTCGCATCCTGCGCTTCTTCCGCTTCTCGGCGCGCTATGCCCAAACGCTGGACGCAGCGGGGCTGGCAGCCTGCGCGGCGCGAGCCAACGACCTGATGGCGCTGTCCAGGGAGCGCATTCGCGATGAACTGCTGAAGCTGCTCGCCCTGGCGGCACCGGCGCAGACGCTGGAAGCCATGCTGACGAACGGTATCCTGAAGCCGGTACTGCCCGAGATCGATCCGGCGGAGGTGGCGACGCTTCAGGCACTGATCGCTGCCGAGACGGCCGCGCGGGTCACCCCGGACGGGCTGCGCCGGCTGGCCGCCCTGCTGCCCTCCGATCCGCAGCTCGCCGCCGACATCGGCAGTCGGCTGAAGCTCTCCAACGCGGAAAAAAGCCGGCTCGTGCACGCGGCAACCCGGACCGCAGTGCCGGACGACCCGCGCACGCTCGCCTACCGGATCGGGCCGGCCCAGACGCTCGATCGCCTGCTGTTGACGCACGATCCGCGTGCGGCGACCTGGGCCGGCCCCTTGTCGAACTACACCCGCCCCCGCCTGCCGATTTCGGGGAAGGATCTGATCGCGATGGGCCTGGCGCCCGGCCCTGCTGTCTCGCGCCGGCTGGGCGAGGTGGAGCAGCGCTGGGTGGCGGCCGGGTTTCCGGCGGACCGGAGCCGCACGATGGCGATCGCGCGGGAGGTTCTGGGGGTGCGCTGAACCGCTGTCATCCAGCCTTCGCTGGGATGAAAGCGGTTCAGTTTAACGTCAGTGGCCCATGCTCCAGCTTCGGCAGCACGTGTCGGGCGAACAGGTCGCATTCGGCGGCGTGGGGATAGCCCGACAGGATGAAGGCTTCGATGCCCTCCGCCTGATAGGCCCGAAGCTTGGCGAGCACCTGGTCCGGATCGCCGACGATCGCGGCGCCGCAGCCGGAACGGGCGCGGCCGATCCCGGTCCACAGATTGTCCTCGACATAGCCCTCCTCGCCGGCAGCCTCGCGCAGCTGGGCCTGGCGCTGCACGCCAACCGACCGGCTGTCGAGCGATTTCGCCCGGATCGCGTCGCCGGTGTCGGCGTCCAGCTTCGAAAGCAGGCGCGACGCATCGGCACGCGCCTCGGTCTCGGTTTCACGAACGATCACGTGGCAACGGTAGCCGAATTTCAGCGTGCGCCCATGGGCTGCCGCCCGGGCCGTCATGTCGGCCACGATCTCGCGCACGGCAGGCAAGGTGTCGGGCCACATCAGATAGACGTCGGCGGCCTTGGCAGCGGCTTCGCGGGCATCGGGGGACAGGCCGCCGAAATAAAGCGGCGGGCACGTTCCCGACACCGTGCCAACTCGCGGCGGGTCCAGCTTCAGCTGCCAATGCTCGCCCTGGTGATCCAGCGGCTGGCCGTTCAGAAGGGTTTTCAAGATGGTCATCAGCTCGACCGTGCGCTGATAACGCGGCGCCGACGCCAGCGTTTCGCCCGGCATTTCCGACGAGATGATGTTGACCGTCAGCCGTGATGTTCCTTGCGCGCCGTTTCCGGGGGCGGAAACAGTACCCAGCATCCGGTCCAGCGTCGCGAGCTGCCGTGCCAGTTGCGGCGGCCAGGCCTCTCCCACGCGGACCGCGAGCAGCATCCGGATGTTTCGGGTCAGCGGCGCCATGGCGGCCGCAAACGCCGTGCTGTCGATGCCGAGCGCATAGCCCGAGGGCAGCAGGATATTGTCGAAGCCGCCCTTCTCGGCTGCAAGCACGATGTGGCGGCAATGTTCGAAGCTGGACTTCAGCGCCGGGTCGGGCACGCCCAGATACTCGTAATCGTCGTCGCACAGCGCCGAAAACCAGCTGACTTCGCATCCCATCTCGGTTCGTCTCCGTCGTGTGGGCGTCAGGGCAGCTTCTGCCCCATCGCGGCCTGCAGGATTTCATACCAGCTCTGCCGCGTGAACCGCACCTTGTAGGCGTCCGCTGCTTCGGCGATGCGCGCCGGCGTCTGGGTGCCGACGATCGGGATCGGCCGCGCCGGATGCGCACCGACGAAGGCGTAGGCAACCGCCGTTGCGCTGACGCCCTGGGATTTCGCAACCCGGTCCATCGCGGCCACCGCCACCCGCACGTTGGCGGGGGCATCGTCGGCCGAAGTGCCGAGCCTGCCCTGCCCCAGCGGCGACCAGGCCAGCACGGCGAGGCCCAGCTGCATCGCCTGATCCATCGTTCCGTCGAACAGCGGCGCGGTGGCCAGCGCCGAGAACTCAGGCTGGATCGAGGCCAGGGGCGTGTCCAGATACGAAACGAGCGCTGCCACCTGGGCCGGCGTGAAGTTGGAAACCCCGACGGCGCGCGCCTTCCCCGAAGTGACCAGCCGGTCCAGCGCTTCGGCGACTTCCGCCGGATGCGCCAGCAGGTCAGGCCGGTGGATTTGCCAGAGATCGATCTGCTCGACGCCGAGCCGTGCGAGCGAGGCATCGACCGCCGCCTCGATATAGGCCGGCGAGCTGTCGTAGGGCACCCCCATCCGGATACCGCCCTTGCTGGCCAGCACCATCTTCGACCGCAGGCCGGGGTCGGCAGCGAACACCCGGCCGAGCAACGCTTCCGACGCACCGAACCCCTCGCCATTGTCGGGCCCGTAGATGTCGGCGGTGTCGAACAGGGTGATGCCGGCATCCAGCGCGGCCCGCACCAGCGCCGCGGCGACGGCCACATCTGTCCCCTTGAAGCGCCACATGCCCCATGCGAGGGATGAAACGGTGATGCCGGTCGCGCCGAGCGGGACTGGATCGGGAGACATAAAAAGCTCGCTCATGGCGGCTCAATGGCAGAAGCGGGGAGCGAATGGGAGAGACAATAAGATACGGACTCGTAGGCACCGGCATGATGGGGGCGGAGCATATCCAGAACCTGCTGATCACGCCGGGTGCCGAGCTGGTGGCGATCGCCGACCCGGTGGAAAGCTCGAGGCGGTCGGCGAAGGCGGGGCTGGGGGGCCACGCCGTCCGCGAACATGACAGTGCCGAGGCGCTGGTTGCGGCCGGGGGTGTGGACGCGGTGATCGTTGCCAGCCCCAACCACACGCACCGTGCCACGCTGGAGCCGTTGTTCGCAGCCGGGGTTCATATCCTGTGCGAAAAGCCGCTGGCGACCACGGTGCCCGACGCGCAGTGGGTCGTGGCACAGGCCAAGGCATCGTCGAAGCTGTTCTGGACCGCAATGGAATATCGCTTCATGCCGCCCGTCGCCGAATTTGTCCGCGAGGTGCACGAGCACAAGGTGGGGCGCCTCCGCATGCTGTCGATCCGCGAGCACCGCTTTCCGTTCCTGCCCAAGGTGGGAGACTGGAACCGTTTCTCCGCCAACACCGGCGGTACCATGGTGGAGAAGTGCTGCCACTTCTTCGATCTGATGCGGCTCATCGTGAAGTCGGAGCCGGTCCGCGTCTACTGCTCGGGCGCGATGGACGTGAACCATGTCGGCGAACGCTATCCGCAGGGCATCCCGGACATCATCGACAACAGCTACACGATCGTCGACTTCGCCAACGGGGTGCGCGCGATGCTGGACCTCTGCATGTTCGCCGACGGCGCCGAGGAGCAGGAAGAGATCAGCGCAGTGGGGGGCGAGGCCCGGCTGGACGTGTTCATTCCATCCGGCACGATCGTCCACTCGCCCCGGGTCGGATTCATGAACCCCAAGCGCGTGGACCGGCGGGTGATCGAGGTGGAGGAAGCGGCCTTGAAAGCCGGGTCGCACCATGGCTCGACCTACTATCAGCACCAGGCGTTCGCCGATGCGATCCGAACCGGGCACCCGCCGCTGGTGTCGGCGCACGACGGGCTGATGGCGGTGGCGATGGGCGCCGCCGCCGAGCTTTCCGCGCGCGAGCGGCGCGCGGTTTCAATGGCCGAGATGCTCGGCTGACACCGCCCCGCTACGTTGCAAGCAGGTGACAGCGACGGGGAAACCGTGCGCGTCGCCCAACTTCCGATTGCTCGCCACAGGCCGGGCGCGCATCTACGGCCTCAATTGTCCGGACAACGACCTGACCGAACGAACCTGAACATTTTGGGGAAGATCATGCAATCCATCCGCCGTTTTGCGCCGATCCGCCATCTTGCGCTGCTCGGCTGCTCGCTTGCAGTCCTGGCTTCACCAGTGCTTGCACAAGAGGCTGCCGCCGAGGCTTCGGAAGACAGCGTAGCCGACATCGTGGTGACCGCGCAGAAGCGTTCCGAACGGCTGCAGGATGTCCCCGTTGCGGTTTCGGTGGTCAGCGGCGCCGCGCTCGAGCGCAGCGGCGCGCAGAACCTGGAGAATGCCCAGTATCTGGTGCCGTCGCTGAACTTCCGGAAGTCGGGAACGGCGCTCAACCAGTCGCTTTATCTGCGTGGCAACGGAACCACGACCTTCTCCATCGGCGGCGAACCCTCGGTCTCGACTGTGCTCGACGGCGTGGTGCTGAGCCGCGCCGGCGAGGCCTTCACCGATCTCGTCGACATCGAGCGGATCGAGGTGCTTCGCGGCCCTCAGGGAACGCTGTTCGGGAAGAATGCGAGCGCCGGAGTCGTCAACATCGTCAGCCGCCGCCCCGGGGACACGCTGGGAGGCTTTGCAGAAGGCGGCTTCTTCTTCGACAATGGCCAGGAGTGGCGCGTCCGCGGCGGGCTCGACCTGCCGATGGGCGAGAAGGTGGCGGCGCGAGTCACCGGTTTTTATTCCAAGTGGGACGGCAACATCTTCAACGAAACGCTGGATCGCACCGTCAACGGCTATGAACGATACGGCGTGCGGGGTATCGTGGAAGCCCGGCCGAGCGACACGGTGACGCTGACGCTGATCGGCGACTGGCGGAAATCCAACGACGATTGCTGTGCCGAGGTGATCGGCCGCCCTGCCCTGACGGCGGCGGGCGCCCCGCTGCAAAGCTTCCTGGATCGGGCCGCGATCGGCCTGCCGCCCCTGGAAGGCAAGGAGAGCCGCCGCGTCCGGCAGAACCTGCTGACCCAGGCGCTGGAAACTTCCTGGGGGGTTTCGCTGCAGGCCGACGTGGAGCTGGACGACCTCACCATCACCTCGATCACCGCCTACCGCAACTATGCCAGCGAAGAGGTGCGCGACGGGGATTGGCTGGGCACCCCCTATGTGGGCGTGAACCAGTTTCACGATGTCGGACCGCAGACGGGCGATACCTTCTCGCAGGAACTTCGGCTGGCATCCCCCGGCGGCCAGTTCATCGACTATGTGGTTGGGGCCTTCTATTCCCGTTCGGAAAGCGAACGAACCTTTACCCGGTCGCTGGTGCGCTGCACTGCCTCCACGCTTGCGCCGACACCGCCGCTGATTCCCTGCTCCACGGCGCCGGGGGTCTCGACGGTCGATTTCCCGCAGAGCATCGCCAATTTCGGCACGACCTTCACCAACCTCGCCGCCTTCGGCCAGGCGACGATGAACCTCTCGGATCGGTTGCGCCTGATCGGCGGCTTGCGCTTCACGATGGACCAGGTGAACGGGTTCCACATCCGCCGAGCGATTGTACCCGGCACAAACGCCGCGTTCGACAGCGGCGTTTTCGCCTCGGTGACACCGCTCCTGCCCAACGGCAATCCGGCGCTGGCGAACGGTATCCCTTTCCGCCAGAAGGTGACGGCCGACAATCTGTCGGGCAAGGCCGGGGTCCAGTTCGATCTGAACGACGACCTGATGGCTTACGGGACCTACGCGCGCGGCTACAAGGGCCCGGGCCTCAACATCTTCTTCGGCCTGAACGCCAATGGCACGCGCCCGCTCGCGAACGAACTGGCTGACAGCTTCGAGGGCGGGCTGAAATCGACGCTACTCGACGGCCGCATGGTGCTGAACCTCGCCGGTTACTATGCCAAATATCGCAATTTTCAGGCGAACAACCCCGGCCTCGATCCACTGGGGAACCGGATCACGCGGTTCACCAACGCGGGCACCATTTCCACGCGCGGCTTCGAAGTCGACCTTATCTTCCAGCCGGTGGACGACCTGAGCCTTTCAGGCGGGCTGGCCTACACCGATGCGCGGGTGGACCGCTTCCGTCTGCCGCCCGGTGGCACCGAGGCGGAGCGCGTACCCGACGGCACACGACTGCCCTTCGCGCCCGAGTGGAAGGCAACGATGGGCGGCGCCTACACCATCCGCACCGGCGGCTTTGCCGACGTGGAGCTGGGCGGCCAGGTCGCCTACCAGTCGTCGCAGCTTTCGCTGCTGCTGCCGAACTCGCTGGCGCGTCAGACGGGCACGATCGATGCCTATACCCTGGTCGATGCATCGGTCGCACTGGTCGATCCAGACGGCCGCTTCCGCATCGCTTTCCTTGCCAAGAACCTGTTCGACACCAGTTTCGCGGCTTCGATCGTAGACGGCGGGCCGTTCAGCGCCCCGACCGGGCCGGAGGGTACGGGCACATCCAGCTACCGCTACATCATTCCGCGGGAAGCCGACCGCTTCTTCGGGATTACCGCAAGGTTCAACTTCGGCGGCGAAGCGCGTTGATGTGATCAGGCCGCTTCGTGAAGAGCGGACTTTTCTTCCCGGTGCCGCATGGCCATATTCCGGACATGCGCCTCTCGGTCCTCGATCAGTCCCCCATCCGGCAGGGTGGCACCGGCGGCGAGGCCTTGCGAAACAGCCTGGAGCTGGCTGCCCTTGCCGACAGCCTGGGCTATCACCGTTTCTGGATGGCCGAGCATCATGCCACGCCCGGGCTCGCTTCGGCCTCGCCCGAGATCCTGCTGGCGGCAATCGGCCGCGAGACGTCGCGCCTCCGGCTGGGCACCGGCGGGGTGATGCTGCCGCATTATTCCCCGTTCAAGGTGGCCGAGAGCTTCTCCATGCTGGCGGGCCTCTTCCCCGGGCGGATCGATCTGGGCCTGGGGCGGGCGCCCGGCTCGGACCAGCTGACCGCCTATGCGCTGCAGCAGGATCGACGGGCCCGGGCGCCGAACGCCTTTCCCGAGCAGCTCGGCGAGCTGATGGCCTATTTCGACGACACGCTCCCCGCCGACCACCCGTTTCGCCATCTGGCAGGTACCCTGCCGGGCGGGGCCGAGCAGCCGGACATCTGGATCCTGGGTTCCAGCGCCGATAGCGCCGACCTCGCAGGCGCGCTCGGCCTGCCTTATTGCATTGCGGACTTCATCGCCGGAGAGGCCCCGGGCCTGGCGGACCGGTACCGGCAGGCGTTCCGCCCCTCCTCTCGCGTGTCGGCGCCCTCGGTGATGGCTGCCTGCTGGGCGGTTGCCGCCGACGACGACGAGGAAGCCCGTTATCTGGCGGGGCCGGCGCGAATGATGCTGGCGAAGCTGATGCAGGGCGAGTTGATCGCGGTGCCGCCTCCGCAAGCCGCCCGCGACTGGCTGGCGCAGAACCCGTCGCCTTCGCCGCCGGGACGGACCCCGATCGTCGGCAACCCTGGCCTGTGCCGCGATGCGATCGAGCGCAAGGCCGCGCTGTACGGCGCCGAGGAAGTCATGCTGGTCAACATCCTGCACGGCCATGCCGACCGGCTGCGGAGCTATCGGCTGATCGCGGACGCCATGCTGGCGGTGCCCGCCTGAGGCTTGGCTAGCTGCGCGGTCCGCGCGGAATGCGGTTCACCAGCACGATGTCCTGAACGGCGAACGCATGGGTCCAGTGCCCGACGCGGCAGGAGGCCTCGCCCATCTCGCCGTCCATCCTGACGGCAACGGCGTTGCGGACGATCTGCCCCGAACGCAAATGAATATCGACCGCCTCGACCTGGGTGGAGCTGAGCGACGCCCAGGCGCTGGCGAGCAGCATTTCCCCGATGCGACACGCGCCCTGCTGGTCCGCACCGGCCCGGGAGGCGGCTTCGCTGGCGGCGCGGAAATGATGATGCCCTGAAAGGTCCATGCAGGCTCGTGTCCGTCGGCGTGAGACTTGCCCACATCAACGGCGCCACAGCCCGCATGATTAGGGTCAGGACCTGCTGATTCCACCCTTCGTGATCGCTCGAAGAGGCGAAATCGGCGTTGGCGCCGGCCGAAGGCGGGGCTCAGCCCGCCGGGCCGGCAGCCGCGCGCACCGCCTGCACCCGCTCGACGACGGCCGCAGCCGTGGCCGCCGGGACGACCCCGGCCACGCCCACGACCCCGTTCGTCGTCCGCACCCCGCCGGCAAAAGCGACGGCCGTAGGTGCCGGTGGCGCATTGGGCAGTTCGGCGAGCCCTGGATTATCGGCCAGCATGCTGACCCCG
>JANPJJ010000200.1:0-26418 GCA_031425455.1 Sandaracinobacter sp. | reverse complement strand
TTGACGACGACCTTGATGTCCTTGAGTTCCCGCCCCGTCAGCAGGCAGGCGTTGATGAGACCGGCGGCGGTGATGATCGCGGTGCCATGCTGGTCGTCATGGAACACCGGGATGTTCATCCGCTCCTTCAGCGCCGCCTCGATGATGAAGCATTCCGGGGCCTTGATGTCCTCCAGGTTGATCCCGCCGAAGCTGGGCTCCATCAGTTCGACGGCGTCGATGAAGCGGGTCACGTCCTCGGTCTTCAGCTCGATGTCGATGGAATCGACGTCGGCGAAACGCTTGAACAGCACCGCCTTCCCTTCCATCACCGGCTTGGAGGCAAGCGCGCCGAGGTTGCCGAGCCCGAGGATCGCAGTGCCGTTGGAGATGACGGCGACCAGATTGCCTTTGATTGTGTAGTCATAAGCGGTGTCCGGGTTTTCAGCGATCGCCAGCACCGGAACGGCGACGCCCGGCGAATAGGCGAGGGAGAGGTCGCGCTGGGTCGCCATCGGCTTCGAGGCGATGATCTCGATCTTGCCCGGACGTTTCGCCGAGTGAAACAACAGCGCCTCCCGGTCGGAAAACTGCGGCCGTTCGGCTGAATTGTCGCTCACGCTGTTCCTCGCTCTTGTCCCGCCTCGAAAGCGGCTGATAGGCGTTGGCGATGAACGCGGCAATCGCCACCCCGATGATGCAGCAATATCTCGGCCTGAAGGCCGAGCTCGGGTCCGGAAGCTCGGCCCGCGCGCCGCTGCTGATGTTCCGCATGGGCGACTTTTACGAGATGTTCCTGGACGATGCGGCCGTCGCCGCTGCTGCGCTCGACATCGCGCTGACACATCGGGGCGAGCATCTGGGCGTGCCGTTGCCGATGTGCGGGGTGCCGGTGCATTCGCACGAGGCCTATGTGGCGCGGCTGGTGAAGGCGGGCCATGCGGTCGCCATTGCCGAGCAGACCGAGGATCCGGCGACGGCGAAGAAGCGCGGATCGAAATCGATCGTGAACCGCGCCATCGTCCGCGTGATCACGCCCGGCACGCTGACGGAAGAGAGATTGCTCGAAGGCCGGCGCTCCAACTGGCTGCTGGCGGGCTTTCCGGGGGCGGACGAAGTCGGGCTGGCCTGGGCCGATATTTCGACAGGGGAATTGTGGCTGGCGGCGGTGCCGGCCGGTGCCCTGGCGGACGAGTTGGCGCGGATCGGCCCGGCAGAGACGCTGTGGCCGGACGACGATACAGGCTCGGCCGCACCACCAGGCGCAACCCCGCTGCCTCGCCCCCGGTTCGACAGCCAGGCGGCGGCCCGGGGGCTGGCCGAACGGCTGGGCGTCGCCTCGCTGGACGGGTACGGGTCGTTCCCGCGCGCGGCGCTGGCCGCCGCCGGCGGTCTCCTCGCGCAGATCTCGGGGACGTCGCGCGGCAGCACGGTGCATCTGCAGCCGCCGCGGCTGCATCGGGCGGACGGGGTGATGGCGATCGACGCCGCCACCCGGCGCAGCCTCGATCTGATGGAAGGCCCGGCGAGCCTGCTGGCCGCAATCGACCTGACGGTCACCTCGGCCGGCGCGCGGCGGTTGGCGGCCGACCTGTCGGCGCCGCTTGCGGACCTGGGCGCCATCGAAGCGCGGCTCGACCTGGTGCAGTGGTTCGGCGCCGACGCGAGGCTGCGCGACGAAGCCCGCCGCCTAATGCGGCGGGCCCCCGATCTCGGCCGGGCGCTGGGGCGTCTGGCGGCCGGGCGGGGCACACCGCGCGACCTCGGCGCGGTTCGCGACGGGATGGCAGCCGCCACGGCGCTGGGCGCCCTCTTGGACGTCGCGGCCGAAGGCGGGGCGCCCGCTTCGCTCGGCTTGCTGCGCCAGGTGCTGAGGGCGCCCTCGGCGCTGGTGGGGCTGCTGGCGGCGGCGCTGGTGGAAACGCCGCCGGCGCAGGCCGGCGAGGGCGGGGTGATCGCCCCCGGGTTCGATACCGCGCTCGACGAGCTGCGCCTGCTGGCACAGGATACCCGCGCCGCGATTGCTGCGTTGGAGGCGAGGCTGAAGGGCGAAACCGGGATTGCCCAGCTGCGCGTGCGGCACAACAATGTGATCGGCTATCATCTGGAAGTTGCGAGCCGGCTCGCCGATCCGCTGATGGCGCATCCCGGCTTCTTCCATCGCCAGACACTGGGCACGACAATGCGGTTCGACACCGAAGCGCTGCGCGGGCTCGCCAGCCGGATCGCGCAGGCCCAGGCGCATGCGCTAGCGGCCGAAGCCGCGCATGTGGAGACGATGGTGGAAGCGGCCGTCGGCGAAGCCGGGGCGATCGGCGCCATGGCCGACGCGCTGGCCGCGCTGGACCGGTCTGCGGCGCTCGCCGAACTGTCGGTGCGGCACGGTTGGACCCGCCCGGCGCTGACGGCGGGCACGGACTTCAACATCGTCGCCGGGCGCCATCCTGTGGTGGAAGCCGCCCTGACGGCAAAGGGCGCCGCTTTCGTTCCCAACGACGCCCAGCTGGAACAGGAAGCCCGGCTGTGGCTGGTGACCGGCCCCAATATGGGCGGGAAATCGACCTTCCTGCGCCAGAATGCGCTGATCGCGGTGCTGGCGCAGACGGGGAGCTTCGTACCGGCGGCTGCGGCGACGCTGGGGCTGGTGGACCGGCTGTACAGCCGGGTGGGCGCATCCGACAATCTGGCCGAGGGGCGATCGACCTTCATGGTGGAGATGGTGGAGACAGCCGCCATCCTGCACGGCGCCACGAACCGGTCGCTGCTGCTGCTGGACGAGGTGGGGCGCGGCACGGCCACCTGGGACGGGCTGGCGCTGGCCTGGGCGGTGCTGGAGGCGATTCACGACCGGATCGGCGCGCGCTGCCTGTTCGCCAGCCATTATCACGAGCTGGGCGCCCTGAAGCCGCGCTTGTCCGGATTGGCGCTGCGGACGATGAAGGCACGCCAGTGGAAGGGCGATCTGCTGTTCCTGCACGAGGTGGCTGAAGGCACGGCGCCGGGCAGCTTCGGGCTGGACGTGGCGCGCCTGGCCGGCGTGCCGGCCGATGTGCTGGCCCGCGCGGCGGAAATTCTGGCGCGGCTGGAACGGGGCGATGCCGGAAAGGGCGCAAGGGAGGCGCTGAGCGACCTGCCGCTGTTCGCAGCGGCAGCGCCGGCCCTGGCGCCGACCGACGCGCTCAGGGCGCGACTGGCCGAAGTGCAGCCGGACAGCCTGAGCCCCAGAGCAGCGCTGGAGCTGATCTACGAGCTGAAGGGACTGGCAGGGCAGGAGTAGACAAAACCCGGCCGCCCTAGGCGGCCGCAAGCGCGACCGCGCGCCCGTAGCGAAGCGGAGGATAGCCAAGCGAAGCGCCGGCGCCTGAGGACCAAGAAAAACAACCACTGTCCTGGCTCCGCCAGGAAAGTGGTGCCCAGGGACGGGATCGAACCGCCGACACTGCGATTTTCAATCGCATGCTCTACCAACTGAGCTACCTAGGCTTGGGGTCGCGGCTATAGGCCGGGGGCCGCGTCGAGGTCAACTGTCTTCGCCCTCCTCCGTCAGCGGCTTGCCCGGGACGACATAGCGCTCGTCGAGCCAGGAGATCAGGTCGCGGTCGCGGCAGACGGCGGAGCAGAACGGGGCGTGGGCCGGCACGGCGGGCTTGCGGCACACAGGGCAGCGGGGCTGGCGTTCAGCTTTCGACATGGCCTTCTCCTGCCATGGGATCGGCCGCCAGGTCCACCGCCCGCCCGGTGCGCCTTGCCAGCGCCTCGATCAGGTGCGGCCGGGCGCCGGCCCAGCGGATCACATCGGGCCGTGCCACCAGCCGCATCGGGCCGGGACGGTCGGTGCGGGTGGCGCTGTCGATCAGCTCGATGGCCGCAGTCCCGGCGCGCTCCAGCTGGGCGCGCTCCAGGATCGAAGGGCCGGGGCGCGGGCGCACAATCTGCATCAGCCCGAACCCGTTGATGGCGGTGCGCTCGAACGGCAGCTTGCCCATGGCCGTATCGAACGCTTCGGCGGCGACGGTGCGGAGCGCCTTGTCACCGGCCGGGGGCAGATCGATCACGATGCTGCCGCCGAGCCCCCACAGCCGGATCGTGCGGGCGAGTGCGGTGAGCGCGGGCGAGGTCAGTGCGGAACCGGAACCGTCCACGTCGACGGCGGTGAAGGCCGGGGTCGGCGCGAAGCTCAGCGATCCGCCATCGATCGCCACCCGGCCCAGCACGGCGGCCTCGAACCCGGCGTCCCACTGGTCCGCGATCTCGGGCGGCCAGCCCGGACGAGGCGCGTGGCCGCGCGCGGCGAGCGATGCCGCGAGCGAGGGTGCGGGCCAGACATCGAGCGCGGAGGGCCGAGCCTTTGCCAGGCGATCGCGCCCGGGCTCGCGCCAGGCGGCGCGCACCACTTCGACGATGGCGGTCGCACCTTCGGCGGCGCCGGCGGGCCAGGGCTCGACCAGCAGCTCCTCGCCTCCGCAATCGGCGATGCCGCGCGGCCCCAGCTTGCGGACCAGCCGCGCCGCCACCCGGGCGCCAGCGACAAGGCCATCGCCGTCGCGGGTGAGGTGCATCTCGACGAGCCGGCCACGCTCTGCCACGGCAGCGCGGGTTTCGCCGATCAGCTCCAGAAGATGAAGGTCAGCCAATCAGCCCCGCCGTCGCCAGCATGGCGCGCGCGTCGAACAGCGGCAAGCCCATGATGCCGGAAAAGCTGCCCTCCATCCAGGCGACATGCGCTTCGAACCGGCCCTGAATCGCATAGCCGCCGGCCTTGCCGCGCCATTCGTCGCTGGCGATGTAGCGGTCCATCTGGGCCGGGGTGAGCAGGGCGATCCGAACGGTCGACAGGCTGAGCCGATGGCGGGCTCTGCCGGTGGCGTCCACCACCGTGAGCGCGGTGAGCACCCGGTGGCGCCGGCCCGACATGAGGCTTAGGCAGCGGCGCGCGGTCACTTCGTCTTCGGCCTTGGGAAGGATGCGCGAGCCCAGCGCAACGATCGTGTCGGCCCCCAGCACCACGGCACCCGGGTGGCGCGCTGCCACCGCGCCGGCCTTGCCGGCCGCCAGGCGGGCGACATGGGGCTCGGGCCGCTCGCCTTTCCGCACGCTTTCGTCGATATCGGCCGGGTCCACGGCATCGGGCACCAGGCCGATCCGGGCCAGCAGGTCCAACCGCCGGGGCGAGGCCGAGGCGAGGATGAAGCGAGGCCGGCTCATGCCAGCCAGCGCAACGAATGGCCGTGCGGGTGGCCGATGCCGAGCAGCCTGTCGGCGCCGCCGGGCCAAAGCGTCAGGCGAAGTTCGGGAGCGCCGGGATGGCGGGGGTCGCTCATCTCGTAGCTCAGCCAGGCGAGCGGCGCCTCGGCGGTGGCGGCGGAACCGGCACCAGCCATGTGCTCGGCGATCCGCCTTTGCGTCCCAGGGGGAAAATATTGGAACGCAATCGAGTGGAAAACGGTGGTCGCGACCCCCTCGACGGGCACGGCGCGGGCTTCCACGAACGCGGCGGCATCGCCTTGCACCAGCAGCGGCGGGGCTGTAGCGGCGATCGCGATGGCGGTGCGCATGCGCTGCAACCGTGCCGGCTGATCGGGCCAGACATAGGCGAGCATGCGACGCGTTTCGACGGGGTTGCAGACGTCGAGCGGGGACAGATCCACGCCCGCACGATCAGCAATCCGCAGCCGCACCGCAGGCGGCGCCGCGCCCTCCCACAGCGGATCGATCGAAAGCGCAGCGCCCGGATCGCCGGCGCGGGTGCCACCCAGGCGGAGGTCGTAGCGATCGGGAAGCAGGTTGAGGCCGGCGCTGGCGCCGAGCTCCAGAAGCGAAAGCGGCAGTCCGGTTTCAGCGGCGATCGCCAGCATGCCGGCTGCAAGCGGACCGGTGCGCCCGACCTCGTTGGTCTGGGGCGCACTGTCGAGCCAGCCGGCGAAGCCCGGTGCCGCCAGAACGGGCGCGATTGCCTGCCACAGCTTGTCCTCCGCAGGCATGGGGGCGGGCGGATAGCATGCGGCGAGCGCAGGCGCCGTGCCCCCGAGCACGGCCGCGTGAAGCCCGCCGGTCAGCCGGAGCACCAGCGCGTCGGCGTTGGGATTGCCCGGCCAGTTGTCGAGTCGCCGCCCGAGCTCGCTATCGGGCGGGAGTCGTCCGGCGAGCAGACGGCAAAGCTCGGACGTGAACGGAGCGCCCAGCGACTCGCAGAAGCCGGCCTGCTGGCTCGCGTGTCGCCGGAAGGCAGTGGCGACCGGAGTCACTTGAAGCGGTAGGTGATCCGGCCCTTGGTGAGGTCGTACGGCGTCAGTTCGACCAGCACTTCGTCGCCGGTCAACACCCGGATACGGTTTTTGCGCATCTTACCGGCGGTATGGCCGAGGATCTCGTGATCATTCTCCAGCTTCACCCGGAACATGGCGTTCGGCAGCAGTTCGACGACCGTGCCGCGCATTTCGAGCAGTTCTTCCTTTGCCATGGGCGGTTGCGATTACCTTTTCGAGGATCCGGTCACGCGCCCGGAGCCAGATTGACGCCGAAGGGACGCGGGCGAACGAGGCCTGGGCGGCCCCGATGAAGGCGGCCCTTGCCGAAAACAGGCAGGATTTGCAAGTCCGGGGCCCTTTCTGTCGGATTCGTGCAAGCAGCCTGTCATACAGAGGGGCTATGTGCAGCCTCGTTGGAATTACCGGTGAGGACACCCAGGACTGTGCTGAAACCCATATTCATCGGCTTCCTGCTGGGATTCTCGCTGATGGGCGTCTCTCGCCTGTCGTCGGCGACCCCGGCCTCGGCCGTCAGCCTCTCCAGCACCGGGCTCAGCCAGAGCCGGCACCGCGGCGCCGCGTTCGACCGCGTTTCCCTGCGGCGCGACTGTGACCGGCCGTTCGCCAGGGTCCATCCGCTGATTTAAAGAGACCTGTTGGAGGACGGCCGAGCAGCCGGCGCGCGGCGCTACTTGAAGATATCGGCCATCGCGTAGCGACCCGGCTTTCGCCCGGCGAGCCAGCGAGCGGCGCGGACGGCGCCGGCGGCGAAGATGTCCCGCCCTTCGGCGACATGGCCCAGTTCGATCCGCTCGCCTTCCCCGGCCAGGATCACCTTATGCTCGCCCGCCGCCGAGCCGCCGCGCAAACTGGCAAAGCCGATTCCGCCCGGCCGCCTCGCCTCGCTGTCCGAATCGCGGGGCGGAAGGCGCAGCTCGGCCAGCGGCAGGCCGCGGCCGCGCGCGGCGGCCTCGGCCAGGAACAACGCCGTGCCGGATGGCGCGTCGGTCTTGTGGCGGTGGTGCAGGTCCACGATTTCGATGTCCCAGCCGGCGTCCAGCGCCCGCGCCGCCCGCTCCACCAGATCCGCGAGCAGCACGACCCCGACCGAAGTATTGGCAGCTTGCAGCACCGCGATCGATCGGGCGGCGGTGTCCAGCGCGGCCTGCTCGGCCGGGCCGAGCCCCGTGGTGCCCACCAGGATCGCCGCGCGCCCGTCCATCGCCGCGCGGAGATTTTCCGCCAGCGCGCCCGGGGAGGTAAAGTCGATCAGCACATCGGCCTTGTGCGCGACGGGCGCGGCATTGGCGCAGACCACCAGCCCCTCACCGATCACACTGCCGCACATCGGGTGGCCCGGCCGCTCCACGCCGCCGGCGAGCCAGCAATCGGGCGCGGCCTGGACTGCGGCGATAATCGCCTGTCCCATGCGTCCGCCTGCCCCAAGTACGCCGATCTTGATCATCCCGCCTCCTGGCCGATTGGTGCGTCAAGCTGCTCGGGAAGGCAAGAACCCCTGTGTCACGGCGCTTGCCGGGGCCCGCCTGCCATGCTTTTGTCGGCGCCATGAAGCAACTCGCCCTCCTCCTCGCCATCGGCCTGATCAACCTGCCCGCCGCCGCTGCCGACGAGCGATACTCGGTGATGTTCGGCGGCCGTCCGGTCGGCACGCTGGTGGCCTCCGAACGCGGCGGCGAAACCGCGATTGCCTATGATTACAAGAACAACGGACGCGGCCCCACAATATCGGAAACCCTGCGTACCGATGCCGCCGGCCTGCCGACCCGCTGGGTCGTCACCGGCAGTACCACCTTCGGCAGCAAGGTGGACGAGCGCTTCAGCCTGGAGGGCAAGGCGGCAAGCTGGGTGGATGCGACCGGGCCGGGTGCTGCGACCGTCGGCCGGCCGAGCCTCTACGTCGCGCAAAGCGCCAGCCCCTACGCGCTGGGGGTCTATGCCCGGGCGCTGGCGAAAGCCGGTGGCAGGCTGGCGGCGCTTCCCGGGGGCGAGCTGAAGCTGGAAAAGCAGGGCAGCGTCGAGCTAACAGGGCCATCCGGCAAGCTGGCCGCAACCGCCTGGAGCCTGTCGGGAATCGATCTCGACCGGCAGACCCTCTTCCTGGACGCCGAGCGCCGGCTGGTGGCCTTTGCCACCCCGGAGTTCAGCATGGTGAAAGAGGGCTATGAAGCCGAGGATCCGAAGCTCCGGGATCTGGTCGCCGGCTGGGATACGGCGCGGCTTACCGGCTATCGGCAGGCGCTGGCGAAACGTCCGGCCGGGCCGTTGCGGATCGCCAATGTGCGCATCTTCCAGCCCGAGTCGATGACGCTTTCGCCGCTCTCGTCGGTGGTGGTGCGGGGCAATCGGATCGCTTCGGTCGAGCCGGCGGGCGCGTCCGCCCTGCGGGGCGAGACCGTAATCGACGGCGCCGGCGGCACCCTGCTGGCGGGCTTTACCGAAATGCACGGCCACCTCGGCCAGTCCGACGCGCTGCTGAACCTGGTGGCCGGCATCACCACGGTTCGCGACATGGGGAACGAGGACGCCGTGCTGGACCGGCTGGTGGCACGCATCGACGCCGGCGAACTTGCCGGGCCGCGCGTGGTCCGTTCGGGCTTCATCGAGGGCAAGAGCAAAACCAACGCCCAGAACGGCGTGGTGGTGGACAATGAAGCCGACGCGGTGAAGGCCGTGGCGGACGCGGCCAGGCGGGGCGTGTTCCAGATCAAGATCTACAACAGCGTCAATCCGGCCTGGGTGCCCGCCATGATCGCAACCGCCCACAAGGCGGGCCTCCGTGTCGCCGGGCACATCCCCGCCTTCACCACCACCGACGCGATGCTGGAGGCCGGCTATGACGAGATCACCCACGCCAATCAGATGATGCTGAACTGGGTGCTGAAGCCGGGCGACGACACTCGCACGCTGCTGCGCATCACGGCGCTGAAGCGCTTCGACGGTTTCGATCTGGACGCCCCGGCACCCGCCCGGACGCTGGCCCTGGTGAAGGCCAAAGGCGCCGCCCACGACCCCACGCTCATCATCATGGAGACTGCCACAAAGGGTCGGCTCGGCAGCTTCCCGCCGGGCGCCATGGACTGGGCCGGTCATATGCCCGTCGGCATGCAGCGCGACCTGAAGCAGCCGATGCTCGATATCGCCACGCCCGAGGACGACAAGGCCTATCGCGGCAGCTTCGATACGGCGCTCGATATGGTGCGCCGCCTGCACAAGGCCGGCGTCATGATCGTGCCGGGCACCGACATGGGCGGCAGCTTCTGGTATCATCGCGAGCTCGAACTCTATGCGCAAGCCGGCATGTCCAACGGCGAGGTGCTGAAGCGCGCCACTGCCGACATGGCGCAATATCTCGGCCGCGCCGACCGCTTCGGTCGCGTCGCGCCGGGCATGACCGCCGACTTCATGCTGCTGACGGGCGATCCGGTCGCCGACCTGAAGGCGATCAAGACCATCGCCATGGTGGTGAAGGACGGCACCATATACTTCCCGACGGAGGCCTATCGCATGCTCGGGATCAAGCCGTTCACGACGGTCCCGGCGGTGTCGGGGGCGCGCTTCGCCAGGTGAGCTTCACAGCTGTCGAGCGCATCGTCATCCTGACGGGGGCCGGGGTGTCGGCCGAATCGGGCGTGCCAACCTTCCGCGGCCCGGACGGGCTGTGGGAAGGGCAGCGCGTGGAAGATGTGGCGACGCCCGACGCGTTCCGCCGCGACCCGAAGCTCGTGCAGAGCTTCTACGACCAGCGCCGTGCCGCATTGACGCGCGTGCAGCCCAATCGTGCGCATCTCGCCCTCGCCCGGCTCGATTGCGAATGGCCCGGCGACCTCCTGCTCGTCACGCAGAATGTGGACGACCTGCACGAGCGCGCCGGCTCGCGGCGCCTCATCCACATGCACGGCGAGCTGAAATCGGCCTGGTGCCGGGCCTGCGACCAGCATCACCCCTGGACAGGCGACCTACTGGGCGGCCCGGCTTGTCCGGCCTGTGGCAGCGCCGGCCAACTCCGCCCTGACATCGTCTGGTTCGGCGAGATGCCCTACCGCATGGACGAGATCGAGGCCGCGCTGCTGCAAGCCGATCTGTTCGTCTCTATCGGCACATCGGGGAATGTGTATCCGGCGGCCGGCTTCGTCGATCTCGCCCGGCAGGTCGGGGCGAATGCCATCGAGCTCAACCTGGACCCGTCCGAGACAAGTCATCGATTCCACGAAAGCCGTCTCGGCACCGCCGGAGAGCTTGTTCCGCTGCTCGTCGAAACCCTCCTGTCGTCCAACCCTCCTGCCTGAAGGATCTCCATGCGCGTCCTATTCGCCGCTGCTCTCCTCACCTCGACATCTGCCTTCGCCGCCCCAGCCTACGATATCGTGATCAGTGGCGGCACCGTCTACGATGGCACCGGCGCGCCCGGCTTCCCGGGCTGGGTCGCCTTGCAGGACGACAGGATCGCCGCGGTGGGCAAGGGCCGGGCCCCGGCTGCCGAGCGAACCGTCGATGCGACCGGCAAGGCGGTTGCGCCCGGCTTCATCAATATGCTTTCCTGGGCGACCGAGAGCCTGATGATCGACGGCCGGGGGCTTTCCGACCTGAAGCAGGGAGTGACGCTCCAGGTGATGGGCGAGGGCTGGTCGATGGGCCCCTACACGCCGGACATGAAGGCCTTCCTGCAAAAGCAGCAGCAGGATTTCAAGTACGAGATCGACTGGACCACGCTCGGCCAGTATCTGACCAAGCTCGAGAAAGCGGGGATCGCGCCGAACGTCGCAAGCTTTGTCGGCGCGACCACCGTCCGTATCCACGAGCTTGGCTATGTCGACGTCGATCCCACGCCCGCCCAGCTGGCGAACATGGTCAAGCTGGTCCGCGCTGCGATGCACGAAGGCGCTTTGGGAGTCGGCTCCAGCATGATCTACGCCCCGGCATCCTACGCCGAGACGCCGGAGCTGGTCGCGCTCGCCAGGGCCTCGGCGCAGTGCGGCGGGAGCTACATCAGCCACATGCGTTCCGAGGGAGACCGGATCGGCGAGGCCATCGACGAAATGATCACCATCGCTCGCGAAAGCGGCGGCCCGGTCGAGATTTACCACCTGAAGATCTCGGGCAAGGACAATTGGGGCAAGCGAGACGCGGTGCTGAAGCAGATTGCCGATGCCAAAGCTGCGGGGCTCGACATCCGCGCCAACATGTATGTCTATCCAGCGGGCGCGACGGGCCTCGACGCTGCGATGCCGACCTGGGTCCAGTCGGGCGGCATCGACGAGTGGGTGGAGCGCCTGAAGGACCCGGCCATCCGCGCCCGGGTCGTTGCCGAGATGCGCGGCAAGGCAGTCGGCTGGGAAAATCTCGGGCAGGC
Source organism: Sandaracinobacter sp. (assembly GCA_031425455.1). GTDB lineage: Bacteria > Pseudomonadota > Alphaproteobacteria > Sphingomonadales > Sphingomonadaceae > Sandaracinobacteroides. The sequence goes on along the minus strand of JANPJJ010000200.1, from coordinate 14,820 downwards.
TGCGGGGGACCCGTCAAAGATCCTGTTCATTGGCTTTCGGAATGAAACGCTTCGGCCTCTCATCGGCAAGACCCTCGCCGACGTCATGGCGATGCGGGGTACCAGTGCCGAAGACACCATCATCGATCTGGTCATCCAGGATGAAAGTCGAGTGGACACCGTGTATTTCCTGATGTCCGACGAGAATGTGAAGCGCTTCGCCGGCCTGCCCTGGGTTACGCTAGGCTCGGATGCCGAGGCCTCCGCCCCAGAAGGCCTGTTCCTGAAGAGCTCCACCCACCCCCGCGCCTACGGCAACATCGCGCGGTTTCTCGGCAAATTTGTCCGCGACGAAAAGGTCGACACACTGGAAAGCGCGATCCACCGCCTCTCGGGCCTGCCCGCGGCACGCCTGAAACTCGACAATCGCGGTACGATCGCACCGGGCAAAGCCGCCGATGTCGTGATCTTCGATCCTGCAACGATCGCTGACCGGGCCACCTTCGCAAAGCCGCAGCAATTCGCTGTCGGCGTTGATCACGTCTTCGTAAACGGGGTGCAGCTGCTGAAGGCCGGCGAGCCTACCGGGGCGTCTGCCGGAAGGTTTCTGAAGGGCCCAGGGTTTGGAAGATGTGCACAGGATTTCGGCGGATGACCCAAACAGCGGCCTCGCTATGATCCTTGCCTCACGGCCGAGCCGTCCTGCCGGGCTGGAGGGCTCCAGCCTCTAAGTCTAGCCTGGCTCCAGCTTCGGCATCCTGTTTTTCGGAAGCGTCCGCAGGGCTGCGATCTTCAGATCGGCACGGCGCCGATCGGACCGGGCTGGGGATACGCTGAGGAGCTGGAAGCGTTCGCCCCAATCGAGGCCGCCGCCAAAAGAAAAGGCCCGCTCCCCGGAAGGGAGCGGGCCATCTCTCGAAGAGGTCGGCGGGTCACCCCGCCGGCCTGTCTTCTCAGTTCGTCGGCTGCCCGAAGATGACTTCGGCGCGCCGGTTCTGCGGCTCGCGCACACCCAGCGGCGTGTCGACCAGCAGACGGTTGAAGCCGAAGCCCCGTGTCGTCATCTGGCTCTCGGCGATGCCCTTGCCGGCCATATAGGCCTTCACGGCATCGGCCCGACGCTCGGACAGCTTCTGGTTGTAGTCTGCCGGACCCGACGTATCGGTGTGGCCGTCGATGACCACCGACGACTGGCCGGTCTGGACATACGCTTCAGCTGCCCGATCGAGGATCGCAGCCGCTTCAGGCGTGATGTCCGACTTGTCCCAATCGAAGAAGACCAGGAACGGACCCGGAACCACCTGCGCCGGCGGCGGAGGAGGCGGCGGCGGAGGCGGAGGCGGCGGCGGAGGCGGAGGCGGCGGAGCCACTTCGTCCTCGTACAGATTGAAGCTCAGCCCGACGAGCAGGCTGTGGCTACGCCAGCTGCCCGACAGATCGCTTCCGGTCTCGGTCTGCAGATCGAGGCCGTTCATGTTGAAGAAGCGGTACTTCAACGACAGATCGACCTTGTCGGAAAGCGAACGCCTCAAGCCGGCGACCACTTGCCAAGCAACTCCCGTATCGCTGTCGTCCGAGAAAGCTCGGCCGAACTTGGCAAGTTGCCAGATGTGCGACTGGAAGCGAGCGATCCCGACGCCGCCGCCGACAAATCCGCCCCAGGGCGAATCGTCATTGTTCCCGAAATCGAACATGCCGTTCAGCATGAAGGAAAGGATGCGAGCATTGCCGTCCGCGGAGTCGTAAATGCCGGCCGGAGGAGACGATGCAGGGGTCACCGCCTCAATCGGAGGCACCCCTCCGATGACCGTCACCGAGTCCAGGTTCGCATTCTTGTATGCAACCTCAAACTCACTCCGGAACGCCCCGAAGTCATAACCCAGGGTACCGCCAACTTCCCAACCCGGCTCATACTTATTCCTGAGCGCATCATTAACTCCGACACCAGCCGGCGTTTCGATGTCAAAACTCTTGGTTTCGGCGATAAAACCGCCGCCCTCAAGACCGATATACCAGGCCTTGTCGCGCGCATTCGCGGCTCCAGCCAGCACCGTGGTTGCAAGAGCAACCGCAACGGCGAACTTCCCCATGACTATCCCCTTCGTAGTAGATGTCGCACTAAGGCAAGGGCATGTAACCGAGCACCGGGGGCATTAGCAAGGGGGCATTCAGCAAAACTGTGTCGCAAGGGCAACATGTTGGCTCACAAAGCCACTTCGCAGAACGTGCCGATTGTCCTCTCGGAGCGATCCGGCCCACTCCTTCAACATCAACCCGCCAGCACGCCAACCGCCCGCAGCCTCTGGATCAGTGCCGCGATCGCCGCGCGCGCCTCGCCATCCACCGTCGATCCTCCGCTGGGCAGCGCAACTGCCGACGCCGGGCAATGATGCGGCCCGTCGACGATCCAGCCACCGGCTGTACGCCTCGCATAAAGCTCCTCGTCCGCGATCCAGACCCGGGCGCCCGGCGGACACTTCTGGTACCGCCATCCCCCCGAGGTCCAGCCCGCCAATTCGTCGGCATGATCCGCCCAAACGCCACCGGCTCCCCCCGGAATCAGCCAGCAATCACCCAATCCCGGCAACCCGGGCGCCGCAACCAGCGTGCGGCTCAATGCGGACGCGTGCAGAAGAAGATCCACGCCGAGCAGCGCTTCATTATGCGTCAGATCCTTCTGTCCCTGGCCGGCAATCAGCATCGGCAGTCCCAGGCGCTCTGTCGTTTCAACCATGTCATGCTCCCGATGTTCAAAGGTCCGTCGTCCGGCTCCACCCTAGATCGCTACCCTCGCAGAGGTTCGCAGCCATGCAGGTCCGCTGCCGACCGCGATCACACTGACATACCCGGCCCCCAGCACGGTGCCGAACCACTGCAGCTGATCGGCCGTCGAGAAACTCGCCGCCGTGCCAGCTACGAACCGGCTCGATAGTCGCCCATCTGCAGCCTCGAACTGCCAGAGGAAACCGGCCGTGTCGGGTTCCGCACCGTCCCAGGCGATCGCACTTCGCCCGCGCGCGATCCAGCGGGCCCACACCTCTCCCGTAGTCCGTCGTCCGGCAACCAGATGAACCGGGGCCATCGCACCCCCGCCGATACCTTCCAGCCGCAGCGATGCTTCCGTTCCCCCGGGCGGATCGCCGGGGCCGGACGCCAGGAACGTCAGCTCCGATCCGATCAGGTCCGATCCAGCCGGCCAGCCGAGCGTCCTCTCAGGCAGCACAAGTTCGACACCCGCCCCGGCAGGATGCCCAACAGAGCCGCCCGACGTAGCGAAACAGCCCCGGATAAGGCCGCGAAGCTCGATCACGCCCGCCCCGGCGATCCGTACATCTCGAAACCTCATCAGTTCGGAACCCACACGAGCCAGATTCGCCCCGCTCAACACCGCAAGCGCCGGCCGGTGCTCGAACCCCGTAGCGCTGCCCGAAACCCGCATCGTCACGACATTCTCTTCGTCCCAAAGATTGTCCGGCCCGGGCGGCAACGGCGCCAGCAGCTCGCCGCGGTCCCCAACGCGGTCCAGCATCCCCACGTCGAACTCCGCACCCTCTTTCAGAAGGCTGACTGCGGCGCCACGCCAGTTCGGCCCTCCGCTTCCCGTGATCCAGACACCCGCAACCCCCTCTCGCAGCGGAAACGCAGTTTCGAACACGCGCAAGCTAGTCGGCCCCGCGACCGACACCGGCGCCGGCAGCGAACGCCCACCATCCGCAGGCAGGGCCACAGCAGAGCCGCCAGACGTCAGCTCCGCCAGCAGATGGACCATCAGCCCCCGCACCGTTCTGCGCACGACTCGCCAGATTTCGGGCCGCTCGCCGATCCTGACGCGGTCGCCGACCGATACCCCCAGCCATGCCCAGCCGAGCGCCACCTCCATCGTCTCGACGGCAGCTTCCTCGCGTCGCAACCAGAGCCCGGCCAGCGACTTCGCGGCCTCCGCAGTCGCCGCCAGCGGTGCCGCAGATGCCAGCGAAACACCGCGGCGCCCGCGCGCCACCGTCTGTCGACCCGCCTGAAACTCCCGGTCCGGATCGAGATAGTCCAGGCTGAGGCTGCCGGGTCGCTCGCCCCACGCGGCCGACCGCGAAACCGGCGATATCTCGTCCCCAACGGCAGCCAATGCGGCTGTCGGGATTGCGACCACCTCTTCAGGCACCGCCAGTCGCAGTCGCCCCGCCGGATAGCCGACTTCTGCCCCACACACGCGGGCCAGCACCGCCACATCCTCGGCCGATCGGTCCCCCAGCGCGGCATAGCCGGTCGCGCCCACAGACCCGCTGCCCGGAAAGGCCCCGACCCGCTCCGGCCCCGCCAGGTCGGCGAGCCACCCGCCGGAAGCCGCTTCGTCCGCGAACACCTCGAAGCTCAGGTTCGGGATGCGGTTGCCGAACGGCTCCAGATCCAGGCCTTCGAAGACCACATAGGCGAGCCCCCGATAGCCCGCCGCGCCGACTTCGGTCTCGGCCGCCACGATCAGCGGATCGGGCGCCTGCCGCCCTACACCGCGATGCAGGCGCATGTCCGTCGAGCTCTCGAATTGCCCGTCCGCATTCCTGATTTCGCGCCCGTCCGCCCAGATCCGCCCGATCGCCTCGATCGGCCGCGACGACAAGGCCACCGCGAAACTGCTGGATTGGCGCTGCCGCCCGCTTCCCTTGCCGCCGCCCGCAGCCATGGGTTGTGCCCAGATCACCACCCCGGCCATTCGGGTGCGGCCATAAAGCCGGGGCAGGGGATCGCCATAGGCCGATCGCTGGATCAGAAGATCGCCCGCGACCCCCCGGCGTGCCCCGAACAGCGCGGCATCCACACTGCCTCCCACTGCAGCGCCCACGGCCGCCCCCAACGGCCCGCCCAGCGCCTGCCCCACGGTCGAAAACACCACCGAAGCCATCGATCATTCCTCCAACCGCATGCAGTCGTCCGTCACATCGGAAGGCGCCAGGCCGCGCACCAGGTCTCGCTGGCGGCCAGCGGCCGCTCCACCACCCGGCGCAGTCCGGCATGCGCCTCGATCACCCCCGCCCCGGTCCACAAGGCGACATGGATCTGCCGCACCGCCACAGACCTCATCAGCAGGTCGCCGGCACACAATTGGCCCATCGCAACCGGGCTGCACCCCGCGCCTCGAAGCAGATCGTCGGCCTCGCTCACCCGCAGCCCCCGCAGCGGCAGGTCATGGCGGACCTGCGCAGACACGCCGGCATCGGCAGCGGCCCGGGCGGCTAACCCCACGCAGTCCAGCACGTCGGGCCCCCGTCCCTGCGGCCGAAACATCGTCCCGACCAGCGCCCGTGCAGCCGTCACGATCGCCGTACCGCGCGGATGGCCCTCAGAGCTGCCCATAGCGGATCAGACTGTCGGTCCCAGGAACATGCGGCTCGCCATCGAACGCCGCCGCATTGCCGAACCGGCCGGCGCAGGTCGCAAAGCGCTTGTCGCAACCCTCCCGCATCAGGATCGTCGCGCCTGCGAGCCCGGGCTGAAACAGCTGCTCCTCCAGGATGACCCTGGCGCCGATCACCTGCTCGACTCGCCGGTCCAGCCCGGTCAGCGGGCCGGTCACCACACGCAGCGAACCGTTGGCATAGTCTCCGGGGCGGGCAACTGCCTCGTCCAGCTCCAGTTCCTGCCCCAGCGCCACAAGCACCTTCGCGGTCCTCGTCCGCCCCGCCAGGTCCACCGCGCAGCGCCCGTCACCAAGCTCCGCCCGGCAGGTCGGAGAGCATCGCACCAGCACCGCCTCGCCCAGCCCGGCCATTTCCGATACCAGCTCAACCCGGAAGGTTCCGCCCGCGCCATCTCCCTGGCGCAGCACGTCGCCCATCGTCCCCCGCATCAGCTGCAACATTCCCGCCTCGGGCGCCGTCCAGTCGCAGGCGAACAACTCCATCCGCGCGCCGGACCAGCGCCCCGCATCAAGGTCCAGCGCCGACAGCGAGGCCGCGCCGAGGACGCCTTCCACGTCCATGCTGTCGGCAGAAAAGCTGCTGCTCAGCGTCACCGCAGACGGGGTCATCCCGGGCCGGGCTAGATACTCCACCCCCTCCAGCCTCAAATCCCGATCATGGCCGGTGAAGCCGAGTACCAAACCGTCCGAACGCGTCAGCTTCCAGCACAGCGCCAGGGTCGTCACATCCCGCGCCAGGGCCGCCTGCAAGGACGGGCTCACTCCCGCACCTCCACCACCGGTACATTGGGCACCTCCCCCGATCGCCAGCCCGACAACGAGATATCCAGCCGATCGGTCGCGAAGCGCGCCGGCACATCGAAGGCAAACCCGGCCCGAACCTCCAGGCCCGGCGCCGGCGCATCGTCGAACATCAGGATGCCGCCCACCCCCAGCGTCCACCCGCCCACAAGCATTGCCCCGCCTACCGACACCAGAAGGCTGCCGGCAACCGGCCGCGTGATGCGCCGCACCTCGTCCGCCCCCGGCTCGCCATAGCGCTTCACCAGCGCGAATGACGTCCTCAGCCCGTCACCGACCCCCAGCAGCTGGTCCGCAGCCGAAATCGACTCACCCGGCCCAGCGCTGCTCCAGTCCATCGGATCGCGAAAGCGAAAGCCGAACGCCTGGCCCCGCCGCGCCCGGAAAAAGGCCAGCAGCGACATCAGGTCGGCCTCGGAACGAACGCCCAGGCCCGCATCGTAGGAAAGCCGCGCCTGCGCCCACTGCACATTGCGCTGCTCATGGCCCGAAGCGAGCATCGCCACCTGCGTCGCGAACTCGGGGCCGCCCACGGCGTCCAGCCCCAGCTCCAACGGAAACAGCACATCATGAAAGGCGTCCACGCCATCCTCCTCCGCCGCCGACACTTCTGCCGGCTCGATCCACTGAAACCCGTCGCGCGCCACCTGCGGCCACGCCCACACCAGCACCTCGGGCACGGCCAGCGCGAACGCACCGGCCGCAGCAGAGGCGATCAGCGGCCACGCCTCGCTCGCCTCCGCAGGAGACGGCACGAAGCCGGCCAGATACTGCTGCTCCGCAATCGGATAGCCCAGCCGGTCGACCACCGCCGCCCGGCCTCGCTGCATCCCGGCCTCGTCGCCTTCGGTCACGAAATCATAATCCTCCAGCTGCAGCACGTCCCAGGCGGGACGGGTCCAGCCGAGCGGCATATTGGCCCGCTTCAGCTCCGGCGCAGCCGCGTCCAGCACCTGCGGCGCATAGAACAGCAGATAAGACCGGAACCGCGCATCCGCCGGCCCTTCAGCCGCCGCCAGCAGTGCCGAAGTCGCCGCCGCCAGCTGCGCCCCAAGCCAGTCCAGAAACTGGAGCTCGCCTGCCGTCCGCGCCCCCAGCACATCGTTCATCGCCGGAGGTGCCGTGCCTCGCTCCGCCGTCCACCGCGCGACCGTCGCCGCATCGTAGAAACAGGGCGTGCCCGCCGGTCCCCGCCACCACCAGGGCTCCCCCACCTGGAAGTGAACCGCCATGCCCTCGCCAGCGACCAATGCCGAAAAAGCCGCCCCGATCCCTTGCAGCCACGCCATCGCCGCCGGATGGCAGGGCGACAACAATGTCGAGGGCGGCACCCAGCCGGTCAGCGCCCGCGCACCCGTTGCATCGCGCTGTGCCCAGGCCGCCGGCGCATTCGCATCGAACAGCTCGAAACTGAGCGACACGATCAGCTGCATGTCGACCGCCCGCAGCGCCCGAACCAGCGCCCGGTGCCAGGCCACCGCCGACGGGCACAGCCCGCCCGCCACCTCAAAGCGCCCCCCGGACGCCGCGCTCAGCGCATAATAATGGCTCATCCCGACATAGTGATTGACCAGCGCGCGATACCCCAACGCCCGCCACTGCTCGACCAGCCGTTCGGGCGCCTGGTTATAGCTGTCGTCATAGCCGGAGCAGATCCGCAGCCGATGCTCCGGCAGGAAGGCGTCCCCCACCTCCAGCGTCGACCCCGGTCCCACCGCCACGATGTCGCGAAGCTCGGCAAAGGTCGAAACCGGCACCGTCAGCGCCGCCCCGCTGCCGTCGAACGCTGCCGGCACCAGCGAAATGAACATGCGGTCGATGTCGCCGGCGAACACCGCGTCGCCCCCTGGGCCGAACCCGGCCTTGAGATCATCGAAGTCCAGCGTGATCCGCGCCGCCGACGGGCTCCCCTGCGCATAGTTCCACAGCCGCACATACCAGTTGCGCGCCACGCCTGCCGCGTCGCGCCCCTCGATGGTCAGCACTGGCCCGTTCAACGCATCCAGCGGCATCAGCCCAGGCCCCGCCACCCAGTCGAACGTCAGCAACACATGGCGATAGTCCCGCGACGTCCGATAGCTCAGCAACGGATGCGACCAGCGGTCCTCGCTCGCCCAGATCAGCCCTGCCAGGTCCGACCGCGTCAGGAAGTCGAGCTCCACCCGCAAGCTGCGCGGCGCCGGCGCCGTCACCGCGGCCATCATCGGCCGGGCAAAATCCACCGTCCACAGCCGCGGCGTGAACCGCTTCACCCACCCGGTCCGAAGCTGGTCCTCGCGGCTCGCCAGATACGACCTCATCTCAGCCCCCCGCCCGGGCGAGCGCACGGCGCACCTCGCGCGCCACCTGCCGCCCGGTCTGCGCCATGAACTCCCGGCCCGCCTCGCGCGGCGCCGCCACATTCACCGTCACATTCACCATTCCCTGGCCCCGGCCCCCGGTCTCGACCCGTCCGCTCGACGTCGGCACGAACAGCTCGGGCCCCCGCTCGCCCACCAGATAGGCCTGCCCGGGCGCCACCGGTCCCCCGGTCGCCCGCCCCGGCAACCCCAGCAGCCCGGCCGCCACGCTCGAGACAGCGCCGCCCAGCCCCCCGCCGACATCGATCTTCAGCGCTGCCGCCGCAATCTCGCCCAGCGCCCGGCCCGCCACGCGGGCCAGGTCCTCGAACTCCAGCCGGCCGCTCCGCGCCGCCCGCCGAAGCGCGCTCTCGATCCCCCGGCCGGCCGCATCCGCACCGCCCCCCAGTCCGTCCGCCAGCTGCGCCCGCATGTCGGCCACATCGCGGGCAAAGCCCTCCGTGTCCGTCCGCACCCGCACCGCGACGGCGTCGAAATCATCGTTCATCGGGCAATCTTTCCTTCAGTCGCGCCAGCTCGGCACCGTCCAGCGGCGCCGCCGCCGTCCCGAACCGTCCCGCCAGGGCCATGCGCAGTTCCGCCACCGTCGATCGCCAGAAGTCGTCGGGGCTCCAGCCAAGCTGCCCCGTGGCGAGCCCGGCAGCGGCCCGCGCAAACCCAGAAAATTCCCGCACGTCAGCCCCCGAAGATCGCCGCCAGCAGTTGGCGATACGGCACCAGCAGCGAAAGCGGCCCCTGCTCCATCAACCGGGCCTCGAACCCGGCCCGGTCGCCGTCCTGCTCGGCCAGGCAATGCCAGAACAGCGCCGCCATTTCCCCCAGCCGCATGTCCCCTGCACCGGCCCGTTCCAGCAGCCCGAACAGGCTCCCCACCTCGGCCTCCGCCGCCACCAGCGCCGCAAAGCTCGGCCGCAGCCGAAGCGCGTCGGCGCCCAGCCGCAGCTCGACCTCCCCGCGCATCGCATTTGCCCTGATCAAACCGAGCTCACCGCGCCCGAGCTTTCCAGCGCCAGCGTGTAGGTCCGCTCCCCGTTGAAATCCCCGGCATAGTCCAGCCGTGCCACCTGGAAGCTTCCGCGCAGCCGTTCGCCCCCCTCGAAGCTCACTTCGAACCGGTCCAGCGCCCCAGAGAGCGCCCGGCTCTTCAGCGCGAGTTCCGCGGCCGATCCGGTAAACACCCCGGCACCCGAGATCGAGACCGACTTCACCCCGCCCACCGGCAGCAGCTCGCGCCACCCGCCCGAGCCCTTGTTGGTCACCACGACGGGATCGGTCGTGAAGCTCATCTGCGTGGTCCTCAGCCCCGCAACCGTCCGGAACGCTTCCGGCGCACCGCCATCCGACATCTTCAACAGAAATGCCGCACCACTCTCCACAGCCATCTCAATCCTCCACCACCGAAAGCGCCCGAAATTCCAGCACCGCCTGCGTCCAGTTGCGCGGCGATCGCCGCACCATCGCCCGGAACAGCTTCAGGCTCACCAGCCGTACGCCGGCGAACTGGCGCGGCATCGCCACCACCGCCCGCTCCACGTCCGCCATCACCTCCTTGGCCGCCGCCACGCCCTCCCGGGCATCCCACAGCGTCACCGAAAATCGATGCTCCTGCCCGCCGCCGCCCTTCCAGCCGCGGTCGGTCACCACATCGGCCCCAACCGACAGATAAGGCGGCCGCGCATCCGCGGGCGGCCCGTCGAACAGCGGCAGCCCGCGCGCGGCCAGCAGGGAATCCCCCGCCAGCGCCGCCACCAGCGCGCGCTGCAATTCCAGGCTCGCCCGCATCTCAACCTCCCCCGGCCGTGAAATCCTCGGCCCACAGCGTCACCAGCGCCGGCAGCGCGGGGTCCGCATCGATCCCCACGATCCTCAGTACCTGCCCCCGCCACAGCAGCCGCATGTCGAGATCGATCGTCGCCCCGGCACGCAGCGTCACCCGGAACCGACGCGCCGAATGGCGGGTGTCCGCCAGCAACGCCGACGGCGCAGCCCGGTCCACCGGCTCCACCCGGGCCCAGCGCTCGCACACCGGCAGCCAGCCCTGCCCGCGATCCCCGGCGCTGCCCCGCGCAACATCGCGCCGCTCGAAGCGCACCCGCTCCGACAGCGTCCCCGCAAACTCAGCCATGGCCTAACCCAGCCGCCGCGAACGCCACGGCGCCAGCATCCGCTTCACGCCGGGCGGCACGCCGGCATCGTCGCCGTCGTCGCGCGTGCCATGAAAATGCGCCGCTGCCCGCACCACCGACAGCCGAAGCACTTCGGGCACCCAATTCCAGTTGCTTGCCATCCCGGCGCGATATCGCACCACCAGCTCGCTCCCGTCGCCCAGCCCGGGCGCCGCCACGGTCCCCACGCCATGGCGAGACACCGTCAGGCTCGCCTCCGCCGCCCCCAGCAGCGTCTCGCCGCCGCCGGGCGCCACCACCGACACCGACAACAGTTCGCGCGCAGGCTCGGCCGAAAGCACAAGCCGCCCCTTCGCCAGCGACCCGCGCTCCTCCACCTGGCGCTCGAACAGCAGCACCCCCACCATCGCCTCGACCGTTTCGGTCGCCGCCCGCAGCAGCCCCGCCAGCAGGGCATCCTCGTGCCCGTCCTCGATCCTCAGATAGGCCTTCAGCTCGGCCAGCGCGGCCGCCGGCGGCACCTTCTCGATCGTCCGCATCAGCGTTCCTCCACCCGCACCACCAGGCTGCGCTCGTCGACGCTCCCGTCCGACCGCGTCACCCGGTTCCCCACTCGATAGACATGGCCCGCAATCCCACCGGCCAGCCGCACCGTCGCCCCGGTCGCCGACATTGCCGCCCCGGAGGCAACAAGCCCCCCCGGCTCTGCCGGCTCCACTTCCCAGCCACTCGTCACCAGCGTGACTTCGGCCCCCAGCGCCGCAGCCCAGTCGACCAGATAGTCCACCGCCGCGTCCGGATCCTTCAGGAACATGTGCTCACTCCCCCTCCGCCCACAGCCATTCGCCCAGCATCTGCCTCGACAGGGCCTGCCCAGAACGGATCCGCCTAGACCGGATCCCCCAGCTCCACCGCCCAGGCATCGAAGTTCACCGATCCCCCCGCCGCCAGCGCCCTCGCCGGGCAGGTCGTCACATAAATCAGCCGCTCCCCCACCGGGCTCACCAGCGCCACATGGTCCGCCGTGCCCGCCGCCACCACAGGCACCCCGGTCTTGGCCGCGACCGACACCTTCCGCCCCGAGGCGTCGCCGTTCGCCAAGGCAAAGTCCGCGCCCGACATCGTCGCTTCCGCCAGCCGCCCGGCCCACGCTGCAGCATAATTCGCCGGCTGCCCGGCCACCGCCACCATCCGCGTCGCGCCCGAAATCACCTGCAACGCACCGTCCAGCACTTCGTCCGCCACCCACTTCGCCATGCCCGAAACTCCTTCCTCGACTTGATCCCGATCCGCCTGCTCAGTCTCCGCCGGCCCCCAGCACGCGCACCTCGCGGTCCACGATCAGCCGCCGCCCGGCAGCGCCGCGCGCCGCCAGTGCGGGCGCCTGCGGAAGCAGCGCCCCGGCAGACCCGGCCAGCGGATGCCGCCCCGCTGCAGGGCCGACGATGCCGGCCCAGCCCAGCAAGGCCGCCGACGCCAGATGCGCATGGCCGCCGAAGCCCGGCGGCACCATAACAGGCACCACCGTCCCGTTCAGGGCACCGGCGGCAAACAGGTTCCCCCGCGCCGTATCGGCCAGGTCGACGTCCACGCAGGCAAGGCTCGCCCGGCCCAGCGCCGGGCTCCCCGCCGCCGGCCGATAGTCGCCGCCCCCGCTGCCGCCGGTCACGAACTCCAGCCCCGCATCCGAATTGTCGTTGACGAACTTCTCGAACGTCTCGGTGCCCCAATGGACCGAGCCGAAGTTCGTGTTCACCAGGCTGTTCACCCCGAAGAATGCGTGCTGGAAATTGGACTCCGTGGTCGGGTTCCGGTTGTTGTGGACGTTGGCCGCAAAGCCGACGCCGTAAAGCACCTCCCAGGCGCCCGTCAGGCTGCCGTCGGTGGCGAAGACGTCATGCTTGGTCGCCTGCCAGTCCATCCAGCAGTTGCGGATCACATTGCCAGTCTGCTGCAGATTGATGCGGGGAACAGGGCTGTCGTTGTGAAGATTTATCCGGTTCCCGACGGCGGTCACGCCCTCCAGCACACTGTCCTGGAGCATCTGATACTGGGTTTCACCCACCGAAAAGAAATTCGCCAGGCTGAAGCTGGCGCCGACCCGCTCGATCAGGAAGTTCACCACGGCCGCGCGCAGGATCACGCCGGGGGACGCCTGGGTGTCCGCCCCGGACGCAATCGCAAACGACGCCAGCTTGCCCCGCCAGTGCATGGCCCTGCTCTGATACAGGATGCCGTCCGTCACCGGCGTCGTCGGCGTGCCCCAGATTCCATAGGCAGTGTCCTGCGCGGCCGCCACACCCGACACCGGGTCGATCACCTTCGAACAGCTCGCAATCAGCTGCGCTTCGAGCTTGCGCGTCGTGACGCAATTCCGCGCCAGGCCGGCACGAAAACTCCCGCCGCTCAGTCCCGAGCCATATTTCCAGAACGTCGACCGGGTCCAGGAATTAAAATAATCCCCCTCGGTCGGGGTCGAAAAGAAGAAGGGCACCGTGCTGCTCTCGAAGCCGGTTTTTCCGCGCCCCTCCACATTGTCGAAATGGGCCGTCACCGCCGACATCAGCGTGGCTTCGCCGCCCTCCAGCGTCAGGTCCTGCACCCACCAGCGATTGTTTCGAACAGACGACGGGGCGGCCGCCATCGATCGCCAGATGCAATTCGCCCGCGGGTTGGCGTCGTCGGGGTCGCCCCTCACGATCAGGCGGCCTTCCTTCGATCCGAACCCGGTGGTCACCGCCTGCGCCCCCCAGGTCTGCACGCCCGGCGCCAGCACGACCTCCATCCAGTCGCAGCTCCGCGTGCCGCCGGCCAGGCCGTTGCCCGCCGCCAGCGTGACATTGGCATTGTAGATCGCCTGCAGCGCGACCGAGATCGTCGCCGCCGCCGTTCCTGCCTTCGCGCCCGCCAGCGTGGTGCCCACCGTCACCGAGGCAACCGTCGTGGTCCCCGTCGCCGCGTTCACATAGACATGGCGCTTCGCATACCGCGTGGCCGAAGGATCATAGCAAAGGTGCAGCGGCTGGTCGTGAACCGTCTTGACCCCCGCGGTGATCGAAACGCTGTGGCCCGCCCCCGTCGACCGCGCCGCCCCCACCCAGGGATACAGCGTGCGGTGCACCGTGATCAGGCCCGGCGTCAGCCCCGACAGGTCGATCTGCCCGCCCCAGCAGCGCAGATTGTCGCCATATTGCGGGCTCGTCCGAAGCCCGGCAAACCAGAAAGTCTTCGTCGTCGTCCCATCGGTCGCCTCCAGCTTCATCGCGGCGAGGGCCTGGTTGCGCACCGCGCCGAAATGCTCCGGATGGTGCGCCGCCACGATCACATCCACCTCCGCCAGCGTCGTGCCCTGCACCAGCGTGTAGCTCGGCTGCGCCCAGCGTGAGATCGGCAGCGGCGCTGCCCGCGTGGACCCGTTGGTCACACCCGCCAGCAAGGCCGCACCTTCCCCGGCCTTCCACCCCGCCGCGAACGCGATCTGCGTCACCGAATTGCCGGCATAGACCCGCTCCGAGAGCGCCAGCCGCACCGTCCGCTCACCGCCGCCATGGTCGGTTTCGTCCAGCTGCGCCTGGTTGGGAAAGGCCCGTCGCAGCGGCTTCGTCGCCACGAGGGTCCGGCTGCGCGCCGCATTCGCCACAGCCTGCCCGCCCGCCCGGTCGAACCCCGCCGCGGCCACCAGCAGCTGCACCCGTCGCGCCCCATGCGGGTCCAGCAGGAATCCGGGATGGTCGCCGTCCGGCCGGTCGTCGCCCGCAAACGGGAATGCGCCCGAAGTCGCACCCCAGGTGCCGCGGACCGCCAGCACCCAGCCATTGCCCTCGATTGCCGCCGACAAGACCGCCATCGCCCGCTCCACCCAAATTCCGGAAAAAATGGGGGGCCCCGCCAGGCAGGACCCCCAAGGTCAGCCGCCGCCGATCAGGTCGCCGAGAAGCGCATCAGCTTCAGCGCTTCGCTGTTCACCAGCGCCCCGCCCACGCGGCGCGTCGCATAGAAGTGCACATAGGGCTTGTTCGAATAGGGATCGCGCAGCACCGCAGTCTCCTGCCGCTCGGCGATCACATAGGCCGAGCGGAACTGCCCGAACCCGATCGACAGGCTGTTGGCGGCAATGTCCGGCATCGCATCCACTTCCACC
>JANPJJ010000199.1:0-18209 GCA_031425455.1 Sandaracinobacter sp. | reverse complement strand
CCGAGCTGGCTGTCCCTGAGGCGATTGACGGCGTCGTACTCGTAGAGGCCCTGCTGGGCCTTGGTGGTGGACTTGATGTGCCATTCGAGCAGCGGGGCATCGAGGGCTTTGGCGATTTCGTGGGCGAGGACCGTCTTGCCGGTGCCGGGTTCGCCCTTCACCAGCAGCGGGCGGCGCAGCGTGGCGGCGGCGTTGACGGCGACCTTCAGGTCGTCTGTCGCGACATAGTCGGCGGTGCCCTCGAAACGGGTCTTGTGGCTCATTCGCGGTCCTTTCGGCGCCCGTTGTGGGGGCAGGGCGATGGTTTGGCCAATATGGCTTTTGGGAGGGGGTCTTTGGGCACGGGTACGGGCGGGACATTCCGGGGAGGGCGTGTCGGTTCGGCGCAATAGGGCTTGCGTGGGGCTCTGCGGCTGCGCAACAATCGCCGCCGTGATGAAGCCTGCCTGACGACGGGTCGCAAAGGGAGATTGAATTTGGGCGATGCTGCAGGCGATGCCGCCGGGGCCCCGGATGGGGGCCGACCGACCTGGCTGGGCCACCCGCGCGGGCTGTTCGTGCTGTTCTTCGCCGAGATGTGGGAGCGCTTTTCCTTCTATGGGATGAAGGCGCTGCTGATCTTCTACCTTACGAAGCACTGGCTGTTTGCGGACACCCAGGCGAACGTGATCTACGCGGCCTATGGGAGCCTGGTGTACATCACGCCGGTTCTGGGGGGGTATCTGGCGGATCGCTGGCTGGGGCAGCGCAAGGCGGTGCTGTTCGGGGCGGTTCTGCTGACGATCGGGCATTGCCTGATGGCGGTGGAGGGGGACGGGGGCTCCGACGGGTTCGCGATCAACATCTTCTGGGCGGCGCTTTCGTTCATCATCGTGGGGTCGGGATTTCTGAAGGCCAATATCTCGGTGATCGTGGGGCAGCTCTATCCGCTGACCGATGTGCGCCGCGACGGGGCCTATACGATCTTCTACATGGGGGTGAACATCGGGGCATTCCTGGGGGTTCTGACGGCCGGGTGGCTGGGGGAGACCTATGGCTGGGCTTATGGCTTCGGGGCGGCCGGGTTGGGCATGCTGCTGGGGTTGATCGTGTTCATATGGGGCAAGCCGGAGTTGCAGGGGCAGGGCGAGCCGCCGGAGCCGGCCGCGCTGAAGCGGCGGGTTGCGGGGGTGCCGCTGGAAACGCTGATCTATCTGGGGGCGCTGGGGGCGATTGCGGTCTGCTGGTTCCTGATCCAGGCAACGGGGGTGATCCAGACACTGTTGCTGATGGCTGGTGCGGGGCTGCTTTTGTATGTTCTGTGGGTTTCATCGAAGCTGGAGCGGGAGCCGCGCGAGCGGATGTACGCCATATTGTTTCTGATCGGATTGCAGCCGGTGTTCTGGGCGCTGTTCGAGCAGGCGGGCGGATCGATGAGCCTGTTCACCGACCGCTATGTGGATCGCGGCGGGGTGCCGGCTTCGCTGTTCCAGTCGATCAACCCGTTCTACATCATCGTGCTGGCGCCGCTGTTCGCGATTGGCTGGACCTGGCTCGGGCGGCGCAATCTGGAGCCTTCGGCCCCGGCCAAGTTCGGGCTGGCGCTGGTGCAGCAGGGCCTGGCGTTCCTGGTGCTGGTGGCCGGCGCGTCGGCGATCGGGATCGAAGTGGCGACGCCGGTGATCTTCGTTTTCCTGTTCTATCTGCTGTCGACGACGGGAGAGCTTTGCATCTCGCCCGTGGGGCTTTCGGCGATGAACCGGCTGGCGCCGCGGCATCTCGCCAGCCTGATCATGGGTGCCTGGTTCTTCGCGACGGCGGGCGGCCAATTCCTTGCCGGCGTGATCGGCGCGGCGACGGGCGGCGAGGGCGGCGCGATGACGAAGGAGGCGACGCTTGCGGTCTATTCGACCATCGGCTGGTGGACGATCGGCATTGGGGGCCTGGTGCTGCTGGTGTCGCCGTTCGTGAAGCGATTGATGCATCTGGATACGCTGGAGGACCATGCGCTTGCCGGCCGGGCTGAAATCGGGGAGCCGGCGGCCGCGGGGATGCAGCCGGGGAAAGTGGTTTGATGTTGGGCGGACATGTAATTGTGCTGGCGGGTCTGCTGGCGCTGGGGGGGTGCGCGACCACCGGGCAAAACATTGCGGCACCTGCGGGCCCCGCTTTGTCGGGCAGCGCGCCGGACGCGGAGAGCGCGTTTGCATCGACCTATCGGCCGTGGCCCGGCGTGGCGACGGTGATCCGCAACGTGACGATCTACGACGGCAAGGGCGGGCGCGTGGACGGCGGCGCGGTGCGGTTCGAGGCCGGGAAGGTGGTGGCGCTCGGTGCGAGCGTGAACGAGGGCGGGGCCACCCTGATCGACGGGGCCGGCAAGTGGGTCACGCCCGGTATCATCGACATCCACTCGCACCTGGGAGACTATCCGTCGCCGGGCGTCGCCGCGCACCAGGACGGCAACGAGATCACCGGACCGGTGCGCCCCGAAGTCTGGTCGGTGCATTCGGTATGGCCGCAGGACCCGGGCTTTTCGCGGGCGCTGGCGGGGGGCGTGACGGTGCTGCACGTGTTGCCCGGCTCGGCCAATCTGTTCGGCGGGCGCGGGACGACGCTGAAGAACGTCTATGGCCGCACTGCCGAGGACATGATGATGCCAGGCGCGCCGTTCAGCCTGAAAATGGCGTGCGGCGAGAACCCAAAGCGGGTCTATGGCAGCGGCAAGGGGCAGATGCCCGGCACGCGGATGGGCAATGTGGCGATGATGCGCCAGACCTGGGCCAATGCGCGGGATTATCAGGCGCGACTGAAGGCGTCGAAGGGTCCGATGAAGCGCGACCTGCAGATGGAGACGCTTGCCGGCGTGCTGGAGGGGCGCATACTGGTGCAGAACCACTGTTACCGCGCCGACGAGATGGCGAACATCATCGCGATGTCGAAGGAGTTCGGCTACAAGGTTTCCGCGTTTCACCATGCGGTGGAGGCGTACAAGATCGCCGATCTGCTGAAGGAAAACGGTATCTGCGCTGCGCTCTGGGCCGACTGGTGGGGCTTCAAGATGGAAAGCTACGACGGCATTCAGGAAAATCTGCCGTTCGTGCATGCCGACGGCGGCTGTGCCATCACCCATAGCGACGACGCCGACGGCATCCAGCGGCTGAATCAGGAGACCGCGAAGGCGCTGGCGAACGGGCGGCGGATGGGGATGACGATCCGTGACGAGGAGGCCTGGACCTGGGTGGCGATCAACCCGGCGAAGGCGCTGGGCATCGCCGACAAGGTGGGGTCGCTGGAGCCGGGCAAGCAGGCCGATATCGTACTGTGGAGCGGCAATCCGCTGAGCGTCTATTCGCGGCCCGAAAAGGTGTGGGTGGACGGCGCGCTGCTTTACGACACGAACGATCCGGCGCGACGGCCGGTGAGCGACTTCGAACTGGGCCAGCCGGGTGAAGGAGACCGGAAGTGAAGGCGGTTTTCTTCGCGCTCCTCCTCGCTGCGGCGGGCCCTGCCCTTGCGGCGCAGGAGGATATTGCGCTGGTCGGCGGCCGGGTGGTCACCAACGGCGGTGCGCCGATCGACAATGGCGTGGTGCTGATCTCCGACGGGGTCGTCGTGGGAGTGGGGCCTGCCGGAACGCCGGTGCCGTCACGGTTCCGCCGGATCGACACGACTGGCAAGTGGGTGACGCCCGGGATCGTGGCCGGGTTGAGCCAGATCGGGGCTGCCGAAGTGGCGGGCGAGCAGACGGCCAATGACCTGGGTGCAGACAAGGCGGAGGATTCGGCGGCGCTGATGCTGGACGCGGCGCTAAACCCGGCCGACAGCAGCCTGGCCGTCAGTCGCGCCGACGGGGTGACAACGGCCGTGGTCGGGCCGGCGCCTGGCTCCAGGCTGTTCGCGGGGCAGGGCGCGGTGATTTCGCTGGCAGCGGGCAGCGTCAACGCGCTTCGCCCGCGCGCGTTCCAGTATGTCGTCTACGGCGAGCGCGGCGCACAACTGGCCGGCGGGTCGCGATCGGCCGCCTGGGCCGAGATCACCAACGCGCTGGAGGAAGCGCAGGCTGTGCAGCAGGGCCGTGGCACGCCGCGCGACCAGGCGCGCAACCTCAGGATCACGCGAAACGACGCCGAGGCGCTGACCCTGGTGTTGCGCAGTGCCCAGCCGCTGCTGGTGCGGGTCGATCGCGCGTCGGACATTCGACAGGTGCTGAAGCTGCCGTCGATGTACCCCGGGCTGCAACTGGTGCTGCTGTCCGCCAACGAGGGCTGGATGGTGGCGGACGAGATCGCCCGTGCCGGGGTGCCGGTCGTGACGCTGGGCATGAACAACCGGCCCGACACGTTCGAAGCCCTTGGAGCAACCATGTCGAATGTCGGGCGGCTGGTGGCGGCGGGCGTGAAGGTGGCGCTCGGCACGCCCGACCTCGATGCCTCGTTCCAGCCGCGGAACCTGCCGCATTATGCCGGCAATCTGGTCGCGCAGGGGCGGGTGCCCGGCGGCGTCGGGCTGAGCTGGGACCAGGCGTTCGCGGCGATCAGCCGGGCCCCGGCCGAGATTTTCGGCCTGTCGCAACAGGGCCAGTTGAAGCCGGGCGCCTCTGCCGATGTGGTGGTCTGGTCCGGCGATCCGCTGGAGCTGGCGTCGGCGCCGGAGCAGGTGTTCATTCGGGGCGAGGCGCAGTCGCTGGAAAGCCGGCAGACCCGGCTGGCGCGGCGCTATCTGCCGGGGCGCGACCGGAGCCAGCTGCCCGAAATGTACCGTCGCTAGGGGAGAATGCGTATGACGCTGTTTCTGCTGTTGCTGGCGGCGTTCGTGGGCACCCATCTGTTGCTGGCGAACGCGCCGGCCCGCGACGCCCTTGTGGCGCGGACCGGCGAAAAGGGCTTCCAGCTGCTGTATGCGGTGATTTCGCTCGGCCTGCTGTTCGGCGCGATCCACGTCTATCGCGGGGTGCCCGACCGCATCTTGTGGGTGGCGCCTGCCGGGGCCTGGCATGTGGCGGCGCTGGCGATGCTGCTGGCCTCGAACCTGTTCGTCGGGTCGTTGACTCCCGCCAACAAGTCGCTTGCCGGGGTTCCGGCGAGCAACCGGCCGGCGAGCGGCGTGCTTCGCATCACGCGGCATCCGATGATGTGGGCGTTCGCAATCTGGGCTGTGGTGCATGCCACGCTGTCGGGAAGCCTGCCGACGGTGATCCTGGCGCTGGGCATCGGGTTTCTGGCGCTGGTGGGCGCGGCATTGCAGGACGGGAAGAAGCGCCGGCAGCTGGGCGCGAGCTGGGACCGGTACGAGGCCGAGACCAGCTATTGGCCGCTCGGTGCGCAGCTGAGCGGGCGGCAGCCGTGGAGCAGCCTGTGGCCCGGGCTGGTGCCGGTGCTGGGCGGCGTCGCGCTGTGGCTGCTGCTCACCTTCGTTCACCCGGTGCTGATGCAGGCGCCCGTCGTTCCGCCGTGGGGATTCTGGGGGAGTTTCTGATCATGGATGTGGCGGGCAAGCGGGTCTGGATCACGGGCGCTTCGTCCGGGATCGGTGCGGGGATGGCGCGGGCGTTCGGCGGGGCCGGGGCGACGGTCATCCTGTCGGGGCGGGACCGCGAGGCGCTGGCGCGGGTGGCGGCCGGCGTGCAGGACAATATCATCCTGCCGTTCGACGTGACCGATCACGACGTGCTGCCCGCCGTGGTGCACCATGCCGGCCGGGTGGACATCCTGATCAACAATGCGGGAATCTCGCAGCGCGGGCTTGCCGAAGACACGCTGATGGACGTGTACCGGACCATCCTGGAAGTGGACTTCTTCGCGCCGGTCGCGCTCACCAAGCTGGTGCTGCCTGCCATGCTGGCGCGGGGCGAGGGGCATGTTGCCGTTACCGCAAGCGTCGCGGGGAAGGTCGGATCGCCGCAACGCACCGGCTATTCGGCGGCAAAGCATGCCGTCATGGGCTTTTTCGACAGCCTCCGCACCGAAGTGGCGCACCGCGGTGTCGGCGTGACGACCATCGTGCCCGGGTTCGTGCGGACCGAGATCGGCGCCCGGGCGCTTCGCGGCGACGGGCAGATGAAGGGCGCTGGCGACGACGACGTGGACGCCGGGATCAGCGCCGAAGAGGCGGGCGCGATCATCCTGGCCGGCTTCGAGGCGGGTTTGCGCGAGATTCCTGTGGGCGGCAACGGGCCGGAGATGGCGCTGCTGGAGATGAAGCGGCTGAACCCGGAAGGGCTCTTTGACCTGATGGAGACGATGGGGGCAGCGGTGGTGAAGAAGTTCAGGGCCGGAGCCTGATGACAGGCGGGATCACGGCATGGGCGCCGATGGCGCACCGCGATGTGCGCGGCCGGATCGAATATACCAGTCGCAAGCCCGGGCTGGAGGGGGCGGTTCGCGGCGAGGAGCGGTTCCACTTCACCCACCATGGCGACGGGCGGGTGACGCTTCGAGCGCATTGCCGGATCGAGGAGCCGGCGCCGACCGTGCTGAGGGATATCATCTATTCGCTGGATGAGGCTGGGCGGCCGTTCGACTGCCTGGTGCGGCTGAGCGTTGGCGACCGATTCATGGGCGCCGGGCTGGTGATGTTCGACCATGGCGCGGGCACGGTTCGGCTGGAAAGCCACGGGCCCTCGATCGGGCAGGTTTCGCAATCCATGGCGATCGGGGACCGGCTGCCTGGTGGAGGGCTGGACGGGTTCGGCACGCACCCGATCGTCGGCGATGCCTATTTGACGAAGTGCATGGACGTAGGCGCCGGGCCGCACCGGCGCGAGATCCGGGTGCTGCTCCCCTCGGCCGATCATCGCGGCGCGACGCCGCCGATGCTGGCCGAGGTACGGATCGGGCTGGAATATGTGGGGAACGAGCCGGCTACCTGCCCGGCCGGCAGTTTCGACTGCCACCATTTCCGCTTCGTCGACGAAAGCGCGGAGGGCATGGGGGGGACATCGCACCCGGTCTATGACATGTGGGTAACGGCAGATGCCGACCGACTGTTCGTGAAGGGCGGGGTCGGCGGCTATATGGCGACCTGGTACGAACTGGTCGAGCTGGAGCGGTAGCGGGTGAGCAACAAGAATGAACTGGAGCGGTAGCGGGTGAGCCACGAGAACGTGCTGGAGCGGTAGGCGGTTGAACGACGGGCGATGGATCGTAATGGCGGCGACGACGGCGCTGGGCCTTGCGCTGGGGCTTGCCGCCGACAATGCCGGCGTGGCACCGCTGTTGTGGGCGCCGGTGATCCTGACTGTCATCTTCCTCGTCTATCGGGCGTTGGATGCTTCCGCGCCGACTCCTGGGGACGCCATGCTGCTGAAGTCCGGTTCGCAAAGGCCGAGCTCAGCGCAATCCGGTTCGTTAAGGCCCGGGCAGCGGTCGTTTGTGACGGACGGCGGAGACGACCGGATCGGGATCGAGGCGCTGGCCGACCCGGCGCTGCTGGTGGCAGCCACGTGGCGGGTGCTTGCGGCGAACGAGGGCGCGCTCGCGCTGTTCGGGCCGCGGATCGTGGGCGTGGACCTCAGGCAGACGGTGCGGCATCCGGTGGTGATCGATGCCGTGCGGCTGGGAATGCAGGGGCAGAGCCCGTCGCTTCGCGAGGTAACCACTTTGGGGTCGCAGGACGGCGCATTCCGCGTGCGCGTGGTGGCGTTGCAGGAGGGCGGCGGAACGGTTGGGTCTGAAACGGTCGGTCCTGAGCCAGTGGAACGGCTGTTGCTGAGCTTTACCGACATCACCCAGTCGCGATTGACCGAACGGATGCGGGCCGATTTCGTGGCCAATGCCAGCCATGAGCTGCGCACGCCGCTGGCCAACATCTCCGGGTTCATCGAGACGTTGCTGGGGCCGGCTTCGGAGGACGAGCCGGCGCGGCAGCGCTTCCTGGATATCATGAGCCGCGAGGCGGCTCGGATGAGCCGGCTGATCGACGACCTGTTGTCGCTGAGCCGGATCGAGCTGGACAAATATGTCCGGCCGCAGACAATGCTGGAGCTGCCGCCACTGCTGTCGGACGTGGGACGGACACTGGCGATGCGGCTGGAAGGGGACAACCGCCAGCTGGTGCTGGAGGTGGCACCGGACCTGCCGCAGGTGGTGGCCGATCGGGACCAGATCCTGCAGGTGCTGCACAATCTGGTCTCCAACGCCTTGAAATACGGCCATTCGGGAACCCCGATCACCGTGTCGGCGGCGCGGGATCAGGCCGGCGCGGGGCGCGGCGAGGAGATGGTGCGGGTGGCGGTGCGCGACGAAGGTGACGGCATCGCACCCGAGCATCTGCCGCGGCTGACCGAGCGCTTCTATCGCATCGATACCGGGCGGTCGCGGTCGATGGGGGGCACCGGGCTGGGCCTTGCCATCGTGAAGCACATCGTGGAGCGGCACCGGGGCCGGCTGGAGATCGCCAGCCGGCAGGGCGAGGGTACGGTGGTGTCGTTCGTGCTGCCGGTGCACCCGCCCGCGACGCGAGCCCTCGACCAGGAGAGTGGCGAAGGAGCGCCCCAGCTTCTGCCGCCACCATCTTCCGGTCCCATATCGTCCGGGCCGTCACAAAACCGCAACGAGTCGGTAACATAAGCCGCACGGTCGGGCCCTAGAGGGTGTCGGCAGGGTCCGAAGTCGGAACCCTGGATCATGCGATCGCCTTTGAAAGCAGGGGTTTCCTTGAACGGGTTGGGGGTTTTCAGGCGTCTGGCGCTGATCGGGGCGGCCTTGACCGTGCTGGCCGGCTGTTCCGATTCGCGCACCCAGATTCGAATCGTGGGCTCGTCGACGGTGTTTCCGTTCACCACCGCCGTGGCGGAGAATTTCAATCGCAACAATCCCGACTATCTGGCGCCGATCGTGGAAGCGACCGGCACCGGGGGCGGCATCAAGCTGTTCTGCGCCGGGCTCGGGTCGCGGTTTCCGGATGTCGTCAACGCTTCGCGGCGGATGAAGCCTGGCGAGCTGGAAGACTGTGTTCAGAATGGCGCCCGCGATGTCGTGGAAGTGAAGGTCGGGATCGACGGGCTTGTGCTTGCCCAAGGCAAAGGCGGCACCCCGATCAACCTGTCCTTGCGCGATGTCTATGCGGCGCTGGCGGCAACGCCGTTCGGGCGAAAACAGACTGCTCGAACGTGGAAGGATGTAAACCCCTCTCTGCCGGACGTCAGGATCGAGTTTCTCGGGCCGCCGCCGACGTCGGGGACGCGCGACAGCTTCAACGATCTTTACATGGTGGCCGGCTGCGAGACCGACCCGGCGATGAAGGCGTTGAAGAAGACCGACGAGGCCCGGCACAAGTCGATCTGCAACAAGATCCGCGAGGATAATGTGTTCGTCGAGGCCGGCGAGAACGACAATCTGATCGTGCAGAAGATCGGGGCCAATCCCAATGCGATTGGCGCGTTCGGGTTCAGCTTTCTGGAAGCCAACCTCGATACCTTGCGTGATGTGCCGATCGACGGGGTTCCGGCCAATCTTCAAACCATTTCCGATTTCAGTTACCCGGCGTCCCGCCCCATGTATATCTATGTGAAGGCCCAGCATGTGAAGGCGATCCGGGGCCTTCGCGAGTTTCTGGACGAATATACCAGCGAACGGGCCTGGGGCCCCGGCGGCTATCTGCAGCGCCGTGGGCTGGTGCCTGCCCCCGACGCGGTCCGGACCGAAAATCGCGAGCGCTCCGACCGGCTGGTCGCGCTGACGGCGGCGGACCTCGGATGAGGCTGGGGCTCGGATGACGCTCGGGCTTGCCTTTATCGCCGTCCTGGCGCTCGCGGCGCTGGGCTTCTGGCTGGGGCGGCAACGCGGGATGGCCTTTGCCGATGCGTCCGGTCGCGAGGCGCAGGGCCGGATCGGCGCCGTGCATTCGAGGCCGGGTTATCATGGCGCGTTCGTCGCCATCATGGCGCTGGTGCCGGCGCTGCTGGTGCTGGCGGCCTGGGCCGTGCTGGTCGACGGGCTGGTCTCTCGCGAGGTGCTGGCGAGTCTGCCGCCCGACGCGGTCGGAACCGGCGATCTGGAGCGCAACGCCTTCCTTTCGGAAGTGCGGGGGCTGGTGCGGGGCGACTATGCGGCCGCCTTCAATGTCCATGCTGAAGCCGCCGCCGCTACCTGGAAGTCGGCTTCCGCGCGCTATGGGCTGCTGTTCGGCAGCGCGGCGCTGGCGCTGGGGCTGATGGGCGGGCTGTGGGGCTGGACCCGACTGCAGCCGGACTTCCGCGCCCGCACCCGGGTCGAACGGTCGATGATGGTCCTGCTGGTCGCCGCATCGCTGGTGGCGATCCTGACGACCTTCGGAATTGTCGCCAGCCTGCTGTTCGAAAGTTACCGCTTTTTCCAGATGGTGAGCCCGTCCGAATTCCTGTTCGGAACGACCTGGTCGCCGCAGACCGCGATCCGCGCCGACCAGGTGGGCTCGTCGGGTGCATTCGGGGCGGTGCCCTTGTTCTGGGGTACGATCTTCATCGGGGCGATCCTTGCAATGATCGTCGCCATTCCGCTGGGGCTGATGACGGCCATCTACCTGACGCAATATGCCGATCCGCGCTTTCGCCGGGTGGCAAAGCCGGTGCTGGAGGTGCTCGCGGGGGTGCCCACCGTGGTCTATGGCTTCTTCGCCGCGCTCACCGTGGCGCCGGCCGTGCGCGACTTCGGCATTGCCATCGGCATCAGCGACGCCAGTTCGGAATCGGCGCTGGCGGCGGGGCTGGTGATGGGCGTGATGATCATCCCGTTCGTCAGTTCGATGGCTGACGATGCCCTGACCGCCGTTCCGAGCTCGATGCGGGACGGCAGCCTGGCGATGGGGGCGACCCCGTCCGAGACCATCCGCCGGGTGATGATCCCGGCCGCGCTGCCGGGGATCGTGGGGGGCGTGCTGCTGGCCGTAAGCCGCGCCATCGGCGAGACCATGATCGTGGTGATGGCCGCGGGCCTCGCTGCCAATCTCACCGCCAACCCGTTCAATTCGGTGACGACCGTCACGGCGCAGATCGTGGCATTGCTGACAGGCGACCAGGAGTTCGACAGCGCCAAGACATTGTCCGCCTTCGCGCTGGGGCTGGTGCTGTTCCTGGTGACGCTGGCGCTGAACATCTACGCGCTCGCGGTGGTGAAGAAATATCGGGAGGCCTATGACTGAGATGGCGACCGAGTTGTCGACTGCGGCGGCCCTTCGCCGCATGCCGCTTTCTGCGGCGCCCACGTCGTGGGCGTCGGACACGATGCAGGCGCGCATCCGCAAGCGGTACCGCCAGGAGCGGATCTTCAAGGGGCTGGGGGTGCTGGCGCTGGCGATTGCCGGCGGGTTCCTGCTGTTCCTGCTGGTAACGGTGATTGCGAGCGGGTGGAACAGCTTTCGCCAGACCCAGGTGCTGGTCCCGGTGACGTTCGACGCGGCGCTGCTGGGTGTGACGGCCGAGCAGGCAAGGGCGGACCCGCGCCTGTTGTCTCGGGCCAATTTCCAGGGCGTGATGGCGAGCTCGGCCGAGCGCGCCTTCGGCGACGATGCCGAACTGGTTTCGGACGGGGCCTGGCTGGCGCTGCGCGAGAAGGTGGAGGCAGACCCCGGCGTGATTGGCCGGACGGTGCCGATGTGGCTGATCGCGACGTCCAACATGGACCAGCTTGCCAAGGGACGGATCGACCTGGAGGCTGCCGAGGGCGACCGGCCGGTCAACGATGCCGAAGTCTTCGCCTGGCGCACGCTGGAAGGGGAGGGCAAGCTCCGCACCGTTCTGAACCGGACCTTCCTGGGCAGCGCGGATTCGGTCGACCCCGAGCTTGCCGGCATCTGGGGGGCGCTCAAGGGCAGTTTCCTCACCGTCATCGTCACCCTTCTGATCAGCTTTCCGGTGGGCGTGCTGACCGCAATCTATCTGGAGGAATTCGCGGCCAAAAACCGCTGGACCGACATCGTCGAGGTCAGCATCAACAATCTGGCGGCAGTGCCGTCGATCATCTTCGGCCTGCTGGGGCTGGCGGTGTTCCTGAACGTGCTGAACATGCCGCGCTCGGCGCCGGTGGTGGGCGGGCTGACGCTGGCCCTCATGACGCTGCCCGTCATCGTGATCGCCAGCCGGGCCTCGATCAAGGCGGTGCCACCCTCGATCCGCGATGCGGCGCTCGGGATCGGGGCCTCTCCCGTGCAGGTGGTGTTCCACCATGTGCTGCCGCTGGCGCTGCCGGGCATGCTGACGGGGACGATCCTGGGCATGGCCCGCGCGCTGGGAGAGACCGCGCCGCTCTTGATGATCGGCATGCGGGCCTTCCTGACGTCGGTGCCGCAGGGACTGGCGCAGCCGGCGACCGTGCTGCCGGTGCAGATCTTCATCTGGTCCGACAATGTGAGCCGGGGTTTTGTGGAAAAGACCAGCGGCGCCATCATCGTGCTGCTGGCGTTCCTGCTGACGATCAACAGCCTTGCCATCTATCTCCGCAACAAGTTCGAGGTGCGCTGGTGAACGAAATGACCCTGAGCGCGAACCCCAATTCCGCAAACCTGGCCGATGTGACCGTGACGCCGGAGCGGCCCAAGATGACCGCGCGCGACGTGCGCGTGTCCTACGGCGAGGCGGAAGCGCTGAAAGGCGTGTCGATCGACGTTACGACCGACAGCGTCACGGCGTTCATCGGGCCTTCCGGCTGCGGCAAGTCGACATTCCTGCGCTGCCTGAACCGGATGAACGATACCATCCCGGGTGCCCGCGTGAAGGGCGAGATCCTGCTGGACGGGCACGACATCAATGCGCCCGACATGGACGTGGTGCAGCTGCGGGCGCGGGTTGGGATGGTGTTCCAGAAGCCCAACCCGTTCCCCAAGAGCATCTACGAGAATGTGGCCTATGGCCCGCGGATTCATGGCCTTGCCAGCCGCAAGGCCGACATGGACGGCGTGGTGGAACAATCGCTTCGCCGCGCCGGTTTGTGGGACGAGGTAAAGGACCGGCTGGCGGATTCGGGAACCGCGCTTTCGGGGGGGCAGCAGCAGCGGCTGTGCATCGCGCGGGCCATCGCGGTGAACCCGGAGGTGATCCTGATGGACGAACCGGCGAGCGCGCTGGACCCGATTGCGACCGCGAAGATCGAGGAACTGATCGACGACCTGCGCGGCCGCTATGCGATCGTGATCGTGACGCACAACATGCAGCAGGCGGCGCGCGTGAGCCAGAAGACGGCCTTTTTCCACCTGGGCACCATGGTGGAATATGGCGACACGCGGGAAATCTTCACCAATCCGAAGGAAGCCCGCACCAAGGATTACATCACCGGCCGCTACGGCTGAGGAGACATCGAGTGGCATTGGGACCAGGCGCACATACCGTCAGCTCGTTCGATCAGGAGATCGACGAGCTTCGCTCGCTGATCGCGCAGATGGGCGGGCTTGCGGAGGCGCAGGTGAACGACAGTGTCGAGGCACTGGTTCGGCGCGATGCCGAAGCCTCGCTGCTGGTGGTGGCGCGCGACGCCGAGCTGGACCAGATGGAAACCGAGGCCGAGCGCCAGGCGGTGACGATCATCGCGCTGAGGTCCCCGATGGCGGACGATCTGCGCGAAATCGTGGCGGCCCTGAAGATTTCGGCCATCATCGAGCGGATCGGCGATTATGCCAAGAATATCGCCAAGCGCGTCCCCGTGCTGACCCAGGCGGCGCCGGTGGGCCCCTCTGTCATCATCCCGGAAATGGCGCGGATCGCGTCCGGCATGATCCGCGACGCGCTGGACGCCTATGTGGACCGCGACCCCGAGCTGGCGATGCAGGTGATGCAGCGCGACCGGCAGGTGGACGACTTCTACAACTCGCTGTTCCGTTCGCTGCTGACCTACATGATGGAAAATCCGCACCACATCACCTCGTCGGCGCATTTGCTGTTCATCGCCAAGAATCTGGAGCGGGTGGGCGACCATGCGACGAATATTGCCGAAATGGTGCACTTCAGCGTGACCGGCGAACATTATGGCGAACGCCCCAAGACCGACCAAACCGCGACCATCGCAGCTGTGAAGGAAGACTGATGCGGCCCAAAATCCTGCTGGTGGAAGACGACGCCAATCTGGTGGAGCTGATCCGCTACAATCTCGACAAGGAGGGCTTCGATGTGGTGTCGACGCCCGACGGCGAAGAAGCGCTGGTGCTGGCCGAGGAAGACCGGCCCGACGTGGTGGTGCTGGACTGGATGATCGCCAATCTTTCCGGGATCGAGGTGTGCCGCCGGCTGCGCCGTGCGCCCGAGACCGCCAGCCTGCCGATTATCATGCTGACCGCCCGCGCCGAGGAAGGCGATCGGATCCGCGGGCTGGAAACCGGCGCCGACGATTATGTGACCAAGCCGTTCAGCCCGCGCGAACTGGTGGCGCGGGTTCGCGCGCTGCTGCGGCGGCTGCGCCCGGCGCTTTCCGGCGGGAACCTGGATTATGCCGGGGTGGTGATGGACACCAGCGCCCACAAGGTAACGCGCGACGGCGTGCCGGTGCAGCTGGGGCCGACCGAGTTCCGGCTGCTGCGGCACTTCCTGGAGCATCCCGGACGGGTGTTCAGCCGCGAGCAGCTGCTGGATGCCGTGTGGGGGCGCGATGTGTATGTGGAACAGCGCACGGTGGATGTGCATATCCGCCGGCTGAGGAAGGCGATCAACGGAGACGATCTGCCGGACCTCATTCGGACAGTGCGCTCGGCGGGCTATGCGCTGGACAGCGAGACGTCGCTGCGGATGGCGAGCTGATGCCCGAAGCTTGCTGTGGTTCCGAGGCGGTGCCAGACTTCCTGTATCGAGGTGGGAGAAGCGACATGGTACGGACGGTTTCCGCGCTGGCGATTGCAGCGCTTGCGCTTGCGGGTTGCCAGACCACGACAGGTAGCGGCGCGGCCCGCGGGGCTGCCGTGGGCGCAGCCACCGGCGGCAGTGCGACGACCGGAGCGATCGTCGGCGGAACGGCCGGCGCGACGCAGGGCGGCGAAGCCGCGCAGGGGGCGGTGAGTGGCGCGACGCGCGGGGCTGCCATCGGCGCGGCGACCGGCGGCAGCGCGGCGACCGGGGCGGTCGTGGGCGGCACGGCCGGGGCGGTGCGGGGCGACGATGCGCGGACGGACAATATGGCGGGCGGTGCTGCCCGCGGCGCGGCCGTGGGTGCGGCCACGGGTGGCAGCGCGGCCGCCGGGGCGGGCATGGGGCTGCTGGCCTCGTCGATCCGCAAGGCATCGCGCGCCGGTGAGGCACCGGGCACCTGCTATGAGATCGCCACCGACAAGCAGGTGGCCTGTCCTCCCGAGTAATCTGCCCGCCGGCGTGAGTTGCGCCTGACGGACGGCGCGAGGCTGGCGCGCGCTGGCGCGGGTTGGTAGGGCTGCCCCGGACCATAGGGAGCCCTGCATGACCATCCGCTTCGACAATCGAGTTGCCATCGTGACCGGCGCCGGCGGCGGTCTGGGGCGGGCCTATGCGCTGGACCTGGCAGCGCGCGGCGCCCGCGTGGTGGTGAACGACCTGGGCGGCGCCCGGGACGGATCGGGCAGCAGCGTGACGGCGGCGCAGGCGGTAGTGGACGAGATCGTCGCCGCCGGCGGCGAGGCGATGGCGAACGGCGCCAGCGTGACCGACGCGGATGCGATCGAAGCGCTGGTAACCGAAGTGGGCGCGCGCTGGGGGCGGATCGACATTCTGGTGAACAATGCCGGGATCCTGCGCGACAAGAGCTTCAGCAAGATGACGCTGGACGACTTTCGCGCGGTGATCGAGGTGCATCTGATGGGGAGCATCATCTGCACCAAGGCGGTGTGGGAACGGATGCGCGAGCAGGCCTATGGGCGCATCCTCATGACCTCTTCATCGTCCGGGCTGTACGGCAATTTCGGGCAGGCGAACTATGGCGCAGCGAAGCTGGGCCTGGTCGGCCTGATGAAAACGCTGGCGCTGGAGGGCGCCAAATATAATGTGCACACCAACACGATCGCGCCGCTGGCGGCGACCCGGATGACGGAAGACCTGATGCCGCCCGAGCTGCTGGGCCGGATGGGCCCCGAAACGGTGGTGCCGGCGGCAGTCTATCTGGTGAGCGAGGAGGCCCCCAATGGCGTGTTGCTGAACGCCGGTGGCGGCGGGTTCGAGGCCGCGCATGTGACGCTGACGAAGGGCGTGCATGTGGGGCCGGACCAAATGACGGCGGAAACGGTAGCGGCGCGGATCGCGGAGATCCGGGACCGGGCCGGGGAGATGGTGCCCGAGACCGGGGCCGCGCAGGCGATGACGGCGCTGGGCGGTGGGGCGTAGGCAGACACCGGCTTTTCGGCGGGGTTCCTCTGTGCTACGGGCGTTGCACCAATTCGGAAGGGAGTGCGGGCATGGCAGTCGAATTCGCAGCACTTCGAGTGCGTCGGAAGCCCTGACCGGCTGACCCGCGCGGCCGGTCGTTTTCAGCCGGCCCCCTGCAATTCCGGAATGAGGGCGCGCCTGTTGCGGGCGCGACGACATATCATGAGTGAACTTAATCGAAAGGGCGGTTCCGCCCTTGGGCCGGTGTTGCGGTTCAGCTGGAGCCACTGGCGCCGGCAGCCGGGGCTGGTGGCGGCGGTCGCGGGGACGCGGCTGGCGGCGACGGCGTGCGAAGTGCTGGTGCCGGTGGCCGCGGGCGCGATGATCGACGGTGTTTCAAGCGGGGACGCCGCCGGCGCCTGGGGCGCGTTCCAGGCGATGGTGGGGCTGGGGCTCGGCATGGTGCTGTTTCGCTTCGCAAGCCTTTCGGCGATCCTGCCGCTTACGGCGGGGCAGATGAAGGCGGTGACGGCGGAGGCGTTCGGGCATGTGCAGCGCCTGTCGGCAGATTGGCACGCCGACAGTTTCGCGGGCTCCACCGTGCGCAAGATCTCGCGCGGGATGTGGGCGGCAGACAGCCTGAACGACCTGGTGCTGATGATGCTGCTTCCCGGCCTTGCAACCCTTGTGGGCACCGTGGTGGTGATGGCGTTCCGCTGGCCGGTTCTGGCGCTGGCCATGGCCGTGGGGTCGGTCGCCTATCTGGTGCTGGCGGCGACGGTTTCGACGCGGTGGCTGGCGCCGGCGGCGCGCCGGTCCAATGCGTGGGACACGCGGGTGGGCGGGCAGCTAGCGGATTCGGTCGGCGCCAATGCGAGGCCTTTGCCGGCGAGCGGCGCGAGGAAGCGCTGCTGGACCGGGTACTGGAGCGGTGGCGCAAGAGATCGCTCGCCACCTGGTCGCGGTTCGTGTGGAACGACATGGGCATGCTGGCGCTGCTGTGGGCGCTACGGCTGGGCGTGACGGCGGGCGCCATCCTGCTCTGGACGCAGGGCGACGCAGGTGCGGGCGACGTCGCCTATGTCATCACGGCCTATATGGTGCTGCACGGATATCTGAGGGACATGGGGCACCAGATCATGGACCTGCAGCGCGCCGTGAATGAGATGGAGGAGCTGGTGCAGCTGCACGGCGTACAGCCGGCGGTGGCCGATGCGGCGGATGCGAAGGCCCTGGCGGTGCAGTCCGCGACGATCCGGTTCGAGGGTGTGGGGTTCCGGCACAAGGGGCAGGTCACGCCGCTGTTCGAGGGGCTGTCGCTGGAGATCGAGGCCGGCCAGCGGGTCGGGCTGGTGGGGCGCTCGGGCTCTGGCAAGTCGACGCTGGTGAAGCTGGTGCAGCGTCTGCACGACGTGACCGAGGGTCGGCTTTCGATCGGCGGCACCGACGTACGGACAGTGACGCAGGAAAGCCTGCGCCGCGCCATTGCCATCGTGCCGCAGGAGCCGATCCTGTTCCACCGCTCGATCGCGGAGAATATCGGCTATGCCCGGCCCGGCGCCGGGATGGCTGCGATCCGGCGTGCGGCGGAGCTGGCCAATGCGCACGGCTTTATCGAGCGGCTGCCGGCCGGCTACGGCACGCTGGTGGGCGAGCGCGGGGTGAAGCTGTCGGGCGGAGAGCGGCAGCGGGTGGCGCTGGCCCGGGCCTTCCTGGCCGACGCGCCGTTTCTGATCCTGGACGAAGCGACCTCTTCGCTGGACAGCACCTCCGAAAGCCTGATCCAGCAGGCGATGGCAACGCTGCTGTCGGGCCGCACCTCGATCGTGATCGCACACCGGCTGTCGACAGTGCGCTCGCTGGACCGCATCCTGGTCTTCGAACGCGGGCGGATTGTCGAGGATGGCGACCACGACAGCCTGCTCGCCATTGACGGCGGGCACTACCGGAACCTGTCCGACCATCAGCAGGGAACGGTGGAACCGGTGCTGCTCTAGCAGCG
>JANPJJ010000198.1:0-5630 GCA_031425455.1 Sandaracinobacter sp. | reverse complement strand
CTCATCCTTGGGCAATAAATCTTTGGTCTTGCGACATTATCCGGTATTAGCAGTCATTTCTAACTGTTATTCCGAACCCAAGGGCAGATTCCCACGCGTTACGCACCCGTGCGCCACTAAGGCCGAAGCCTTCGTTCGACTTGCATGTGTTAGGCATGCCGCCAGCGTTCGTTCTGAGCCAGGATCAAACTCTCAAGTTCATTTCCGAACAATCACCCAGATGGAATTTCCGGATGAAAGCCCGTTTCAAGGAGCTCATCTTCTGCACAACGTCTACTGACTTAATTGCAGACTGCGGTTCGAAAACCGCAACCTGTCACAAGCGTATGCGTTGAGACATATAGACGAACTTAGTTCCGATACATCCAGGCCTTGAAGCCCTGGAGACCGGGACCGCCGTCCACATGTCCCTTCATATAACCAACGATGAGAAAGAGCGACGCTTACCCCCACCGGCTTTTCACGACCGGCCAAACCTCTCGGCTTGTTGGGAGGCCGCTGACGCCGCGAACCTTTTCTCACCTCCCGTTGGACCCGAAACCTTCGTTCCGGCGGGGGTGGCTCAAGTTCGCGGCGTCAGTGGCTGCGGAAGCGGCATATGGCGACGCCGCCTCCCCCCGTCAATCACTTTTTTCCGCAACCAATGCCGGTTTGTTGCAATTGTTACGGAATGAAGCCGAGCCGCAGAGCATACGCAATTTAGCGAAAGTTTCAAGCCGTGGCGATGTAATCCTTCAGCGCCAGTGCCTCCTGCTCAGCGTCGTCGATCCGGCGTTTCACCAGGTCTCCGATCGACACAAGGCCTACCAGCCGCCCCGATTCTACCACCGGCAGGTGCCGAATCCGCCTATCCGTCATCAGCTCCAGCGCCTGCACAACCGATTCCTGTGGCGAAATGGTCACCACCGGTGTCGTCATCACATCCTTTGCAGTCAGCTCCAGCACGGCCCCACGATGCCCCGAAAGCCCCCGCACGACATCCCGCTCGGATACCACGCCGATGACGGCGCCGCCCTCTACCACCAGCACCGCCCCGATTCGCCGAGTGGTCAATTCTGCCACGATGTCGCTGACCAGCGCCTCCGGGCCAACACTGGCCACCTCCCGTCCCTTGGTGCCAAGGATCGCATCAATTCCCATGGATCCAGCTCCCATCGACTCCGCCCGGGTTGAATGTCGCGCAAAAACGGCCAATTGAAAACCCGTGCCGGAAGCTCCGCAAAATGGTCCGCCGCCGGAAGGCCCGTCGCCAAGCGGTGGGCATACCGGCGATACGCGTATGGTGGACGCCCGGCGACGCTTCGCAAGACTCATGAAGGTCATGCTCGCCGCCACCCTCGTGGTGCTGGCGGTCGCCTTCACCTGGCTCTACCAGACGGGCACGCCGCTCCCGCTGCATTTCGTGCTCGCGGTCTGCGTCGCCGTCATCGGCTCCTTGATGCTCGCCGCCGCGCTGATGGGCCTGATCTTCTTTTCGGCCGCCAGCGGCGCCGATGAAAACCAGAACGATCCCCCCGGGAACGGCAAAGGCCCATTCGGCTGAGCCCGCCTCAGGGCACCGCCCAGTCGGCGGCCCATGCAATTCCGTTCCAATCGAACAAGGCTCTCCTGTGGTGGCTTTCCCCGATTCGCAACCAGTCGAGCCGGTCGATCTCAATCTCCAGCAGGGCGAAGGCCTCCCGACCCGCCCCGGCCAATCCGTCCCGCGCGCGCTCGGCAGCCGGCGTCGTCCGGCGCCGACCCGGCGCATCGACCGTGCGGTAATTGTCCCTTGCAACCTCCGGCACCTGCGCCCAGGCGGCTTCCACGCCCTCGCCCGCCGACCTGATCCGACAGCTGCCGCTCCCCCGCAGCTGCACCGAATCGCGCGGGCACCAGAAAACCAGTGAGACGACGGGCGAGCTGCGGATCGAGTGGACCTTCGCCGATCGAAGGTCCGTGTAAAGCACCACGCGACGCATCGCAGGATCGACACCGCGCAGCACCAGTATCCGGGCTTCGGGCTGCCCCTCCGGCGAAACGGTGGCCAGCACCGGGGTCCGCCACCCCGCATCGCGGTCGCGCACCGAATGCGTCAGCTTCCGCCACAGTGCCGCTTCCACAGCGCCCAACGTCTCAAACCCAGCATCCTCCGCCGCAGCGGAGGCGCCCGCTCCAGCCGACATCGGGCCGGTGGACATCGGGCGATCAGCCTTCGACCGGCTCCGCCTCGGCCTTGCGCGGGCGGCCGCGGCGCCGCGGCTTCGGGCCTCCATCGTCGCCAACCGGTGCCTCGCTGCCGGTTGCCACGGGTGACGGGTCACGCGCAGGCACCCCGCCGAAGGCCGCCAAGGCGGCCTCCCCGTCGGACATGCGCGATTCGCCGGCGTCGGCATTCACGCGCGGCACACGCGGCGGCCTTGCATCCAACGCCCGTTCCGGGCGTTCCCCTTGCGCCCGTTCCGGGCGACGCTCATTCGTTTCCCAACGCCGAGGCCTATCGCCATCGACATTGCCGTCCTGCTCCTGACGGTCCCGCTCATCGCGCTCCGGCCGCTCGGCTCGATCCCGCGGCTCATACCTCGGGCGGCGTTCGCCCCGGTCCTGTCGCTGGTCGGCACGCGGCCGGTCCTGCCCGCGATCCTGTCCCCGATCCTGCCCGCGTTCGGGCGCTTCCACCTCGTCGCCGTCTCCCTGACCGCCATCGTTCGGGCCGTCGTCGTTGTCGCCGCCCACATCGTCTTCATACTGATCGAACACGCCGCGACGCGCGCGCATTTCTTCCTGCCGGATGCGGCTGTCGTTCAACACACGGAAATAATGGTCGGCGTGCTGCAGATAATATTCCGCGGCAACCCGGTCCCCGGCCTGGTGCGCGTCCCGCGCCAGTACCTTGTACTTCTCCAGCAGCTGGCTTGCGTTGCCGCGCACCCGCACTTCCAGCCGGTTGGCATTCTGCCCCCCCATCGGCTGGCCCATCGGGCGCGGATTGTTGCCGCCGCCGCTGCCGCCGCGACGCCTGCGCCCGTTCTGCCTGTTCTGCATAGGTTATGGTCGTCCTTCGTCCGTGCCGTCGCAGATCTTGCGGGGGCAGAGTCCAGCTGTCTCCAGGGGCGCCCTGCCCCGAGCCTACAGCCGGAAACCTTGACCGCTCGCCGAAATCCGAACCTTCGGGGGCTTCATCACCCGCTGCCGGTCAAGCCAGTCCGCCATCGGCCCCGAAGGGTCTACCGAACGATCACAAGAACCGGGCGGCGATGGGTGGGGGCAAGGCCGGCCGGCTCCATCCGGCTGCGCTGCCACCCTTCTCTAGACGTTGGCGCGAGCCTTGCCAAGATAATTTGAAGGCAACTCAGCCGGCCCGCGACAGCCGAACGGCACGGGGCCGGCCGGCCAGGTCCTCGGCAACCCGCGCCTCCAGCCCTGCCGCGGCTGCAAGCCCGCACAGCGCGTCCGCCTGCCCCACCCCGAATTCGAAGATCGCCACCCCGCCCAGGTTCAGCAGACGCAGCACCTCCGGGATCAGCCGACGATACGGCGCCAGCCCGTCCGGCCCGCCGAACAGCGCCAGGGCCGGCTCGAACCGCTCCACGTCCGGCATCAGCGGGGTTCCGTCCGGAATATAGGGCGGGTTGCACAGGATCAGGTCGAAGCGCTCGTCGACACCGTCGGCCCAATCGCCCAGGCAAAACATCGCCCGGTCCGCAAGCCCGAGATCCTCGGCATTGCCGCGCGCCACCGAAAGGGCCGCATCGGAGCGGTCGATGCCAAGCCCCCTCGCTGCCGGCCATTCGCTGAGCGCCGCCAGCAGCAGCGCGCCCGATCCCGTCCCCAGGTCCAGGATGGTCGCCGGCGGCCGCCCGGCCAGCGCCGCCAGCGCGTCGGCGATCAGCGTCTCACTGTCCGGCCGGGGCACCAGCACGTGCCGGTTCACCCGGATCGGCAGCGACCAGAACTCGCGCGCCCCCAGGATATGCGCCACCGGCTCATGGGTGCGTCGCCGGGCCAGTAGCTCTTCGAACCGAGCCGCCGCCTTCGGCGCGACCGCCACGCGAGACGCCAGCATCGCCAGCCGCGTCTCCTCGAGCACATTCGCCAGCAGCAGTTCGGCATCCAGCCGCGGCGTATCCCCCGGCAACTCCGCCGCCGCTTTTCGCAGCAGCGAATGCCTATCCACCCGCCGTCACCCCGGCGAAGGCCGGGATCTCCCCGCTAAACGCCGGTATCCGCTCACGCATCCAGCGCCGCCAGTCGCTCCGCTTCATCCTCCGCGATCAGGGCCGAGACCAGCTCGTCCAGCCCCGAACCCTCCAGTATATCCGGAAGCCGGTGCAGCGTCAGGCCGATGCGGTGGTCGGTCACCCGCCCTTGCGGGTAATTATAGGTGCGAATCCGCTCGCTCCGGTCGCCCGATCCCACCATCGCCTTGCGATCGGCCGATCGCGCGTCGGCCAGCTTGGCCCGCTCCAGCTCATAGAGCCGCGCGCGGAGCACCTTCATCGCCTTGGCCTTGTTCTTGTGCTGCGATTTCTCGTCCTGCTGGATCACGACCAGCCCGCTCGGCAAGTGCGTGATCCGCACCGCCGAGTCGGTGGTGTTCACCGACTGACCGCCAGGCCCGGACGATCGGAACACATCGATCCGCAGGTCCTTCTCGTCGACATGAACGTCCACTTCCTCGGCCTCGGGCAGCACGGCGACGGTCGCAGCCGACGTATGGATTCGCCCCTGCGCTTCGGTCGCGGGCACGCGCTGCACCCGGTGCACGCCGCTTTCGAACTTCAGCCGGGCGAACACCCCCTCGCCCTGCACCCCCATCACCACTTCCTTGAACCCGCCCATTTCCGAAGCCGAGGCGGACAGCATTTCGACGCGCCAGCCGCGAAGCTCGGCATAGCGCTGGTACATCCGCGCGAGATCGCCGGCGAACAGCGCCGCCTCGTCGCCCCCGGTCCCGGCGCGGATTTCCAGGATGGCAGGCTTCGCATCCGCCGCGTCGCGCGGCAGCAGCTGGATCGCCAGCGCCCGCTCGGCCTCGGGGAGCCGCGCCCTGAGGTCGACCAGCTCGTCCGCCGCCAGCGCCCGCATCTCCGCATCAGCGCTCGCATCCGCCGCCAAGGCCTCCAGATCGGCAAGCTCGGCCCGAGCCGCCATCAACCGCCGAGCCGCCTCCGCCGCCGGCGTCAGCTCGGCATAATCTTTCGACAAGGCAACGAACCGAACCGGCTCCAGCGCCGGATTCGACATCTCCGAAGACAATGCCTCGTGACGCTGAATGATCTGGGCCAGGCGTTGGTCCGCGAGAAGCATCAGTGCGCCTCGCCCGTGCCCATGACCGGCTCTCCAGTGGCGGCGCTCACTGTTCCACCGATCAACCTATAGGCCTCGTCCGACCCGTTGATGCGACTGATCTTCAGACGTGGGACGTCCGAGCTTTCGGTTACAAACAGCACGAAATCGGCATTCGCCTTTCGCGCCAATTCCACCCGTCGTTTGGCATTGCCCCGGAACGCCAGGTCGGCCGCAACTTGGGCATGCCGAAGCTTGGTCACCACGTGCCGTGCTTCTTCGTCGAGCGAGGGATTGTTGGGCACGACCACGATCGAAGGTCCGGCCCATACCGGTTCGGCACACAACATCATCAACCGCTC
>JANPJJ010000197.1:0-8971 GCA_031425455.1 Sandaracinobacter sp. | reverse complement strand
TCGGGCGGCTCGGGCCAGTTCGGCCGCATCAAGTTTACGGTGGAGCCCGGCGAGCGCGGCTCGGGCGTGGTGTTCGTCGACAATGTGAAGGGCGGCAACGTCCCGAAGGAATATATCCCCTCGGTCGAGAAGGGCATCCGTGAAGTGGCCGAATCCGGCTCGCTGATCGGCTTTCCGATCATCGATTTTACCGCGACGCTCTATGACGGCGCCTATCACGACGTGGACTCGACCGCCCTGGCGTTCGAGATCACCGGCCGCGGCGGCATGCGCGAAGCCGCGACCAAGGCCGGCATCAAGCTGCTGGAGCCGATGATGAAGGTGGAAGTCGTGACGCCCGAGGACTTCATGGGCGACTGCATCGGCGATCTGAACAGCCGCCGCGGCCAGATCCAGGGCACCGACAGCCGCGGCAATGCCCAGGTGATCGAGGCGATGGTGCCGCTGGCGAACATGTTCGGCTATGTGAACCAACTGCGTTCGATGACGCAGGGGCGCGCGCAGTATACGATGCAGTTCAGCCACTATGAAGAAGTGCCTGCGAACGTGGCCGAAGAAGTGAAAGCCAAGTTGGCCTGAATTCGTTGAACCGAGACAACAACCTTACAAGCGCAAGAGGACAAGAAAATGGCGAAGGCGAAGTTTGAGCGGAACAAGCCGCACTGCAACATCGGCACCATCGGTCACGTCGATCACGGCAAGACCTCGCTGACGGCTGCCATCACGAAGATTCTGGCGGAAACCGGCGGCGCGACGTTCACGGCCTACGACCAGATCGACAAGGCCCCGGAAGAGCGGGAGCGCGGCATCACGATTTCAACCGCGCACGTCGAGTATGAAACGGCGAACCGCCACTATGCCCACGTCGACTGCCCAGGCCACGCCGATTATGTGAAGAACATGATCACCGGTGCGGCGCAGATGGACGGCGCGATCCTGGTGGTCTCCGCGACCGACGGCCCGATGCCGCAGACCCGTGAGCACATCCTGCTGGCAAAGCAGGTCGGCGTGCCGCAGATGGTCGTGTTCATGAACAAGGTCGACCTGGTGGACGACGCCGAGATCCTGGAGCTCGTCGAGCTCGAGATCCGGGAACTGCTGTCCAAGTACGACTTCGACGGCGACAATATCCCGATCATCGCGGGTTCCGCAGTGAAGGCGCTGGACGGCACCAACGACGAAATCGGTCGCAACGCCGTGCTGAAGCTGATGGAAGCCGTCGACAGCTGGATTCCGCAGCCCGAGCGCCCGCTCGACAAGCCGTTCCTGATGCCGATCGAAGACGTGTTCTCGATCTCCGGTCGCGGCACCGTCGTCACCGGCCGGGTCGAGACCGGAATCGTGAAAGTGGGCGAGGAAGTCGAGATCGTCGGCATCAAGGATACCCGCAAGACCGTCGTGACCGGCGTCGAGATGTTCCGCAAGCTGCTGGACCAGGGCCAGGCCGGCGACAATATCGGCGCGCTGATCCGGGGCGTGGGTCGCGAGGAAGTGGAGCGCGGGCAGGTTCTCTGCAAGCCCGGCTCGATCAAGCCTCACACCGAGTTCAAGGCCGAGGTCTATGTGCTGTCGAAGGACGAGGGCGGCCGCCACACGCCGTTCTTCGCCAACTACCGTCCGCAGTTCTACTTCCGCACCACCGACGTGACGGGCACCGTTGAACTGCCGGAAGGCACCGAGATGGTCATGCCTGGCGACAATGTCACGCTGGCCGTGAAGCTGATCGCCCCGATCGCTATGGACCAGGGCCTGCGCTTCGCGATCCGCGAAGGCGGCCGGACCGTCGGCGCAGGGGTTGTCGCCAGCATCATCAAGTAGTATGTGGCTGCTCCCGCCCGGTAGATGATTCGTCATCGGCCGGGCGGATTGCCTTTTTTCGAGCTGTTTGAACTGTCGCATCCGGGAACAATCGGCGGGGTATCCCGCCGGAAAGCAAGAAGTTGGAACAATGGAAACGCAGAATATCCGCATCAGGCTGAAGGCATTCGACCATCGGGTGCTCGACGCGGCGACCGGCGAAATCGCCGACACCGCCAAGCGCACTGGCGCGGACGTTCGCGGTCCCATTCCGCTTCCCACCCGGATCGAGAAGTTCACCGTGAACCGGAGCCCTCATGTCGACAAAAAGTCGCGTGAGCAGTTCGAGGTTCGTACCTACAAGCGGCTTCTCGATATCGTGAAGCCCACGCCGCAGACCGTCGATGCTTTGATGAAGCTCGACCTTGCGGCGGGTGTCGATGTCGAGATCAAGCTGCAAGGCTGATTGATCATAATGGCAAGCCCCCTCACCAAGGTGTCGGGGCCTCTGTTGAAGGAAGAAGAATGAGAACCGGCGTAATCGCCAGGAAGATGGGCATGACCCGTCTGTTCCGTGAGGATGGGGTGCATGTCCCCGTCACGGTCCTGGCCCTCGAAGATTGCCAGGTGGTGGCCCAGAAGAATGAAGGCCGCGACGGCTATGTCGCGCTTCAGCTCGGCTCCGGCGTGTCCAAGGCTAAGAATCTCACCAAGCCCGAGCGCGGCCATTTCGCGAAAGCCGAGGTCGCGCCCAAGGCCGTGCTTGCCGAGTTCCCGGTTTCCGAGGACGCGCTGGTCGATGTCGGTGCGGAAATCGCGGCAACCCATTTCCTCGTCGGTCAGATGGTCGACGTGACGGGCGCGACGCAGGGCAAGGGATTTGCCGGCGGCATGAAGCGCTGGGGCTTCGGCGGCCTGCGTGCCACCCACGGCGTGTCGGTCTCGCACCGGTCGCTCGGCTCGACGGGGCAGCGCCAGGATCCGGGCAAGGTATTCAAGAACAAGAAGATGGCCGGCCACATGGGTGACCGCAATCGCACCCAGCAGAATCTGGAAATCGTGCAGACCGACGCGGAACGCGACCTGCTCTTCGTGAAGGGCTCGGTTCCCGGCTCCAAGGGCGGCTGGCTGCTGATCCGCGACAGCGTGAAGGTCGCCCGCCCGGCGGACGTGCCCTATCCGGCGTCGCTGAAGAGCGCGGCGGTGGATGCCCCGGCCGATAAGCCTGCGGACACGCCTGCCGACGAAACCGCTGCCGTGGAAACCCCGGTTGAGGAGTCGGCACAATGAAACTGACGGTCAAGACCCTCGCCGCGACCGACGCCGGCGACATCACCCTCAACCCTGAGATTTTCGAAGTCGAGCCGCGCGTCGACATCCTGCACCGGGTGGTAACCTGGCAGCTGGAAAAGCGCCGGGGTACCGCACGCGGCGCCCAGGAGCGGTCGGACGTGAGCCGCACCGGCAAGAAGTTCGGCAAGCAGAAGGGCGGCGGCACCGCCCGTCACGGCAACCGCGCAGCGCCGCAGTTCATCGGCGGCGGCAAGGCGCATGGCCCCCGGGTCCGCGACTTCAACCCCGGCCTCAACAAGAAGGTTCGGGCGCTGGGCCTGAAGATCGCGCTGTCGGCGAAGGCCAAGGAGGGCAAGCTGGTCGTCATCGACAATCTTGCGCTCGATGCGGCCAAGACCAAGTCGCTGAAGGAAACGCTGGCGGGCCTCGGCATTGCCAACGGTCTGTTCATCGACGGGGCCGCGGTCGACGTGAACTTCGCGCTGGCCAGCCGCAATCTCTACAAGGTGGACGTGCTGCCGGCGATCGGCGCCAACGTCTACGACATCCTCAACCACGATCACCTCGTGCTGACGCGCGCGGCAGTCGAGCAACTGGAGGCGCGGTTCGTCGCCGGCGGCCAGCAGACGGAGGCGCAACAAAATGGCTAAGGCCCCCGCCAAAGTCGACACGATCGACCTGAAGCACTTCGACGTGGTGGTGAAGCCCATCATCACCGAGAAGACGACCCTTATCGGCGAGCACAATCAGCTGGTGTTCGAAGTGGCGCGCACCGCGTCCAAGCCGGACATCAAGGCCGCGGTCGAAGCGCTGTTCAACAAGAAGGTGACGGCGGTCAACACGCTGATCCAGAAGGGCAAGACCAAGCGCTGGAAGGGCAAACCCTACCGCCGCTCCGACGTGAAGAAGGCCATCGTGACGCTCGCCGACGGCGAGTCCATCGATGTGACGGCAGGTATCTGACGCCATGGCACTGAAGAATTACAACCCCACCAGCCCGGCGCGCCGCGGCCTGATCCTGGTCGACCGGTCCAGCCTCTACAAGGGCAAGCCGGTGAAGGCCCTGACCGAGGGCAAGACCAAGTCGGGCGGCCGCAACAACCTGGGCCATGCGACCGCGCGCGGCATCGGCGGCGGGCACAAGCAGAAGTACCGGATCGTCGATTTCAAGCGACGCACCTGGGACGTGGCGGCGACAGTCGAGCGGCTGGAGTATGACCCGAACCGGTCGGCCTTCATCGCGCTGGTGAACTATCCCGACGGCGCCCAGGCCTATATCCTGGCGCCGCAGCGGCTGGCGCCCGGTGACCAGGTTGTTGCCGGCAAGAAGGTTGATGTGAAACCCGGCAATGCGATGGAAATCGGCCAGATGCCGGTGGGCACGATCGTCCACAATGTCGAGCTGAAGCCGGGCAAGGGCGGCCAGCTGGCGCGCGCCGCCGGCACCTTCATCCAGGTGGTCGGTCGGGATCGCGGTATGGTCGTGATCCGGCTGAACTCGGGCGAGCAGCGTTATGTCCGCTCGGACTGCATGGCGACCGTCGGTGCCGTTTCCAACCCGGACAATTCGAACCAGAATCTGGCGAAGGCCGGGCGCAACCGCTGGCTCGTCATCCGTCCGCTGACGCGCGGTGTCGCCAAGAACCCGGTGGACCACCCGCACGGCGGCGGTGAAGGCCGCACGTCCGGGGGGCGCCACCCCGTGACTCCGTGGGGCAAGCCGACCAAGGGCGCCAAGACCCGTTCGAACAAGTCGACCGACAAGATGATCATTCGTTCGCGTCACGCGAAGAAGAAGAGGTAAGGGATGGCACGCTCCGTCTGGAAGGGCCCGTTCGTCGAACTGAGCCTGTTGAAGAAGGTGGAATCCGGCGCCCGGGGTCCGATCAAGACCTGGTCGCGCCGCAGCACCATCCTGCCGCAGTTCGTTGGCCACACTTTCAGTGTGTACAACGGCCGCAAGTTCGTGCCGGTCTCGGTGAGCGAAGAAATGGTCGGCATGAAGCTGGGTGAGTTCGCGCCGACGCGCACCTTCCCGGGCCATGCCGCCGACAAGAAGTCGAAGAGGTAAGCGCGATGTCGAAACCCGAAGCAGGTCGCAAGGTCGGCGAGCGTGAAGCGCTCGCAGTGGCGACCACGGTGCGCGGTTCGGCCCAGAAGCTGAACCTCGTTGCCGGTCTCATCCGCGGCAAAAAGGCCGAAGAGGCCGTCGTGACGCTCGCCTTCTCGAAGAAGGCGATGGCGGTCGACGTGAAGAAGTGCCTCCAGTCGGCCATCGCCAACGCCGAGAACAACCATAATCTCGACATCGACCGGCTGTGGGTGAAGGAAGCCTCGGTCGGCAAGTCGATCAGCATGAAGCGGTTCGCCACCCGGGCGCGCGGCCGGTCCAGCCGGATCGTGAAGCCCTTCTCCAAGATCCGGATCGTGGTCATGGAACGCGACATCAACCAGGAGGCGGGCGAGTAACATGGGTCACAAGACGTCCCCCATCGGCCTTCGGCTGCAGATCAACCGCACCTGGGATTCGCGCTGGTACGCCAACGGCGATGAATATGGCCGGCTGCTGCTGGAGGATCTGAGGATCCGCCAATCGATCATGAAGGCGCACCCGCAGGCTGCGATCTCCAAGGTGGTGATCGAGCGTCCGGCAAAGCTGTGCCGCGTATCCGTCTTTGCCGCACGCCCTGGCGTGATCATCGGCAAGAAGGGCGCCGATATCGAGAAGCTGAAGAAGTCGATCCAGTCGATGACGAAAAGCGAGGTGTCGCTGAACATCGTCGAGATTCGCAAGCCCGAGATCGATGCCAGGCTGGTGGGGCAGGGCATTGCCGACCAGCTGGAGCGCCGGGTGGCATTCCGCCGTGCCATGAAGCGGGCCGTGCAATCGGCCATGCGTCTGGGGGCGGAGGGTATCAAGATTACCTGCGGGGGACGGCTTGGCGGCGCGGAAATCGCGCGGACCGAAACCTACCGCGAAGGGAAGGTGCCGCTGCACACGCTGCGCGCCAATGTCGATTATGCCGAAGCCCAGGCCCA
Organism: Sandaracinobacter sp.; assembly: GCA_031425455.1. GTDB lineage: Bacteria > Pseudomonadota > Alphaproteobacteria > Sphingomonadales > Sphingomonadaceae > Sandaracinobacteroides. The sequence goes on along the minus strand of JANPJJ010000197.1, from coordinate 2,842 downwards.
CACGGCCTATGGCGTCTGCGGTGTGAAGGTGTGGATCTACAAGGGTGAAATCCTTGGCCACGACCCGATGGCGCAAGACCGGCTGATGATGGAATCACAGACTTCGGGAGTTCGTCCGGCCCGATAAGCGACCTCTAACCCAGGTCGCCTTATCGGAGGGCGTTTCCCTCGACTGAAGGCGAGACAAGATGCTGCAACCTAAACGGACCAAGTTCCGCAAGGCCTTCAAGGGCCGTATTCACGGGGACGCCAAGGGCGGAACCGCGCTCAACTTCGGCGCGTTCGGCCTGAAGGCGCTGGCGCCCGAGCGGATCACCGCGCGCCAGATCGAAAGCGCCCGCCGTGCGATCACTCGCCACATGAAGCGCCAGGGGCGCTTGTGGATCCGCATCTTCCCGGACGTGCCGGTCTCGTCGAAGCCGGCGGAAGTCCGCATGGGCTCGGGCAAGGGCAACCCTGAATTCTGGGTGGCACGGGTGAAGCCGGGCCGCATCATGTTCGAGATTGATGGCGTGAGCGCCGAGATTGCCGCCGGTGCCTTCGAGCGCGCGGCCGCCAAGCTCCCCATCAAGGTGAAGATGATCACCCGCCTGGGTGAAGCGAAGGAAGGCTGAACCATGGCGACCGTGGATTACAAGTCGCGTTCCGACGCGGACCTCATTGGCGAGCTGCAGCAGCTGAAGCGCGAGCAGTTGAACCTTCGCTTCCAGGCGGCGACGCAGCAGCTGGAAAAGCCGAGCCGGGTGAAGGAGGTGCGTCGGAGCATCGCCCGCATCCAGACCGAACAATCGGCGCGGGTGAAATCCCAGCCCCAAGAAGCTTGAAGGAATAGCCATGCCCAAGCGAGTGCTTCAGGGGACGGTGGTCTCCGACAAGACGGACAAGACGGTTATTGTGCTGGTGGAGCGGAAGGTTCCGCACCCGCTGTACGGCAAGATCATCCGTCGTTCGAAGAAATATCATGCCCATGATGAAGGCAATGCCGGCAAGATCGGCGACATCGTGCGGATCGAGGAATGTGCGCCGATCTCCAAGCTGAAGACCTGGCGCCTGCTGGAAAAGGTCGGCACGTCGCAGGCCGTCGCCGAAGCTTCGGAAAAGGTGGCCTGACATGATCCAGATGCAGACAAACCTGGAAGTCGCCGACAATTCCGGTGCCAAGCGCGTGATGTGCATCAAGGTGCTCGGCGGCTCCAAGCGGCGCGGTGCGGGCGTGGGCGACGTGATCGTCGTGTCCGTGAAGGAAGCGCAGCCCACGGGCCGCGTGAAGAAGGGCGATGTGCACCGCGCCGTTGTCGTCCGCACCGCCAAGGACATTCGCCGGGCCGACGGCAGCGTGATTCGTTTCGACGGCAACGCGGCCGTCCTCATCAACAAGAACGAGGAGCCGATCGGCACCCGGATCTTCGGCCCGGTAGTTCGCGAGCTGCGCTCGACCGGCCATATGAAGATCATCAGCCTTGCACCGGAGGTGCTGTAACATGTCGATGGCGAAAATCCGCAAGGGTGACCGCGTCGTGGTGCTTGCCGGCAAGGACAAGGGCCGCGAGGGCGTGATCACGAAATCGATGCCGAAGGACGGCAAGGTGGTGGTGGAAGGCGTGAACATGATCGCCCGCCACACCAAGCCGACCCAGGCCGATCCCGAGGGTGGGGTGAAGCGCCGCGAGGCGCCGCTCCATGTGTCCAATGTCGCCATCAAGGATCCGAAGACGGGCAAGCCTGCCCGCGTCGGCTTCGAGGTTCGCGACGGCAAGAAGGTGCGGGTCCTGAAGGGCTCGGGCGAGGTGCTCAATGGCTGATGCCGCAAACAAGACGAACTCGAACTCCGAACGCGTGAAGCCCCGGCTGCAGACGCAGTTCGAGGAGTCGATCCGGTCGGCGATGACCGAGGAGTTTGGCTACAAGAACCATATGCAGGTTCCCAAGGTCGAGAAGATCGTGATCAACATGGGCGTCGGCGAGGCGACCCAGGACAAGAAGAAGGTCGAGATCGCTGCTGCCGAGATGATGGCGATCGCCGGCCAGAAGCCGGTTATCACCAAGGCGACCAAGTCGATCGCGCAGTTCAAGCTGCGCGAGGGCATGCCAAACGGCTGCAAGGTGACGCTGCGCTCCGACCGGATGTACGAGTTCCTGGATCGGCTGGTCACCATCGCGCTGCCGCGCGTGAAGGATTTCCGCGGCCTGAACCCCAAGAGCTTCGACGGCCGCGGCAATTTCGCCATGGGCCTGAAAGAGCAGATCATCTTCCCCGAAGTGCCCTACGACAGGATCGACAAGATCCGTGGCATGGACATTATCATCACCACGACGGCCAACACCGACGACGAGGCGCGCGCGCTTCTTCGCCATTTTGGCCTGCCCTTTGTCGGCGATGCGGAAGCGCGCCAGCAAGCAGCTGCGGCCGCGGCCTGAGATAGAGAGAGCTTAAGTCCATGGCGAAACTGAGTTCCATCAACAAGAACGAGCGTCGAAAGGCGCTGGTGAAGCAATATGCCGCGAAGTTCGAGAAGCTGAAGAGCATTGCGAACGACGAAAGCCGCGACGAGGGCGAGCGCCTGGTTGCACGGCTGAAGCTGGCCGAACTGCCGCGCAACGCCAACCCGACCCGGGTTCGCAACCGCTGCGAGCTGACCGGGCGCAGCCGGGCTTATTATCGCAAGTTCAAGCTGTCGCGCGTGATGATCCGGGAACTGGTCAACAAGGGCCTGATTCCCGGCCTCACGAAGTCGAGCTGGTAAGGCTGCCCAAGATGAACATGACCGATCCCCTGGGTGACATGCTCACCCGTATCCGCAACGGCCAGTCCGCCAAGAAGGACAGCGTGCTGACGCCCGCG
>JANPJJ010000196.1:0-31613 GCA_031425455.1 Sandaracinobacter sp. | reverse complement strand
CGCGTCCCATCCGGCGAAATCCTGGTTGATGGCGGCCCGCAACCGGCCCCGGTCGGCCAGCGCATCGGCATGCCCGGCAGACCGCGCCCGCAGCGTCTCCAGCAATCCGGACAGGTCGGTCGCCCCTTGCAGCTCGACCGTTTCCTCCGCCACGCCGATCCGTTCGCGCACCCAGGCAAAATAGAGCAGCCGTACCGTCGCCGCCCCATCGGGGTGCCGCACCGTCACCGCCCCATCGGGGTGCCGTACCGTCACCGCCCCATCGGGGTGCCGTACCGTCACCGGGCAGTCCCGTTACCGTGCAGTACCATCGGCCTCGTTCATATGCTTCAGCCCGATCCTCAGATAATCCCATCCGGTTACCAGCGTCAGGACGCCGGCCAGCCACAGGCAGGCCAGCCCGACCGATTGGGCGGGGAGGGCGGGCCACCAGTGTGCGCTCGCCGGCACCAGGATCAAAGCGCCCAGAGACACCATCTGGAAGGTCGTCTTCCATTTCGCCAGCTGGCTGACAGGAAGGCCGATGCGTGCCGTCGCCAGGAATTCGCGCAGGCCCGAAACCGTGATTTCGCGAAGGATGATCACCAGCGCCGGGATCACATGCCAGCCGGCAATCAGGTCGTTGTGGATCAGCATCACGATCACAGCGGCCACCATGATCTTATCGGCCACCGGGTCCAGAAACACGCCCAGCCGCGAAACCGTGCCATGCGACCGCGCCAGATAGCCATCCAGATAGTCGGTCAGCCCAGCCAGGCAGTAGAGCAGGAACGCCGCCGTATAGCCCACCCAGCTGGCGTTCCACATCAGGATCACGAACAGCGGCACGGCCAGGATCCGGCTCAGCGTCAGCAGATTGGGGAGGCTGGACAGCATGCCCCACCCTTAGGCAATCGCGTGGAGCCAAACAACAGCCGGAACGAAAGCCCTTCATGAACGCCGCCCCGAACGCCGCCCCGAATGCCTCCATAACCGTGAGCGAAGCCATCACGACCCGCCGGTCGGTCCGCGGGTTCCTGCCGACCGAAGTGGACGGCGCCCTTCTTCGCCGCATCGTGGAAACCGCGTCGCGCGCGCCGTCCGGCGGGAACCTCCAGCCCTGGCACATCGACGTGGTCGGCGGCGGGCGGCTGGCCGAGCTGAAGGCGATCATGGCAAGGCGCGTGATGGAGGCCCCCACCGGCGAGCCGCAGCAGTATGACATCTATCCAAAAATCCTGACAAGCCCCTACAAGGATTATCGTTTCCAGGTGGGCGAGGATCTATACGGCGCGCTGGGCATCCCCCGCGAAAGCAAGCTGGAGCGCCTGCAATGGTTCGCCCGCAACTTCCAGTTCTTCGGCGCCCCGGTCGCCCTGTTCTGCACCGTGGCGCGCACCATGGGGCCGCCGCAATGGTCCGACCTCGGCATGTTCCTGCAGAACATCATGCTCCTCCTGCGCGAGGCGGGGCTGGACAGCTGCCCGCAGGAATGCTGGGCAATCTATCCCGATACGATCGGCAGGTTCCTGAACATTCCGGAAGAGCGCATGCTGTTCACCGGCATGGCCATCGGGTTTGCCGATCCGGCGGACAAGGCCAACCAATTCCGGACCCGCCGCGCCCCGCTGGCGGATTTCGCAACGTTCGCAGGGATCTGAGACAGGAATCTCAACGACGCACCCCCGCATATTGCCGCTAGGTGATTGGGCCGAGGCCTTGTAGAACGGAACAGGGGGCTACGCGGAAGGCAGGGTGGCGTGCGGGACATGGAGCCGACCAGCGGTCACGGGAATGTCATGCAGACCCCCGTCTGCGGCATCGGCGCGTCGGCCGGCGGCATCGGCGCCCTGCAGGCCCTGTTCCGGGATCTGCCCGACGATCTCGGCCTCGCCTACGTCGTCATCGTCCATCTCGCCCCCGATCATCCCAGCGCGCTTGCCGAAATCCTGGCGATGGCATCCAAGATGCCGGTAGCGCCGGTTACCGATTCCCTCACGCTCCAGCCCAATTGTATCTACGTGATCGCGCCCGAGAGCGAGCTGGTCATCAGCGGCAATTCGATCCAGGCCAGCGCCTTCAACGAAGCGCGCGGCAGACGCACCCCGATCGACCGCTTCTTCCATTCGATCTCGAGCGCACGCGGCGACGGCATCGCCGTCATCCTCACCGGCGCCGGCTCCGATGGCACGTCCGGCGTGAAGGCGATCAAGGAAGCGGGCGGCGTGGTGCTCGTCCAGGATCCCGCCGAAGCCGAATTTGCCTCGATGCCCAGAAACGCGATCGCCACCGGCTGCGCCGACCTGGTGGCGTCGATCGCGGGGCTCGCAGTTCAGATCGCGGAGGTCGCCCGCAGCAAGGAAGCGGTCCGCTCGCTGGACATGGATGCCGCCGCGAACGATCTCAGGCGGATTGTCGGCTTCCTCCATGCGCGTACCGGCCATGATTTCGCAAGCTACAAACGGCCCACGGTGCGCCGCCGCGTGCTGCGCCGGATGCAGGTCCGGCGCATGACCAGCCTGTCGGCCTATGCCGAGTATCTGAAGGAAACGCCGGAGGAAGCCGACGATCTCTTCCGCGACATGCTGATCTCGGTCACCCACTTCTTCCGCGATCCCGAGGCATTCGAAACGCTGACCACGAAGGCGATCGCGCCGATCTTCGACGACGTGGGGGCAGACGGCATCCGGGCCTGGGTTGCCGGCTGCGCCACCGGCGAGGAAGCCTACAGCCTGGCCATCCTGCTGAAAGAGGAAGCGGAGCGACGCAAGCTGAAGGTGCCGATCCAGATTTTCGCCACCGATCTCGATGAAGGCGCGCTGGGCATGGCGCGGGAAGGGCGATACCCCAACAGCATCCAGGCCGAGATGTCGGCAGAGCGGTTGCAGCGCTTCTTCCTGGCCGATGGCTCGCATTACCGCTTCTGCGAGGAAATCCGCGACATGGTGCTGTTCGCGACGCACAGTGTGCTGAAAGACCCGCCGTTTCTTCGGCTGGATCTCATCAGCTGCCGCAATCTCCTCATCTATCTGGAACGGGGCCTGCAGGAGAAGCTCTATGCCCTTTTCCACTATGCCCTGCTGCCGCAGCGATATCTGTTCCTCGGCTCGGCCGAGACTGCGGATGTCGCCAACCAGATGTTCGCCGCCGTCGACCGCGAATCCCGGCTTTATTGCACCAAGCCGCGCCCGGCCCAGCCCATGCCGATACTGGCGCAGCGCTATTCGGCGCCCGATGTCCCGGCACCTCCCGCGCGCCCGGCGGCGAAGACGCCCCCCGGGACGGCGCCCGCAGTGCTCCACGGGCTTGCCCTCGAGGAAATCGCCCCGGCCAGCATCCTCGTCGACGAACGGTCGCAGATCGTCCATCTGTCGCCCAGCGCGGGCCGCTATCTGCGCCATTCCGGCGGCACCTTCAGTGATCGGCTGGATCAGGTGGTCTGCCCGGAATTGCGGATCGATCTCGGCTATGCGCTGGGGGAAGCGCTGCTCAAGGCCGTGCCCACCCTCACGCCGGCCGTCTCGCTGGAGATCGAGGGGGCACGCCGCCGCATCGCCTTGAACGTGGTCCCGATCCGCGACGGGCACCGCAGCCAGCCGCACGCCCTCGTGATGTTCCTCGACGGCGGGCCGGATACCCTGCCGGAGTCCGCCGAGGCAGCCACCGCGGATGGCCGGGACCGCGACGAACAGGTCCGCCGTCTGCAGGCCGAACTGGTGATGGTGCGCGATTCGTTGTCCAGCAGCCGCAACGATCACGAACACGCCGCGCAGGACCTGCGCGTCGCCAACGAGGAGTTGCAGTCGATCAATGAGGAGTATCGATCGACGTCGGAAGAACTGGAGACTTCCAAGGAAGAGCTCCAGTCGATGAACGAGGAGCTGCAGACGGTCAATTCCGAGCTGAAGGTCAAGCTGGAAAGCATCTCGACTGCCCACAACGATCTGCGCAACCTGACCGCCGCGACCGAGATCGGAACGTTGTTTCTGGATGGCGAACTGCGCATCCGCATGTTCACGCCGTCGGTTGCCGAGCTGTTCAACATCGTCGACGGCGATGTCGGCAGGCCGCTCGCCGACTTTACCAACCGGCTGATCCGCCAGGGCATCGAGGAAGAGTTGCGGCAGGTGCTGGGCGACCATGTACCGCTCGAGATCGAGCTGAAAGACCAGCGCGGCCGCTGCTTCATGATGCGGGTGCGACCCTATCGCACGCTCGATGATCGGATCGAGGGCGTTGTCGTCACCTTCGTCGACATCAGCACCTGGCGGCTGACCGAAAGCCGGCTGGAACTGACCGAACATCGATATCAGACGCTGTTCGATTCGCTCGACCAGGGATTCTGCGTGATCGAGATGCTGTTCGACGCCGAAGACCGGCCAACCGACTATCGCTTTCTGGAAGTCAATCCTGCCTTCCAGCGCCAGACCGGGCTCAGCGACGTCATCGGCAAGACGATGCACGAACTCCAGCCCGGGATCGAGGATTACTGGTTCGAAACCTATGGCAGGATCGCACGCACCCACGTCGCCGAACGGTTCGAAGCCGCTGCCGCCAAACTCGATCATTTCTACGAAGTCTACGCGTTTCCGCTCGGCAGCCCGGGCGACAACCAGGTCGGCGTGCTGTTCCACGATATCCGGGAGCGCAAGGAGGCCGAGCGCGAGCGCGAAATGCTGACCCACGAACTCAGCCACCGGGTTAAGAACACGCTTGCGGTGGTGCAGGGCCTCGCCAACCAGACCAGCCGCGACATCGGCTCGGTCGACGAATTCCGCGCCAGCTTCATCGGCCGGCTCGAAGCGCTGGGCCATGCCCACACGTTGCTGCTGGATTCGCAGTGGCAATCTGCCGACCTGGTGAAACTGATCGACGGCACCTTGAAGGCTTATGACAGCGGCAAGCGCGAGGCGATCAAGGTGTCGGGAAGCTCCGTCCGGCTAACCCCGAAGCAGGGCCTCGGGCTCGCTCTCATCCTGCACGAACTTGCATCCAACGCTGTGAAGTACGGCGCCCTGTCGGTGCCGGAGGGGCGGCTGGAAATCCTGCTCGAGCCCCGCGATGCCGACGGCCAGGCCATGGTCCGCCTGCACTGGCGCGAGAGCGGGGGGCCGCCTGTGACACCGCCCGAGCGCAAGGGGTTCGGCACCCGCCTGATCGAGCGCGCATCCACCTACGAGCTTCGCGGCCGCGCAAATCTCAGCTTCGAACCCGAAGGCCTTCGTGCCGAGATCGATTTTCCATTTGAACAGGAGCCGCAATGAACGTCGTTCAGGGTGTGTCGCTCGCCGGCGTTGCCGTCCTCATCGTCGAGGACGAGCTGATCGTTGCGATGGACATGGAGGATGTGCTGCTGGAGCAGGGCGCCGAGGTGCTGGCTACCGTTCCAACCGTCAGCGATGCGCTGGCGGCAATCGAGGCGCAGCCCCCCGACCTCGTCGTGCTGGACCTCAACCTCGATGGTCAGTCAACCGTGCCCATCGTGCAGGCGCTCAACGCCCGCTCCATCCCCTTTGTCGTGGTCAGCGGCTATGGCGATTTGCGCGCAGCGGACCCCTGCCTGGCGGGGGCACCGATGGTTACAAAGCCCTGGAACCGCGACCAGCTGCTGTCAAAGCTGCTCGAGGTGCTGACGGAGTCGCGCGGCGACGCCCACCGGAGCTGAGGACGGATCAGTCCCTCCCCGGCGCCGCCGCAACCCCCGCAGTCGCGCCGAACGCAGGCCGACGCGCCGCGAGGCGAAGCGCCACCGCCCCCAGCAGCAGCACGACCGGCACGGCATACCAGCCGCTTTCCGGGATCCGCTTGCCATTGGTGAACAGGAAGCTCACCCAAACCACCCAGATTCCGGCCAGATGCAGGCGCTTCCACCAGCGCGGACCCAGCCATTGCACCGCCCGATCCAACGAGGTCAGCGCCAGCGCCGCAATGAACAGATAGGCGATGCTCCCCGTCACCACCGACCGCGGGTTGGTCAGCGTCCAGAACAGCGCCGTGTCGCCGACATACAGGCCCCAGAGGGCAAAGGCGTGCACCAGGTGCGACAGCGCGAACGACAGGCCCAGCCCGCGACGGTGGCGCAGCCACCAGGCCGTCACCGGGCCGGGCACAAGGCGGTGCAGGGCAGACGCCACGAACGCCAGCAGGAACAGGGCGAGCGACGTTCGCGCCGTGATCCGGACAATCAGCCGGATATCCTCGATCCGGTCCGAGCCGGCGGCCAGGATCGCGAGCGACATCGCCCCGAAGCTGACGGCTGCGGCCATCACGACCGCCATGTTCCCTATGACCGGCGATCCGGTCCGTCCCACCGTCTGCGTCATCCTTGGCTCCCAGCTACCTAGCGTCACTAGGCTTACAACTTGACACCTAGCAACGCAAGGCTCTAGATCGCCTCATGACCGCCGAGATGCTTAAGGGCCATCTGGACAATATCCTGCTGGCGATCCTGTCGTCGGCTCCGGCGCACGGCTATGCCGTCATCGAGCAACTGCGCCAGCGCAGCGCCGGCCGGTTCGATCTGCCCGAGGGAACGGTTTATCCGGCGCTGCACCGGCTCGAGACGCTGGAGCTGATCGACAGCAGCTGGGTCACCCCCGAAGGCGGCCGGCGCCGGCGCGTTTACCATCTCACCGCGAACGGCCGCGAGGCGCTGAACCAGCGCCGCGGCAGCTGGCGCAGCTTCGCAGACGCGGTCAGCGCCGTGCTGGACGCCGACGCAGTCAACCCAGTGCACAAGGCCGAGGCGTCGGCGCCGTGATCGAGAAAGGTCCGCAGTGGCAGCGCTGATCGACAACTATCTGGCGACCGTGGAGGCGGTGCTCGCGGTCGATCCCAGGCTCGCGGGCCGCGTTCGCGACGATATCGAGGAGCAGGTGCAGGGCCTCGTGGACGAGCGGCAGCTGCCCGTCGCGGAGGCCGAACGCCGCGTGATCGGCGGCTTCGGCGACGCGCGGCTACTCGCTCGCGCCTATCTTCGCGCTGCCTGGCCAGCGCATTTCCAGCGCAACATGCTCGTGTCCGCGTTCCTCATCGCAATGTCGCTGCTGTGCATGCGCCTGCGCACCGCGGTCGACAACGGCATTTCCGGCCCTCTTGTGGAAGGCCGGATCGATATCCTCCTGATCGTTGACGCGGCCGGCTTCGCAGCCGCCGTGATTGCAGCCGCGATGGCGTGGCGCATTGCGCGTTCCGACGGCGATGCATTGCGCGTTCCACGATGGCTCGGCGCTGCCGTGGCGGGGGTGGCGCTCTCCACCGCGGCCAGTCTCGCCCGGCTGCTGCTTGCCCGGCCGCTGAACCCGGAAGGCTGGCAGGACTGGATCCTGCTCGGCTCCGGCTTTACCGAACTCGCACTGCTGGCGCTCACCATCGTCTGCCTGCACCAGCTCGCCCGCTACTGCCGGGCCATGGCCTAGCGCCGTTCCAGTTCGACAGGGCCCAGACCCCTGGCGTTTCGCGCGTTTCGGGCCGTCTGCGGCCCATTCGCGCGCAGGCCGGCGCGCCGTTGCCCCCCGGCGCGCGACTGCCTATGTGCTCGGCATGAACGATGTCGTTTCTCTCCTCGCGGAGCCTCCGCTCTCGACCCGCACCCGCAAGCCGGAGTGGCTGCGCGTCCGCGCCCCCACCTCGCCGGCGTTTGCTGAAACCAAGCGTCTGATGCGGCGGCTGAACCTGAACACCGTTTGCGAGGAGGCAGCCTGCCCGAACATCGGCGAATGCTGGCAGCAGAAGCATGCAACGGTGATGATCCTGGGCGACACCTGCACCCGGGCCTGCGCCTTCTGCAACGTGAAGACGGGGATGCCGGGCAAGGTCGATCCGCTGGAACCGGCGCATGTGGCCGAGGCGGCCGGCGAGCTGGGGCTGGAGCATATCGTGATCACCTCGGTGGACCGGGACGATCTGCCGGATGGCGGCGCGGGCCATTTCGTGAAGGTTATTCAGGAGTTGAGGCAGCGTGCGCCGAACACCACGATCGAGATCCTGACCCCCGATTTCCGCAACAAGGCGGCCGAGGCGGTGGCGCGGATCGTCGCCGCCCGCCCGGACGTATACAACCATAATCTGGAAACGGTTCCAAGACTTTACCCGACGATCCGGCCCGGCGCTCGTTATTATCACTCGCTGCGACTGCTGGAGCAGGTGAAGCGGCTGGACCCGACCATCTTCACCAAATCCGGCCTGATGGTGGGCCTGGGCGAAGAGCGGATGGAGCTGCACCAGGTGATGGACGACATGCGCTCGGCCGATATCGATTTCCTGACGATCGGCCAGTATCTGCAACCGACGCCGCGCCACGCCAAGGTGATCGAGTTCGTCGAGCCGAAGACCTTCGCCAGCTATGCCGCGATCGGCCGCGCCAAGGGCTTCGCACTGGTCGCAGCCAGCCCGCTGACCCGGTCCAGCTATCACGCCGGCGAGGATTTCGCGAAGCTGCAAGCGGCCCGGCGCGCGCAACATGCCGGCACGGCGCAGCTCGGAAGCGCCGACGCCCTTGCCCCGGCATAGCGAAATCCGGGTCCTCCCCTGGACCCCTCGCGAGATGTACGATCTCGTCGCCGATATCTCGCGCTATCCGGAGTTTCTGCCCTGGGTGGTCGCGGTCCGCATCCGCCAGAGCGACGAGACCGGGATGCTCGCCGACATGTCGGTCGGCTTCAAGTCGCTGCGCGAGACGTTCACCAGCCGGGTCCAGCTGCAGGCGCCGAGCCATATCGATGTCGATTATGTGTCGGGGCCGCTGAAATTCTTGCGCAACGACTGGCACTTCCACCCACATGAGAGCGGCGGCACACGGCTCGAGTTCTGCGTCGATTTTGAGTTCAGATCGAAGCTGTTTGAACGACTTGCAGGCGCTTTCTTTCATGAAGCCTTCAAGCGCATGGTAGCAAGCTTCGAAGCCCGGGCGCTGAAACTCTACGGTAGCAGGAGCCTGAGCGCGACCAGCGCTGCCTGACGCCGGATTTCGGCCCGGCCGAGATCGCCGAAGTGGTGCGTATCCGCCAATACGGCGCCGTCCGTCCTGAGCGCGCGAGCGAACACGACGGTTCCCACAGGCTTCTTGTCGCTCCCGCCGCCCGGCCCGGCGATGCCCGAAATTGCCACCGCCACGTCGGCCCGGCTGTGCGCGATCGCCCCCTGCGCCATCGCCCAGGCAGTTGCTTCGGAAACCGCGCCCAGCGTCGCCAGGATATCGTCCGAAACGCCCAGCATCGAAATCTTCGCTTCGTTCGAATAGGCGATGAAGGCACCCTCGAACACGTCGGACGAGCCGGAAACTTCGGTCAGGGCCGCTGACACCAGCCCCCCGGTGCAGCTCTCCGCCGTCGCGATCCGCCGCCCGGCAGACCGATTGGCGTCCACCACTTTTTCTGCCAGAGCAACCAGTTCCGCGTCCAGGCTCATATCCCGCTCCACATCGGCAGCCGGATCGTCGCAACTGCCTGTGCAGCGATCCCTTCCCGTCGTCCTGCAAACCCCAGCCCTTCGGTCGTCGTCGCCTTCACGCTGAGGCGAGGCGCATGTTCGCAAAGAATCTCGCCCAGGCGCGCCAGTATGGCCGGCCGATGCGGCCCCACCTTCGGCACCTCGCAGATCAGCGTCACGTCGCAGTGCAGGATGCGGCCGCCGGCCGCCTTCACCAGCGAGGCCGCGTGCGCCAGGAACCGGTCCGAGCTTGCCCCCTTCCAGCGCGGATCGGTCGGCGGAAAATGCACCCCGATGTCGCCGTCGCCAAGCGCCCCCAGGATCGCATCGGTGAGCGCGTGCAGCCCGACATCGGCATCGCTGTGGCCGACAAGGCCTTGCGAATGCGGCACCGCCACCCCGCAGAGCCAGAGATGATCCCCAGGCCCGAAACGGTGCACATCATAGCCGGAGCCTGTCAGGGTCGCCCAGTCCAGCATCCGTTCGGCGGCCGCAAAATCCGCCGGAAGCGTCACCTTCATCGCCCGTTCGTCTCCCTCCACCAGCACGACGGCGTGCCCCGCGGCGCGCAGCACTTCGGCGTCGTCGGTCGCCCCGGGGGCCGCCGTGGCATGCGCCGCCACCAGCGTCTCGAACCTGAAGCCCTGCGGTGTCTGCACCCGCCACAGCCCGTCCCGCGCCACTTGGCCCTCGATCCGGTCGGTCCCCCGGCGCAGGCTGTCCACGACGGGGAGGGCAGGGCAGGCGCCATCGGCCTCGGACAAGGCGTCGAGCACCCGCCCGATCATCGCGGCGGGCACGAACGGCCGGGCGGCATCGTGCACCAGCACCCGCGCCGGCGCTCCGGCTTCGGCAAGCTGCGCCAGTCCGCGCCGGACCGACTCCTGCCGGCTCGGGCCCCCGGCACCGAGGCTGGCCGCCAGGTCGCCCAACGCGGCCCTGGCCCGGTCCTGTTCTCCGTCGGCAACAACCACATGCACGCGCCCCACGTCGGGATTCGCCTGCATCGAGGCAACGGCATGCGCCAGCAATGTCCGGCCGCCCAGCAGCCGGTACTGCTTCGGCAGCTCCCCGCCGGCGCGGACGCCCTGGCCGGCCGCCACCACCAGCGCTGCCGTCTGCGATGAAGTGCCGCTTGCCACGCCCCGCAGTAGGCGTTTGCCGGCGTTCGCGAAAGGCCCTCCTCTTGCCGCGCCTCTTGCCGCCGCGCGCCCGATGGCTTAAGGGCGCTGCCTTGTTTTTAGGCAGATCATGACCGCAGCTCCTCCCTTGAAGATCGGTCCGGTGACCATCGCGTCGCCGGTGATCCTGGCACCGATGACCGGCGTGACCGACCGGCCGTTCCGCACGCTGGTTAAGCGCTTCGGAGCCGGCCTGACCGTCACGGAGATGATCGCATCCGAAGCGATGGTGCGCGAAACGCGGCAGTCGCTGCAGAAGTCCGCCTGGTGCCCGTCGGAAGAGCCGGTCTCGATGCAGCTGGCCGGCTGCGAGCCGCGCGTGATGGCCGAAGCCGCCCGGCTGAACGAGCAGCGCGGGGCAGCGATCATCGACATCAATATGGGCTGCCCGGTCAAGAAGATCGTCAACGGCCAGGCTGGATCGCATCTGATGCGGGACCTGAAACTCGCGTCCCAAATCGTTGAAGCAACGGTCAAGTCCGTCTCCGTTCCTGTTACACTGAAGATGCGCATGGGCTGGTGCCACGACAGCCTGAACGCCCCCGAACTGGCCCGGATCGCCGAAGATCTGGGCGTCAGGATGATCACGGTGCACGGCCGCACCCGCAACCAGCTCTATTCGGGCACCGCCGACTGGGCGTTCGTGGCGCGAGTGAAGGCCGCGGTGAAGATTCCGGTGATCGTGAACGGAGATATCTGCTCGCCGGCGGATGCGCTTGCGGCCCTGGCGCAATCCGGCGCGGACGGCGTGATGGTCGGGCGCGGTGCCTATGGGAAACCCTGGCTGCTCGGCCAGGTGATGGCCGCGCTCGACGGGCGAGACATCCCGGCCGAGCCGCCGCTGGAAGCCCAGCGCGATCTGATCCTGGCGCATTACGCCGACATGCTCGAGCTGTACGGTCGCGAGCATGGGGTCGGGATCGCCCGCAAGCATCTGGGATGGTACACCAAGGGGCTGCACGGGTCGGCCGATTTTCGCAACAAGGTCAACGCCGTCGCCGACGCAACCCAGGTGATGCAGATGGTCCGCGATTTCTACGACTGCGCGGTCGATCGCGAGACGGCGCCGCTCGCCGCCGCCGCATGAACGCGGCCGCGCCCCGGCCGCGCGCGGCGCTCCTTCCGCACCCGACCGACATCTGGAACGCGCTGCCCGCGCCGATGCTGCTGCTGGCGCCCGACACGGGCGTGGCGCTCGTCAACAGCGCCGGCGAGGCGTTCCTGAACATGAGCCAGGCGCAGCTCATCGAACGGGGCTGGGAAGGCCAGTTCCCGGAAGACAGCCCGGTCAGGACGCTTGTCGCCGAAGCGCGCGCCAACCAGAACGACATCGCCGCCTATGATCTGATGGTGGAGTTCGCCGGCGGGCGGCGGGTCCGCGCCGATGTGCTAGTGGGGCGCCTGCCCGATCAGCCCGGCTGGCTGGCGTTGAGCTTCCAGCCCCGCGCAGTCACGTCGCTGGTCGACCGGCAGATGGGCCAACAGGGCGCGGCGCGCTCGGCGGTCGGGGTCGCCGCGATGCTGGCGCACGAGATCAAGAACCCGCTGTCCGGCATCCGCGGCGCCGCGCAACTGCTGGCAGACGCCAGCGAGGTGGCATGCGACTCCGATGTCCGGGAGCTGACGGGCCTGATCATCGCCGAGGTCGATCGGGTGAGCGCGCTGATCGATCGGATGGAAGGCTTCACAGACACCAGGCCCCCGCTGCTCCAGCGCGAGAATATCCACGCGGTGCTTGGGCATGTGCGCAAACTGGCGGAGGCGGGATTCGGAAAGAATATTGTCTTCAAAGAACGTTACGATCCGTCGCTCCCACCAGTTCTGGGGGAGCGCGACGCTCTCGTGCAGGCGTTCCTTAATCTCGTCAAGAACGCCGTCGAAGCCTCTCAGCCGGGCGGCGCCATCACGCTGACGACGGCATTCCGGCAGGGATTCCGCGTTCGGACGCCTGGTACGGGCGCCCGCGTTTCGCTGCCGCTGGAAGTCTGCGTGATCGATGAAGGGGAGGGCGCCCCGGCCGAAATCGCCGGCCACCTGTTCGAGCCGTTCGTCAGCGCCCGGCGCGGCGGCACCGGCCTCGGCCTGGCGCTGGTTGCCAAGGTCGTGGGCGATCATGGCGGAGTCATCGAATATGACCGGCGCGAGGGCAGGACCATCTTCCGTATCCTGTTGCCGCTCGCCGCGGACCCCGCATGAGCAGCTCCACCATCATCGTGGTGGACGACGATGCGGGCATTCGCACCGTCGTTCGGCAAGCGCTGCTTCGTGCCGGCCATGCCGTCCGAACGAGCGATACCGCGGCCGGCATGTGGAAGCTGATCGAGGACGGGGTCGGTGACGTGCTCATCACCGATGTCCTGCTGCCCGACGCCAACGGGCTGGACATGATTCCGCTGGTCACGGCCCGCCGCCCCGGCTTGCCGATTATCGTGATGAGCGCGCAGAATACCTTGTCGACCGCCGTCCGCGCCACCGAACAGGGCGCGTTCGATTATCTTCCAAAGCCGTTTGATCTCAACGAGCTGACAAGAACGGTTCAGAGCGCGATCGAAAGCTCAGGCGCAGTCCGCGATGCAGCGCCGCCTGCAGGCGAGGCCGAGGCGTTGCCGATGATCGGGCGCTCGTCGGCGATGCAGGACGTATATCGGACCCTGGCCCGCGTCGTTCCGACCGACCTCACGGTGATGGTGCTCGGCGAGAGCGGTACCGGCAAGGAACTGGTCGCCCGCGCGTTGCACGACCTCGGCCCTCGTCGCACCGGGCCTTTTATCGCCATCAACATGGCCGCAATCCCGCGCGAGCTGATCGAGACCGAATTGTTCGGCCACGAACGCGGCGCATTCACCGGCGCGGCGGCGCGCTCCACGGGCCGCTTCGAGCAGGCGCAGGGCGGCACCCTGTTCCTGGACGAGATCGGCGACATGCCGATGGACGCCCAGACACGTCTGCTGCGGGTGCTGCAATCGGGGGAGTTCACCACCGTTGGCGGAACCCGTTCGCTAAAAGCCGATGTGCGCATCGTCGCCGCCACCCACAAGGATCTGCGGCGGCTGATCGACGCCGGCATGTTCCGCGAAGACCTTTACTACCGGCTCAACGTGGTTCCGATCCGGCTGCCGCCGCTCCGCGCCCGGCGCGAGGACATCCCCGAACTCGCCCGCCATTTCCTGGATCGTGCCGCCAAAGAGGGCCTGCCTCGCAAGCTGCTGGACGCCGGCGCGACGGCCTGGCTGATGGAGCGCACCTGGCCGGGCAATGTGCGCGAGCTGGAAAACGCCATGCGGCGGCTGGCGGCCCTGGCGCGCGACGATCTGGTTTCGGCGGCGGTTGCCGAGCTCTGGATCGCGCGGGCGGACGGAAACCAGTCCGACGAGCGGCCGACGCCTTCGCTGAGCCCCGCGGCCACGTCGACGGCCTCTCTGGAGGCTCTGGTGGCGCAATGGCTTCAGCGACATGTGGCCTCGAGCAATGCGCCCCCGGCCGACGGACTCTACGACCGGCTGCTGGCCGAGTTCGAGCGACCGCTGCTGGAAACCGCGCTGGCGCTGACCCGTGGCAATCAGCTGAAAGCCGCCAAGCTGCTGGGCGTCAATCGCAACACGTTGCGCAAGATGCTGACCGACCGGGGGGTCGAGCCTTCGGCTGCGCGCCGGCCGGTCTGAGCCAGGGTCGGCACGCACCGACGACACATCCGACACAAACCGTCGCAAATCCGCCACTCTGTGGGCACTACTGTGTTCCGCTTGCCACTATCCTCTGCTAGTCAACTGTCGCATGGCTCCTATCCCTGGATCATCTGTCCCAGGATCCTCCGCCCCCGGATCACTCGGCAACCGCGCGGCCGTGCGTCTGCGGCTGCTCCGCCGTCGGTTCGGGCGCTGGGCCGCCAGCCCGGATCGCTTTCCCGGGCTCGAGATCGGTTTCGCCGCGATCGCGCTCATCATCGGCCTGTCGTCCTACGCTGTGCTCACCGGCCAGCGGACGCCGGCCGAGGGCTTCTCGCCCCAGCTCGTCACGCTGCTGCTGGTCGCCAACCTCCTGCCGCTCCTCGCGCTGCTTCTGCTCATCGCGCGCCGGGTGGCGATCCTGATTGCCAATCGCAGGGCGGGGCAGGCCGGCGCTCAGCTCCATGTCCGCCTGGTGGCGCTGTTCGCAGCCCTCGCTGCGGCTCCCACGATCCTGGTGGTCATTTTTGCGTCGCTGCTGTTCCAGTTCGGCGTGCAATTCTGGTTTTCCGAGCGCGCCCGCACCGTGCTCGACAATGCGGATCATGTTGCGCAGGCCTATGTCGAGGAGAATAAATCCCGAATTCTGGACGATATCGTCGCCATGGGTCAGGATATTTCGAAATATTCGGGCGATTTCGGGATCGGCACGCCGGCGTTCCGGCAGGGGCTCGAGCTTCAGGTGCAGTATCGCAACCTTTCGGAAGCAGCCGTTTTTCGCGCAACCGCAGCCGGCCCGCAGATCATCGTCGCGGTCAGCCTCGATACGCCGCCCCTGGCCCAGCGCACCGGGGCGCTCGATCTCGCCAGTGTCCGGCCGGGCGAAGCGCTCGCCGTCGCCTCGGCCCGGGATCGGATCGAGGCCGTGGTCCGCCTCACCACAGCCGAGCCGCTGTTCGTCTATACCAGTCGCAAGGTCGAACCCCGCGTGCTCGAACAGGTCGCACGCACCCAGACAGCGCTCAGCGATTACCGCGAGCTCACCGAACGGTCGCGCGCACTGCAATGGCGCTTCAATCTCATTCTTCTGGTTGTCTCGCTGCTGGTGGTGGCAGCGGCCATCTGGTTCGCGATCCTGCTTGCATCGCGCATCGTCGCGCCAATCGGGGCGCTCGCCGAAGCCGCCCAGCGGGTCGGCGAAGGCGATCTGGATGCCCGGGTCGCGCCCCAGCGCGCCGGCGACGAAATCGGCGCTTTGACGCGAAGTTTCAACCGGATGACGGCGCAACTGAAGGCGCAGCAACAAGCCCTGATCGGCGCCAACACCCAGTCCGAAATGCGCCGCCGTTTCATCGAGGCAGTGCTGTCCGGCGTGTCGGCCGGCGTGCTGTCGATCGATGCCGAGGGGACGATCCGGCTCGCCAACGCCAGCGCCGAGGTGCTGCTTGACTGCGGGCCGCAGGGTCTGGTGGGCAGGCCACTGGCCGAGGCCGTGCCCGAATTCGCGACCCTCTTGGAAACCGCGCGGACGGAGGGGATTGCGGCGGCCGAAATCAGTCGCACGCGCGCCCATGCCCGGCAGGCGCGGGGCGGCGCCGAAACCCAGACCCTCGCGGTCCGCCTCACGGCAGACGCCGGCCAGGCCCGCAACTATATCCTGACGTTCGACGATATCTCGCAGCAGTTGTCGGACCAGCGCCGCGCTGCCTGGTCCGACGTGGCACGGCGGATCGCCCACGAGATCAAGAATCCGCTCACGCCCATCATCCTGTCGGCCGAACGGCTGAAGCGCCGGTTCGGGCCGGAAATCCAACGCGACCAGGAAACCTTCACCGACCTCACCGAGACCATCATCCGGCAGGTCGGCGATCTGCGCCGCATGGTGGATGAATTTTCCGCCTTTGCGCGCATGCCGACGCCGACCTTCAGGCCCGAATCCCTCGCCGAGATCGCCCGCCAGGCGATGTTCCTGGCAGAAGTCGCGACCCCCAATGTGCGGTTCCGCCTGATCGCCGAAGACAATCTCCCACCGTTCGTCTGCGATCGTCGCCAAATCGGGCAGGCGCTTACAAACCTTCTGAAAAATGCCTCGGAAGCCATTGCATCCACGTCGGATCAGCAGGAGGGCGAGGTTGTCCTGGCGATTGCGCGGCGTGGCGAAACCATGGCCGTGGAGATCGCCGACACCGGCTGCGGCCTGCCCGGCGAGCTGCGCGACCGGCTGTTCGAGCCCTATGTGACCACCCGGCAACGTGGAACCGGGCTTGGCCTTGCGATCGTCAAGCGTATCGTCGAGGATCATCATGGTCGGCTCGACCTGATGAACCGCCCCGAAGGCGGCGCGCTTGCACGGATCGAATTCGACCTTGCAGCCAACAGGGAACTCGAATCCTTCGCTGTAACAGAGCAGGTAAACAGCTGATGCCTTTGGATATTCTTGTCGTCGACGACGAAGTCGACATCCGCAATCTGATCGCCGGCGTGCTGGAGGACGAGGGGTATCGCCCGCGCACCGCTGCCGACAGTGACAGCACGCTGGCCGCCCTGGCCGAACGGCGGCCGGCGCTCCTGATCCTCGACATCTGGTTGCAGGGGTCGCGGCTGGACGGTCTCGAGCTGCTCGATGCCGTGAAAGCCAAGGATCCCGGGCTGCCGGTCCTCATCATCTCGGGCCATGGCAATCTGGATACCGCAGTCGCGGCCATCAAGCGTGGCGCCTGGGATTTCATCGAGAAGCCGTTCCAGGCCGACCAGCTGCTGCTGGCGGTTGCCCGCGCCACCGAGACCGAGCGGCTGCGCCGGGAAGTCGACGAGCTGCGCAGCCTCGCCGGCCTCGAGAACGAGCTGACCGGCACCAGCCAGATGATCAACGCAGTCCGTGCCACGATCAAGCGGGTGGGGGCGACCGGAAGCCGGGTGCTGATCCAGGGGCCCGCCGGATCGGGCAAGGAAGTCGCCGCCCGGCTGCTGCACCGCTGGTCCACCCGCGCAGACCGTCCGTTCGTGGTGGTCGCAGCCGCGCGCATGGCCCCGGAACGGGTCGAGGAGGAACTGTTCGGGGAAGAGCAGGGCGGGGACCTGATTCGCCCCGGCCTGCTGGAGGTCGCCGATGGCGGCACGCTGTTCATCGACGAGGTGGCCGACATGCCGCCGACCACGCAGGCCAAGATCCTGCGCGTGCTGACCGACCAGTCGTTCCAGCGCGTGGGCGGCACCCGCGCCGTGAAGGTCGACGTTCGCGTGGTCTCGGCAACGGCGCGGGATCTGGCATCGGAGATCGCCGCGGGCCGCTTCCGCGAGGATCTCTACTACCGTCTGAACGTCGTCCCCGTGCGCCTGCCACCCCTGGCGGAGCGGCGCGAGGATATCCCCCATCTGGCCGAATATTTCCTCGCCCGATTGTCGGCCGAACGGCGCGTGAAAACGCCTGGAATCACCGACGATGCGGTGGCGGCGCTGCAGGCTTTCGCCTGGCCCGGCAATGTGCGGCAGTTGCGAAACATCATCGAGCGAACCCTGATCCTCGCGCCTGCAAATTCGGCAATCACGATCGATCTCGATCACCTGCCGCCCGAACTCACCGCAGAGCCGGCGCGGCTGCTGCCGGACCAGGCGGCGCGCTCCATCATGGGCACCCCGCTGCGCGAAGCCCGGGAAGCGTTCGAGCGCGAGTATCTGAAGGTGCAGATCCGCCGCTTTTCGGGCAACATCAGCCGGACCGCCGCCTTCATCGGCATGGAGCGATCGGCCCTGCACCGCATGCTGAGGGCGCGCGCCATCGCCGCGCACGACCGCGAGGAAGGGTAGCGGGGAGGGGGCGAGCGCCCGGGTCCGGCCGTTCCGTTCGGCAAAGCAACTTTCGCTGCCATGGCCGGTTGTGCAGTGCGATAACGCGGCTTACATCTGCGGCAGGCGGGCATGTGTCCGCCGGCCGATGCCGGGCAACGGTACGGGTGCGGGCGCCACTGCCTGCCAAGAATGGAAGGTGACCGGTGATGCCTGAGAAGTCCAAGTCTGGCGAAACCGCAAGCAAGGCGAACAATTTGCAGGATGTGTTCCTCAACGCCGTCCGCAAACAGAAGATCCCGGTGACGATGTTTCTGGTGAACGGTGTGAAGCTTCAGGGCGTCATTACCTGGTTCGACAATTTTTCCGTGCTGTTGCGCCGCGATGGGCATTCCCAGCTGGTCTACAAGCATGCGATCTCGACGGTGATGCCCGCGGCCCCGGTGCAGTTGTTCGAGCCCGAGAAGGTGGACGAAGAGGATTGATGGACATCGAGACGGCGCCTGAAGCTGAAGACAGGCGCGGGTTCGACCAGGAGCTGGGCGCAAGCTTCGGGGCGCCTGCGATGGTCGTGCACCCGATCTTCCCCGGTCGTCCCTCTGCGGCCGCCAGGTCGCCCGAGGCCAAGCTGGAGGAAATCGCCGGTCTGGCGTCCGCCATCCGCCTGGACGTGCGCAATGCCGAGCTCCTGAAACTGCGGACCACCAGCCCCGCGACGCTGATCGGCAAGGGTCAGGTGGAGCGACTGGCGGCCGCCGTGCAAGCGCATGAGGCCGAAGTGGTCATCATGGACGCGCCGATCACGCCGGTGCAGCAGAAGAATCTGGAAACGGCCCTGAAGGCCAAGGTGATCGACCGAACCGGGCTGATCCTGGAGATTTTCGGCGAACGCGCGGCCACCGCCGAAGGCCGGCTGCAGGTCGAGCTGGCACATCTGGAGTATCAAGCCGGCCGACTGGTTCGCAGCTGGACCCACCTGGAGCGGCAGCGCGGCGGCTATGGTTTTCTGGGCGGTCCCGGGGAAACCCAGATCGAAACCGATCGCCGTCTGCTGCGCGACCGTATATCCCGATTGAAGAAAGAGCTGGAAGGCGTTCGACGTACGCGCACATTGCACCGCGCGCGGCGCCAACGCGCGCCCAGCCCGGTGATAGCTCTCGTCGGCTACACCAACGCCGGAAAGTCTACGCTTTTCAATCGGCTAACCGGCGCCGATGTGATGGCGCAAGACCTTCTGTTCGCGACGCTCGATCCTACCATGCGCGCCATTCATCTGCCGGGGGCAGGGCAGAGCGGCACTAAGGTCATTCTCTCCGACACGGTCGGGTTCATTTCGGACCTTCCCACCGAACTCGTCGCGGCGTTTCGGGCTACGCTGGAAGAAGTGATCGAGGCCGACCTGCTGGTCCATGTCCGAGACCTGTCCCACCCCGACAGCGAGGCCCAGGCGGCGGACGTCATCGGCATCCTCGGCTCGCTCGGCGTGCTGGAGGGCGAAGGGCGCGTGCCGATGATCGAGGCGCTGAACAAAGCTGACAAGCTGGACCCTGAGACCCATGATGCCGCCGTGGAGCGGGCGCAGCGCGATCCCGGTGTGATGCTGGTGTCGGCATTGACGGGGGAGGGCATCGGGGAGCTGAAAAGCCTGCTGATGGAACGGCTTCAGGCACCCGGCGACATCCACGAGATCGGTCTGCATCCCTCGGACGGGCAGCGCCTGGCCTGGCTCCACGCCAATGGCGAGGTGATTTCGCAAGGCGAAACGGGGGGGCAGATCATGGTGAAGGTCCGGCTCAACCCGGATGCCGATCGGCGCTTTCGCTCGCTTTGATCCTATGTGGAAGCGCGTCAGCGGCGCTCCTTGTTGGATTGCCACAGCGCTTCCTTCGCACTCAACGCCATGTTGGCAAAGCCGGGTGCGGTCTCGATGGCGCGAAACCGGGTCTCGAACTTCCGGTTCGCCCCCTGAAGCGCAGCCTCGGGGTCGATCCCCAGTTTTCGCACATAATTGGCCGCCGCGAACAGCAGATCACCGGCCTCGTCGATGCGCTCCTCGCTGGTTTCGGCCACCCGAAGCTCGGCCAGCTCCTCGTGAATTTTGTCGAGCGGGCCCTGGGCATCTGGCCAGTCGAACCCGGTGCGCGCGGCCCGTGCCGCCAGTTTCTCGGCCCGTGTGAGGGCGGGGAGGGCCAGCGCCACCCCGTCCAGCGCCGACGTCCGGGGCTTTTCCGCCGCCTTGATGTCTTCCCAGCTGGCGCGGACCTGCTCAGCGGACCGCTGCGCTGCCTCCGGACCGAAGATATGGGGATGCCGCCGCTCCATCTTGGCGCAGATCCCCCGCGCCACGTCGGCCAGCGTGAAGTGCCCGGCCTCCTCTGCCATGCGCGCGTGGAACACCACCTGAAGCAGCAGGTCCCCCAGTTCCTCGCATAGGTCGACCATGTCGGCGCGGGCAATCGCGTCGGCAACTTCATAAGCCTCTTCAAGCGTGTAGGGCGATATGGAGGCGAAATCCTGGGCGCGATCCCACTCGCATCCCCCATCCCCGCGCAGGGTCGCCATGAGGGCGGTCAGTCGCCCGATTTCGTCTGCCGCGTCCAACCCGGACTTGCCCGACGGCACCATCACGGCCGGTCCGACGGAGCCGGCACCATGGCCGCCAGCTGGGCGCCCATCTTCTGGTGCAGCAGGTTCACGGCCTTCAGCGGCCTGACCATTACCTTGAAGTGCGTGATCAGGCCGTCGGCGTCGAATCGGATCATGTCGATCCCGTTGATGGCAATGCCATCGATCTCGTTGATGAACTCCAGGATCGCCCCGTCTTTGTTCAGCCATTCCCCGACATAGCGGAACCCGGGGCCGCCGAGCACCTTGTCGGCGCCAACCAGATATTTGAACGTGATGTCACGACCGCGCTGGGGGGTGTGCACGACGGGGCTTTCGAACACCACGTCGGGATGCAGCATCGCCCAAAGTGCCTGCTTGTCGTGCGAGCGCAGGACATAATCATGCCAGCGGGCGAGGCCGGCGCGGCTATGGGCGAAGAGTTCCATGCATAATCCGATAATCAATATTATGTTAAGTCTAGGCCAGGCCGAGGAAGCGCACGAGCACTGCCAGGCCCAGGATGACCGCCGTCCACGCAAACAGCATCCTCGTCACCGCCGTCGCGCCAAGCGCGTTGAAGCGCTTCCAATTCAGCACCAGCACAAGCGCCAGGGACGCAGCCACGCTGATGATCGCCAAGGTCATGCCATTCCCCATTGCCGTCCGTCATAGCCCGGCGACACGCCGGCCGGAAGCTCCCGCAGCAGCTCGTCATGGTCCATCGACGGGTCCATATGCGTCAGCCAGGCTTCCCGCGGCCGGGCGTCTGCGATCCAGTCCAGCGTCCGCGACAAATGGCTGTGCGTCGGATGCGGTTCGCGTCGCAGCGCGTCCACCACCCAAAGGTCCAGCCTGTCCAGCATCGGCCGGCTCTCCGCCGGGATCGAGCTCACGTCCGTCGAGTAGGCGATCGCCTGTCCGCCTGCCTCGAACCGGAACCCCATCGATCCGACAGGTCCGTGCAACTGCTTGAAAGGCCTCACGATCATCTCGCCGAACTGCAACTCGTCGCGCAGCAGATGCGCCTTCGCGGTTGCCGGATAGCCGCTCCGCCCGGCGAACACATAGGCGAACCGGGTGCGCAGGCTGGCCCGTGTTCCCCGATCCATATAGCAGTCGATTTCGGCGCCGCCGGCGTGGAACAGCGCCCGCAGATCGTCGATCCCATGGCAATGATCGGCGTGATCATGGGTATAGAGAACCGCACTCACCCACCCCACCCCGGCGTCCAGCAACTGCTCGCGCAGGTCCGGCCCCGTATCGATCAGAAGCCGTGTCGGGCCATGCTCCACCAGAATCGACACCCGGCGCCGCCGGTTGCGCGGGTTCGAAGGGTCGCAGCGCCCCCAGTCGCCACCGATGCCTCCGTTTGCCCCACCCACCCGCGGTACACCCGACGACGTGCCCGACCCCAGCATCACCAGCCGCATCAGTCTTTCATTTTCCCGAACAGAGTCCGAGTATTGCGGCTGGTTGTGAAGGCAAGCTCTTCAAACGCCACCGCCCGCAGCTGCGCAAGGAACCGTGCCGTGTGCGCGACATGGGCAGGCTCGCAGACCTTTCCACGCACCGGCACCGGCGCCAGGAACGGCGCGTCGGTTTCCACCAGCAGCCGATCTTCGGGGATCATCTCGGCCGTCTCCTGCAATGCCTTCGCATTCTTGAAGGTCACGATCCCGGAAAGCGACACATAAGCCCCCAGTTTGAGGCAGGCCTCCGCGAGCTCGCGGCTTCCGGTGAAACAATGGATCACCATGGGAAAGGCGCCCTTCCCCATTTCCTCCGCCAGCATCGAGATCGTATCCGCTTCGGCATCGCGGCTGTGCACGATCAGCGGCAGTTGGGTCTCCCGGCTGGCAGCGATATGGGCACGGAAGCTGTCGCGCTGCCGCGCCCGGTCCGACTTGTCGTAGAAATAATCCAGCCCGGTCTCGCCAATACCGACCACCCTGGCGTGCGCCGCCGCGCCGAC
Organism: Sandaracinobacter sp.; assembly: GCA_031425455.1. GTDB lineage: Bacteria > Pseudomonadota > Alphaproteobacteria > Sphingomonadales > Sphingomonadaceae > Sandaracinobacteroides. The sequence goes on along the minus strand of JANPJJ010000196.1, from coordinate 8,994 downwards.
CAGCCTTGCCGTGTCGATATCGGCATGCCGGTCGGCTTCGTGCGGGTGAATCCCTACGGTTGCAAACACTTGGCCGTGTCGCTCTGCCCCGGCGATCACCGCGTCCCACTCGCTTTGTCGGGTCGATATCGAAACCATCGCCGAAACGCCGGCCTCGTGCGCCCGCGCGAGCACACCGGCTTCATCCTCCACCAGGCCGGGGTAGTTCAGGTGACAATGGGAATCGATGATCATGGGCGCCCATGTGGCGCGCTCGACGGGCAATTTCAAACATTACGCACTTGCAAGGTGACATCGGTGGAGGCCTTGCTGATCGGCTCGTGCGGAATTGCGATCTGCAACATCGTCGGCTCCAACATCGCCAACATTCTCCTCATTCTCGGGCTGGCTGCCATCATGTCCTCGCTGGCGTGTCAGATACCAGCCTAAAGCGGGCTGGAAGGCGCATTGATGCTGGCGGCCCACGTCGCCTATGTGGGCTTCCTGCTCGCAAAGGCCTGACGCGATGGCAACGACTGCCCCCCCTCCCCGCCAGGGGCCGATCCCGCCCGAGGCCTACCCGGGCGTCGTCCTGCTGCTGACGGCCGTGGCCGCCATGGTCATCGTCAACTCGCCCTGGGCGCCCTTCCACAACGATCTGATGAAGACTGTGGTCAGCGTCAGCTTCGGCCCGGCCGCGATCTCGCTGACCGTGACCGAGTGGGTGAAGAACCTGCTGATGGCGATATTCTTCTTCTATGCCGGGCTCGAGCTGAAGCGGGAGATGAAGGAGGGCACCCTCTCCTCCCCCGCCCGCGCCATGCTGCCGCTTCTGGGCGCGGCGGGGGGGATGGCCGCGCCCGCGCTGATTTATATCGCGATCGCCGGGCCGGCCGGATATGCCCATGGCTGGGCGATCCCGGCCGCGACCGACATCGCTTTCGCGCTCGGCATTCTGGCGCTGCTGGGCAATCGGGTTCCGGCCGCGCTGAAGGCCTTCCTCCTCGCCGTCGCCGTGGTCGACGATCTGGGCGCCATCCTGATCGTCGCCTTCTTCTATACCAGCGGCCTGCAACCCGAATGGCTGCTCTGGGTCGCCGTTTTCTACGTCCCGATGCTGCTGCTCAACCATTTTCAGGTGAAGCATGTCGGGGTCTACATCCTGCTCGCAATCCCGCTCTGGGTCGCGATGCAGAATTCCGGCGTCAACCCGACGATCGCCGGAGTCCTCGCCGCGCTTGCCATCCCGATGCGGGACAAGGACGGCGACGAAGTCCTGGTGCATGTCGAGCATGGCCTCAGGCCCTATGTGCTCTACGGCGTGATGCCGGTCTTCGCGCTGGCGGCCGCGGGCGCCGTCATCGAGGGAGATCTCGGCGCTGCGCTCGCCCACCCCGTCACGCTGGGGATCGCGCTCGGTCTTCTCGTCGGCAAGCCCGTGGGCATCACCGCGATGACCTATCTCGGCAGCGCTGTCTTGAAGGCCGAACGCCCGGGCCGCTTCCTGGAAATCGTCGGCCTCGGCTGCATCGCCGGCATCGGCTTCACGATGAGCCTCTTCATCGGCAAGCTCGCCTTTACCCAGCCCGGCCTCGAGACGATGATCAAGCTGGGCGTCTATGGCGGGTCGATCCTGTCGGCCGTCCTCGGCCTCGCCCTCCTCGGCTCCCAGCTGCGCCGCCGCACTGACGCCGAAGTGGCCGGCGAAATCGATGAAACCGACCTCTTCATCGGCGACGACAGGCTCCATGAGGATCGCGAGCTGCGGCGCCGCTAGAGCGAGTCGCGTTCTGACTGCATCAGAACGGCCGCTCTATGTTCTTGTTTTCCGCATGGGTTTTCGACTCTGGTGATTCCACCAGCTCGAAACATGCTCTAGGCCGCGATTTCCGGCTCGATCCAGCGCGGGAAAACGCCTTGCGGCGCCGGCAGCGGGGTGCCCGGCATCAGTCGAAGGCCCAGGCTCGCGAACTGGCGGTCGCCCTCCCCTACCGCCAGCTGGTCCAGCAGGCGCGACGCGCTCTCCGGCATGGCCGGCTGTACCAGCAGCGCGATCTGCCGCACCGCTTCGGCTGCATGATAGAGCACGATGTCGGCCCGCGCCGGGTCGGTCTTGCGCAGCGCCCAGGGTGCCATTTCGTTCAGATAGCCGTTCACGGCCCCGACCCGCGCCCAGATCGCCTCCAGCGCCACGTCGGGCCGAACCGCCTCGTGCGCAGCTCGCGCCTCGGCCAGCATCCGGTCCAGAAAGTCCAGCAGCGCCAGGTCGGCATCGGTGGCGGGACCGTTCGCCGGAACCTTCCCGTCGCAATTCTTGGCGATCATGCTCAGCGTGCGCTGCGCCAGATTGCCCAGATCATTGGCAAGGTCGGCATTGATCCGCCGCCCGATCGCCTCATGGCTCCATTCGCCGTCCTGCCCGAACTGGATCGCGCGGAGCAGGTAATAGCGCAGGGGATCCACCCCGAACGCGTCGGCCAGCGCCATCGGCTCCACAATATTGCCCAGCGATTTCGACATCTTCTCGCCGCGGTTCAGCACGAAGCCATGGCCGAACACGCTGCCCGGCAGCGGCAGCCCGGCTGACATCAGAAACGCGGGCCAGTAGATGGCGTGAAACCGGACCACATCCTTGCCGATGACATGGAGGTCGGCGGGCCAGCGCGCCTCCCACCCCTTCGACGGCCAGCCCGACGGCGTGAGATAGTTCGCCAGCGCGTCCAGCCACACATACATGACATGTCCCTCAGACCCGGGCACGGGCACCCCCCAGTCGAAACTGGTGCGGCTGATCGACAAGTCCTTCAGTCCACGTTCAATGAAAGACCGCATCTCGTTGAGACGGTTGGCAGGCTGCACGAAGCCCGGCTGCTCGGCGTAGAGCTTCAGCAGCGGTTCCTGGAAGCGCGACAACCGGAAGAACCAGCTTTCCTCGACAGTCCACTCGACTTCGGTGCCGGTCGGCGCGAGCCGGGTACCATCGTCGGCGGTGACAAGCTCCTCCTCGTCATAATAGGCTTCGTCCCGAACCGAATACCAGCCTTCGTAGCGGTCGAGATAGATGTCGCCCGCGGCCGCTATCTTCGTCCACAGCGCCTGCACCACCGCCTTGTGATCGGCATCGGTCGTTCGGATAAATCGATCGTTGCTGATCTGAAGTTTCTCGTCCATCGCCTTGAACCAGGACGTCATTTCGTCGACATAAGCCTTTGGCGGTAGCCCGGCGGCCCGGGCCGCCTGGGCAATCTTCAACCCATGCTCGTCGGTTCCCGTCAGGAAATAGGTCTCGCGACCGTCTGCCCGGGCGAAACGCGCCAGCCAATCGGTCGCGATCACTTCATACGCGTGGCCGATGTGGGGCCGCCCGTTCGGGTAGGAAATCGCAGTGGTCACATAGTATCGGCTCATCGTGCGCGTTCCATCGCGTCCAGCTCTCTTTCGATCCGGCCCGCCCGGGCCAACAGGTCTGAAACCGCCACTGCCACCTGCACCCGATCATAGGCAAGGCGGACGGCATCGCGCGCCAGCGCTTCCGCTTCTTCGTACAGGCCCAGCAGCCGCGGATCGGGCCGGCGTCGCGCCATCGTTGCAATCCGGCGCGGCGCCGCGATCAGCAGGGCGGTCAGCTTCGGCACGGCGCCTGCCGCCTGGAAGCTGCGCGCAAAGCCCGTCGCGCTTCCACCGGCTATCGTTCGGTCCAGCGCAGCCTCGATCCCGATCACATCGGCGTCGGCCAGCCCCGCGACGCTGCCAGGGGCGCCGGCCGATGCCTCTGCAAGCCGGTCGAGTTCCGCCGGCGCCGCTTCGGGCAGCGCAGCCGCCAGCACAGCGCGGCTGTCGGTTGCCGACAGCGGGCCGAACCTCAGCATGCGGCATCGTGAGCGGATCGTCGGCAGCAGCCGACCCGGTGCATGGCTCACCATCAGATAGACCGTCTTTCCCCGCGGCTCCTCAAGCTCCTTCAGGAACGCATTGGCGGTGTTCGGATTCATCGATTCCAGGCCGTCCACCACCAGCACCCGCCATTCGCTCAGCGCCGGCGTCGAATGCAGAAATTCCGCCAGATCGCGCACCTGCTCGATCACGATCGCGCCGGTCGCGCTGCCTACGCCCTCCACGGGCGGGGTCAGCGCCCGATGGTCGGGGTGCGACGTCGCCTGCACCAGCCTGGCCGCGCCCGCTTCCGGGTCGACATCCGCCGCGCCGCCCTCCCCGCTCAGCAGTTTCAGCGCCGCCCAGTCGGCAAAGCGTCGCTTGCCCACGCCCCGCGGCCCCCCCAGCAGCCAGGCATGGTGCAGCCGCCCCGCCTCCCGCGCGGCCAGAAACGCTTCCCGCTGTTCATGATGGCCAACCAGCATGGAACATGCGCGTGGCAGCCGCCGCCGTTTCAGGCAAGTGCGCCGCCCACCAAACCCGCGCCGACCAAAGCCGCGCCAACCGTGCCCAAGCGAAAGCCTTTGCGCTCGGCCGCGCCGGGGCCTAGTGTCGGCTGAGACACCCCGGGGGGCCGCTCACGCGCGGCTGAGAGGTCGGCAGCAGCCGGCGACCCGTCGAACCTGATCCGGTTGACACCGGCGTAGGGAGGGATGGCCGTTCAGCCTCCTCTTTCGCCGGCCACGCTGCCGGCAAGATCAAACGGAGGACCCATGGCCGACATCCCCTCGCATCTCGAAGCCGCCACCGTCACCACCGGACCGCTTCCTGCCTCCTCCAAGGTGCATGTCGCCGGGCGCCTCCACCCCGATATCCGCGTGCCGTTGCGCGAAATCGCGCTGGAGCCGAGCGCGAACGAACCGAATGTGCGCGTTTATGACACGTCGGGCCCCTACACCGACCCGACCGCGACGATCGACATCCCGTCGGGCCTGCCCAAGACCCGGACGCCCTGGATCGAGGCGCGCGGCGATGTCGAGCGCTATGACGGGCGACAGGTGAAGCCGGAAGACAATGGCCTGATCGGCGCCGCCGCCCGGCTCGCCCCGCGTGACGTCCGGCCCTTTCCGTCGCCCAACCTGCGCCCGCTGAGGGCCAGGGCCGGTCAGGCCGTTACCCAGCTCGCCTATGCCCGGCGCGGCATCATCACGCCCGAAATGGAATATGTCGCCATTCGGGAGAATATCGGCCGCGATACGGCGCTGGCCAAACCGCGCGATGGCGAAAGCTTCGGCGCGGAGCTGCCGGACCATGTGACCCCCGAGTTCGTGCGCGACGAGATCGCCCGCGGCCGGGCCATCATCCCGTGCAACATCAACCACCCGGAGCTCGAGCCGATGATCATCGGCCGGAACTTCCTGGTGAAGATCAACGCCAACATCGGCAATTCCGCAGTCGCTTCCTCGGTCGCCGAGGAAGTGGAAAAGATGGTCTGGTCGACCCGCTGGGGCGCCGACACCGTGATGGACCTCTCCACCGGCAAAAATATCCACGACACCCGGGAGTGGATCCTGCGAAACTCGCCGGTGCCGATCGGCACGGTGCCGATCTACCAGGCGCTGGAGAAGGTTAACGGTATCGCCGAAGATCTTAACTGGGAAATTTACCGTGATACGCTGATCGAGCAGGCCGAGCAGGGCGTGGATTATTTCACCATCCATGCCGGCGTCAGACTTCCCTATATTCCCATGACTGCAAAGCGAGTTACCGGGATTGTCTCACGCGGAGGATCGATCCTCGCCAAATGGTGCCTGTCGCACCACAAGGAGAATTTCCTCTACACTAATTTCCGCGAAATCTGCGAAATCATGCGGGCTTACGACATTTCGTTCAGTCTTGGGGATGGGCTTCGTCCGGGCTCCATCGCCGACGCCAACGACGAGGCGCAGTTCGCCGAACTGCACACCCTGGGTGAGCTTACCAAGATCGCGTGGGAGATGGATTGCCAGGTGATGATCGAAGGCCCGGGCCATGTCCCGATGCACAAGATCAAGGTCAACATGGAAAAGCAGCTGGAAAGCTGCGGCGAGGCCCCCTTCTACACGCTGGGGCCGCTCACCACCGACATCGCGCCCGGTTATGACCATATCACCAGCGGCATCGGCGCGGCCATGATCGGCTGGTTCGGCTGCGCCATGCTCTGCTACGTGACCCCGAAAGAGCATCTAGGCCTTCCCGATCGTGAGGATGTGAAGGTCGGCGTCATCACCTACAAGCTCGCCGCTCATGCCGCCGATCTCGCCAAGGGCCATCCCGCAGCGCAGCTTCGCGACGACGCGCTGTCCCGGGCCCGGTTCGATTTCCGCTGGCGCGACCAGTTCCATCTCAGCCTCGATCCGGAAACGGCGCTGAAATATCACGACGAAACGCTGCCGGCGGAGGGCGCCAAGGTGGCCCATTTCTGTTCGATGTGCGGACCCAAATTCTGCAGCATGAAGATCACTCAGGAAGTCCGCGAGTTCGCGGCTCGCCAGAACAGCGACAGATTTGTCGCCGCCGAAGAAGGCATGGCGCAGAAAAGCGCCGAGTTCCGCGCCAAGGGCAGCGAAATTTATCTCGCAACCGAGGGAAGCTAGGGTCAGACCCTTCCCAGGTCGGCGATTTGCGGCATTCTGGCGCAGCCCCGGCACTTCCGTGCAACCCCTGTCACACGTGTGCCGTATGGTTAACGTGCGGCAGGGTTCATGCCCGTCCAGGGGGTTCCCGAAGCCCGCGCGACAACATGGAGGGACCATCACATGAAGCCTCATCCGCTAGTTTTCGCCGCCCTGCTCTACGCCGGCGCCTCGACGGCAACTGCCGTGTCGGCCGCCACCGTCTACAAGGGAACGCTATCGGGCGACCAGGAAACGATCCCCAACGCCAGCACGGCAACCGGGTTCGGCACGGCAACCCTGTCCGACGACATGAACATGCTGAGCGTCGAGCTCAGCTGGGAGGGCCTCAGTGCGCCGGCGGCTGCGGGCCACATCCATTGCTGCGCGCTGCTCGGCGCCAACGGCCCCGTCGCCATCGATCTGGCCCCCGTCGCAGGCGTTTCGGGATCGACCAGCGGCATGTTCGACCTCATGGACATCGCCTCCTACAGCGGGGGCTTCCTGGCAGCCAATGGCGGCACTGCAATCTCGGCCCGAGCCGCGCTTCTGTCCGGCCTGAACAGCGGCCAGGCCTATTTCAATCTGCACAACGCGAACTTCCCGGCCGGCGAGATCCGCGGGCAGATCGCCGCCGTTCCGGAACCGGCGAGCTGGGCCCTGATGATCGCCGGCTTCGGCCTGGTGGGGTCCGCAATGCGTCGCCGGGTCACCGTAGCGGCCTGAGCCCTCGACAAAAGGAAAGGGCCGCCCGGAGACGGGCGGCCCTTTTCATTTCCGGCCGGAGACCCCTGCCTCAGGCAGCCTTTTCCACGCGCGGTACCTGCACCGGTTGCTTTACGCCCTTCACGACTTCGCCGTCGATCATGATTTCCTCCACCGTATCCATGCCCGGCAGTTCGAACATCGTGTCCAGCAGGATGCCCTCCAGGATCGAACGCAGGCCCCGCGCTCCGGTCTTGCGATCGATGGCGCGTTTGGCGATTTCGGATAGCGACTCCTCGCTGAACGACAGCTTCACGCCCTCCATCTCGAACAGCCGGGCATATTGCTTCGACAGGGCATTCTTTGGCTCGGTCAGGATCTTGATCAGCGCCGGCTCGTCGAGATCCTCCAGCGTCGCGATCACCGGAAGGCGCCCGACGAACTCTGGGATCAGGCCGAATTTCAGCAGATCCTCGGGCTCGCACTGGCGCAGCACTTCGCCGGTGCGCCGTTCTTCCGGCGCCGCAACATGCGCGCCGAAGCCTATGGATTTGCCCTGCAATCGATCGGAGATGATCCGGTCCAGTCCAGCGAAGGCACCGCCGCAGATGAACAGGATGTTGGTCGTGTCCACCTGCAGGAACTCCTGCTGCGGATGCTTGCGCCCGCCCTGCGGCGGCACGCTGGCGGTGGTGCCTTCCATGATCTTCAGCAGCGCCTGCTGCACGCCCTCGCCCGACACGTCGCGCGTGATAGATGGATTGTCGGCCTTGCGCGAGATCTTGTCGATCTCGTCGATATACACGATGCCGCGCTGCGCCCGCTCGACATTATAGTCCGAGGCCTGCAGCAATTTCAGAATGATATTTTCCACATCCTCGCCGACATAGCCGGCCTCGGTCAGCGTGGTCGCGTCCGCCATTGTGAAAGGGACATCGAGAATTCGGGCAAGAGTTTGCGCCAACAGCGTTTTTCCACAACCGGTCGGTCCGACCAGCAGAATGTTCGATTTCGCCAGCTCCACTTCGGCACCCTTGGCGCCGTGCGCCAGCCGCTTGTAGTGGTTGTGCACCGCAACCGACAGCACGCGCTTGGCGTGGTTCTGCCCGATCACATATTCGTCCAGCACCTTCATGATCTCACGCGGGGTCGGAACGCCATCGCGGGTCTTCACCAGCGCGTTCTTGGTTTCCTCGCGGATGATGTCGTTGCAAAGCTCGACACACTCGTCGCAGATAAACACGGTCGGCCCGGCGATCAGCTTCTTCACCTCGTGCTGGCTCTTGCCGCAGAAGGAGCAGTACAGGATATTCTTGCCGTCGCTGCTGGAAACTTTGGTCATATTCTCTCTTCCGGCCGCGCGCGAGGGCCGCGCTGGCTTGCTCCTAAGTTAGCGCAGTTTGCCCTTGCCGCAAGGGCGAATGGGGCCGGGATGGACGGCGCGCTGCGCGAAACGTCACAAAGGCATACCGATCCTTGCCCGCAACCCCGTCAGGTCGGCAGGGGACGCCCCCCCCGAACTCCGGTCGTCTGCCCAAGCGCCTGCGGCAATCAGCCAGCGCCTGCCAACGCCCGCATCTCATCGCGCCCTGGCACGGCCACCGCCGGCGGATCGCCCCCCCGGCGCCAGCGTCAGCCGATACCCGGTGCGGGGCCCTCCGACGGCAAGACCCCGTTACGCCGCCTTCAGCTCGGCGCCTTCCGTCGGCAGCGGGCGCTTTTCCATCACTTCATCGACCAGGCCGAACACCCGGGCTTCCTCCGCCGACATGAATTTGTCGCG